>NZ_JAFFQE010000003.1:0-312726 GCF_016919005.1 Desulfopila inferna
TGAAATGTTCTACAATAGCAAAAGATATCATTCATACCTTGGCTATCTCAGTCCAATGGATTTTGAGAAATTGTCAGTTATGAAAAAAGCAGCTTAGGAATATGTCCGTTTTTACTGGACCACATCAAACCCCAACGAAACCGTCTTCTCAAAAACGTTGGGCTTCTCTTCGTTCAGCACCAACCTACTGAATCGTCATGTGTTGTGTCTTTGGGGGGCACTGTACCTGGCTGTGCTTTGGCCGCTTCGATTACTTTTTAGGAGATCATCGTTTCTCTAATCAGGAGTTCCCGATTTTATCCAACTGCTGTGCGGAGAGGATTTCCTTTTTGGCGGATCTGTTGAGACTGCTCAGCACTGCCTTGATAGAGGAGACTATGATATCGGTATCGATGCCGGCGCCCCAGTAGCGATCTCCGTCGGGCAGTTCTATTTCAATATAGGTCACCGCCTTGGCGCTGGAACCGGAATTAAGCGCATGCTCATGATAGCTGCACAGGGTAAACGGACCGGTCGCACCTTCCTTGATAGCATTGCAGAAGGCATCCAGCGGACCATTTCCAGTGGCGGAGAGAATCTTCTGCTCATCATGAACCAGCAAAGTCGCCTCGATATCCGCCGAGGACTGCGATTCTCCGGAATCGAGATGCCGCTTGACCACATTGAAGCCCTTGAGGTCGTAGGGAGTTTTGCAGGTAAGATACTCACGGGTGAAGGCATCCTTTATTTCTTCGCTGAGCAATTCCCTGCCCAGTTTATCCGTCAATTTCTGGATAACGGTGCCGAAGCCCGGCTGCATCTCCTTGGGCATCCTGAAGCCGAATTCCTTGTCCATGATATAGGCGATACCGCCCTTGCCGGACTGGCTGTTGATGCGAATGATGGATTCATAGGTGCGGCCGACATCGGTTGGGTCGATGGGGAGGTAGGGAACCGCCCAGGTCGGCGAATCTTCCTGTTCCGTTCGGTCCATGCCTTTTTTTATGGCATCCTGGTGGGACCCGGAAAAGGCGGTATAGACCAGCTCACCGGCATAGGGGTGACGGATCGGCACGGGAATGCGGGTGACCCGCTCGTAGACATCGATGAGATCGTTGATACTGCTGAAATCAAGGTTGGGATTAACTCCCTGGGTAAACATATTAAGCGCCAGAGTGACGATATCGACATTGCCGGTCCTTTCGCCATTGCCGAAGAGCGTACCCTCCACCCGCTGCCCCCCGGCCATCAGGCCCAGTTCGGTGGCGGCAACGGCGCAGCCCCTGTCGTTATGGGTGTGCAGTGAAATGACGGCGCAGTCCCTGTTTTTCATATTCCGGCAAAACCATTCGATCTGATCGGCATAGATATTGGGGGTGGACATTTCGACGGTTGCCGGCAGGTTGATGATTACCGGGTTCTCGGGAGTCGGCTCCAGCACGTCCATTACCGCTTCACAGATCTCCAGGGCAAAATCGAGTTCGGTGCCGGTGAAACTCTCCGGCGAATACTGGTAGTGAAAGCGGGTCCCGGGATATTTTTTTTCTTCCTCTTTGAGAATTTTCGCGCCACGCACCCCGAGTTCAATTATTTCTTTCTTCTTCATCTTAAAGACAATATTTCTCTGCAGGATCGAGGTGGAGTTGTAGAGATGAATAATCGCCTGTTTGGCGCCCTCAACCGAGGCAAAGGTCTTTTTGATCAGGCTCTCCCGGGCCTGGGTGAGTACCTGGATCGCCACATCGTCGGGGATCATGTTTTCTGTGATGAGTTTGCGGGTAAACTCATATTCCACCTGCGAGGCGGAGGGGAAACCTACCTCGATCTCCTTAAAGCCGATGTTGAGGAGGAGCCGGAACATTTCGACCTTTTTATCCAGGCTCATGGGTTGTATGAGCGCCTGATTGCCGTCCCTGAGATCGACGCTGCACCAGCTTGGCGCGGTCTCGATTCGTTTCGAGGGCCAAGTCCTGTCGGGCAGATCCACCTGTGGATAAGGTCTGTATCTGGTTACTGATTCCGGTTTCATGGTGTTGCTCTCCTCATTGTTAGTCTGAAAGGTTGTAATCCGCCTGGTGCGTAATGTGAAAAAACAAAAAAAAAGGCCCCGGTTCTTGCGAACCGCGGCCTCTTTGGGTGTCTGTAATGGATGATTATATCATCACAATTCCCCCGTATCTGCCGTAGTTCGCGATGGCATCGGTAGTAGTAGCAGTAGAGCGAGGGTTGTGGTTCTCATTGTGTTAATACTGGTCCTTAATTGTTTGATCTAAATTGACTGCGGCTGTTTCTTTGTTAGATGTCCTTAAATTACACACGATGGTTGCCGGTTGTCAAGTTTGTTTTGATGGCTATTGGCTAATTCTGAAAGAAGATGGAGTGTTTGTGAGGAAGTTTGAAATTTTGAAAGTATAAAAACGGTGAATCCCCAATATGGAAATACCTGGATAGACCCGTGTGTCTTCAGGATTACAGATCTGACGAGAGTGTATTAATCAATAATATTCCCCTGGAGTCTATAATTACATCAAGTATTGACTTCTTTCAGCTTCGCTTCTATATTTTACTGTTCGCAAAATTGGATGGTGTCGCATAAGCACCCGTACGGGCATAAACTCTTGAATTCGAGAAAGCCCGATTTCCGTGCATATCGAACTTTTTATCCAGCCATCTCAATCTCCGCACTGACTTATACGAGATTTTCATAAATCCAGTACATAACTTTTCCCCTATATCTTTATCAAGGATCAAGCGTTTATGAGTAAGATCATCGGCTCCCAAGCAATAGTTAAATGTCTTCAGGAAGAAGGGACAAGAACCATCTTCGGGTTTCCGGGTGGTGCCGTTTTAGATCTCTACGATGCACTTTTTGAAGCTGATATTCAGCATATACTGGTGCGCCATGAGCAGGGCGCCGTTCATGCGGCCGATGCCTACAGCAGAGTGACGGGTGAAGTAGGCGTTGCCCTGCTGACCTCGGGACCCGGCGCCACAAACGGTGTGACAGGTATCGCCACCGCCTATATGGATTCTATTCCTCTGGTGGTTCTCACCGGCCAGGTGCCCACCAAACTTATCGGCAACGACGCCTTTCAGGAAGTTGATATCGTCGGGATCACCAGGCCCTGTACCAAACATAACTACCTGGTGAAGAGCACTGAGGACCTGGTTCCCACATTGCGGGAAGCCTTTCACATTGCCAAGACCGGTCGTCCCGGCCCGGTGCTGGTCGATCTGCCCAAGGATGTCGTTGCCGGGATGTGCAAGTATCCCGAGAAAAAAGAAATCCGGATGCAGAGCTACCAGCCGAATTATGAACCTCACCACCGACAGGTGGAAAAGGCCTGTAAGCTGATCATGCAGGCCAAGCGGCCGGTGCTCTATGTGGGCGGCGGTGTTATCCTTTCGGGAGCACATAAGGAGTTGACCGAACTGGCCATTAAACTCAACATCCCGGTAACCATGACCCTGATGGGACTGGGCGCCTTCCCGGGGACTCATGAGCTTTCCATGGGCATGCTCGGCATGCATGGAACCTACACCGCCAATATGGCCGTCGCCGAATGCGATCTGCTCATCGCCGTCGGTTCGCGATTCGACGACCGAGTCACCGGCAAGCTGGATGAGTTTGCCGACAAGGCCAAGGTCATACATATTGACATCGATCCAACCTCGATCAGCAAGAATGTCAAAGTCGATGTTCCCATTGTTGCCGACTGCAAATCTGCCCTGACCGCGATGAACACGCTCTTCGACGATGAAAAGAACTTCTCGCTCTCCGCCGAGGCCGCGAAACATCTGCCCTGGCTGGAAATCATTAACGATTGGTCGACAAAGCATCCCCTCTCCTACAATACGGACTGCGATATCATCAAACCGCAATATGTTGTCGAAATGCTGGATAAGCTCACCGGCGGCGATGCCATTATCACCACCGAAGTCGGGCAGAACCAGATGTGGGCAGCTCAGTTTTATCGTTTTAACAAACCGCGACGGTTCATCACTTCAGGCGGACTCGGCACCATGGGATATGGATTGCCGGCAGCTATCGGAGCCCAGATAGCCTTCCCTGATAAATGTGTGATAGATATCGCCGGAGACGGCTCTATCCAGATGAATATCCAGGAGTTGGCCACCGCCAAACAATATAACTGTCCGGTCAAAGTGGCCATTCTCAACAACGGCTTTCTGGGAATGGTGCGCCAATGGCAGGAACTTTTCTATGACAAGAGATACTCCTCCACGGTGATGGATGTCTGTCCCGACTTTGTTGAACTTGCAAAGGCATACGGAGCCGTAGGCCTGCGGGCCACTAAGGTGAGCGACGTAGAGCCGGTTATAAAAGAGGCACTCTCGACCAAGGCCACGGTGTTGATGGATTTCGTAGTTTCCCGAGAAGAAAGCGTTTATCCGATGGTACCGGCGGGGAAAGCTAATACGGAGATGCTCCTGGTTTAAAAGTTGATGGCGTCGTAAAAACTCTCCATCTGCGTCGTTGCTACAAAATTTCTATCATTACGACGTACCCTAGTACGCCGAAATAATAGAAATTTTGCGCGCCTAGCATATGAAGTTTTTTACTTAGCCATCTGAAAATTCAAGTTTTTACGAGTTTATCAAAAGTTAAATAGATCACCAAAACAACTCAGCCTTGAATTCTTGCCTTTCAAGCAAATACGGATCCATCAAGAGGATTTTCAGAATGAAACATACAATTTCCGTTCTTCTAACCAATAAACCCGGAGTTCTCTCCAGGGTTACCGGTCTTTTCAGCGGCCGCGGCTTCAATATCGAAAGCCTCTGTGTCGCGGAAACTCTGGATCCGGGCGTCTCCTGCCTGACTCTGGTGACCAGAGGAGATGAAACGATCGTCGAACAGATAACCAAACAACTGCATAAGCTCATTGACGTTATCAAGGTATCCGACATCAGCGACAAAGAGTATGTGGAACGGGAGATGGTTCTTCTTCGGGTAAAGGCCGAATCGCACACCAGAGCCGAAGTGCTGAGGATAATCGATATATTTCGCGGCAAGGTGGTTGATGTCAGCCCGAAAAGCTATGCGATTGAAGTTACCGGTGCAGCCTCCAAGATTAATGCCTGTATAGATATACTGAGGCCCATCGGTATCAAAGAGATTGTAAGGACGGGGATTATTGCCATGGCAAGGTCCAAGACCAAATAACCGGGTAGATTGTTTATGCTAAACCAATTATTCATTTCTTAAATCAGATTATTGCGATGGACTCCTAAGAAGCTTGTGCTATCATGTTTTTTTTACGAGATCATCATTTGTTAATTCACATAAAATTCATGTAGGCAGTCACTGATGAAATCCCCTCAAGTACCGGTAACCCGGGAAGGTTATCCCTTTATATTCTTTTTTGCTTTCACCACCCTGATATTTGCGCTGGTCGGCTGTTCCTGGGTAGCCTATACAGGATTAGCCGTTACCACATTCGTGCTTTGTTTTTTTAGAGATCCCGAGCGGTTTATCCCTGCTAAAGAGCATGCCGTGCTAGCACCCGCGGACGGCAAGGTGATTTATGTGGAGAAGATCACAGATGATGAATACCTGCAGCAGGAAGTCTATAAGATATCGATCTTCATGAACGTATTTAATGTTCATGTAAACCGCCTGCCCCTCTCCGGCACCGTCAAAAAAATTATCTACAAACCGGGGAAATTCCATTCAGCTGACAGCGATAAGGCGGTTTTATATAATGAGAATTGCACCACGATCCTGGAGAGTGAGACCGGCAAAAAGATAGCCTTCGTCCAGGTTGCCGGTCTTATTGCCAGAAGAATCGTCAACTGGCTCGAATTGGAAGACAAAGCCGTAAGAGGCGAGCGCTTTGGCCTTATCCGCTTCGGCTCACGTGTTGATATATATCTTCCCGCCGATACCGAAATCGCTATTGAAAAAGGCCAGAAGGTTCGCGGAGGGGAAACGATTATAGGATACCTCAATATATGATGGACTTGTTAAAAGCTCGATCTTCGTCGTTGTAGATCTGAAACGGCGATTTGCCGTACCACATGTACTGCCAAATCACCGTTTCAGATACTGCGCCTAGAATATCAAGCTTTTCCCTAAGTCCATCTCGGCAACTTAGATGGGTTTCATGAGATTCTCGATATTTGATGGCGTCGCGATAAGCCCCCTTACGGGCATAAACTCCGACTTCGAGAAAGCCTGATCTTCGTCGTTGTCGTTCGGTTGTTGGGGTTCGCTGCGCTCACAGCCAACCTACTCTTTCTAATTATTATGAAAATGGGATGATCTTTGAGAATTATCAGCGGCAAGGCAAAGGGGCTTCAGCTTAACTCTCCCTTGGGCAGAAGCTTAGCAATCCGCCCCACTTCCGACAGATCCAGAGAGGCCTTGTTTTCAATCCTTGGCGAAAAGATTGCTCAAGCAAGGGTCCTGGATCTTTATGCAGGTACCGGCGCTTTCGGTATAGAAGCTCTCAGTCGCGGGGCTGCTTCAGCGGTCTTTGTCGACAGCTCTCCCACTTCGCTTCACCTGATCCGCAAGAACACCGTTATTCTTCAAAAATGCCTCATCCGGGAATCCTTCCAGCCTGATATTTCCATTATCAAGTGCGATCTCAGGAAGGGCCTGCAGTCTGTTTTTCGGAAAAGTAGTGACACAGATCCATTCGATATCATCTTTCTGGATCCACCCTACGACAAAAACCTGGCCCAGCGCACCCTCGAAGACCTGGATAATACCTCTTTTCTCGCCAAGCATGGATTAATTGTTGCGGAGGAGAGGGCAAAAGCCGTATTATCGGTTGAATTTAAGCAATTCAGGCTCTTGGACAGACGAAGGTATGGAGATACTGGTTTCTGGATATATACCGCCAGATAGTGTCCGTCCAGAAATGGAAATTCTTACCTATAATTAATTATCTTGTTATGGAAAAGACCATCGCAGTTTACCCAGGAACATTCGACCCGATCACCAATGGACATCTCGACATCGTCGACCGTGCTCTCAATCTCTTTGACAAGGTCATTATTGCCCTGGCAGTCAACCCCGGCAAAGCCCCGACCTTCACCCTGGAAGAACGAAAGCAAATGATCGAAGAGTGTTATCCCGCAAAGGATTCGAGAGTTGAAGTGGATCCGATTAGCGGACTAATGGTTGACTATGCACATAGAAGGAAAGCAAAGGCCATAGTTCGTGGGTTGCGGGCAGTCTCTGACTTTGACTATGAGTTCCAGCTGGCATTGATGAACAGGAAACTCGAAAGAGAAGTCGATACTATTTTCCTCATGGCCGGATTCCGATGGATTTATATCAGCTCTTCCATTATTAAGGATGCTGCCAGGCATGGCGGCAATGTACACGATCTGGTGCCGCAGCATGTCGAATGGATGCTGAAGAAAAAGTTTAATACCATCTGAACGAAAGAAATAAGTTCAACTGTTGCTATACAATATTCGGAAATATGTTAGTTTCGTCATTCCGGATCAAGCCGGAATGACTGTAAAAACGGGCTTTTGTAAAATCTCCAAGGCAGGCCGTATGAAATTAGCTGAGCTTCGTAGGTAATCAGATAAATAAAAAAGCGGCAACCTTTCGGGCTGCCGCTTTTTTTTCCGGTTTGATTCAGGTATAACAGTTAAGTGTTCCGGCGGCGGATTTCCTCTTTCAAGCCTGTAAGTTCCGCATGGAAGGCATTTTTAAGTTGATCCAGTTCGGCTTTCATTATCGAAGAAACCTTCTGCATCAGCATGTCGTTGCCTATTTCATCGACCTTCCTGTACATTTCATCAAGACCTGTACTTATTTCCTCTCCAATCGTCTCGTCATCTGCCACGGTCTCTATTGTATCTTCAAGTACATCTTCATCTTCTCTTACCGCAGGAGTTCTATCAATGAGCCGTGCCTGCCAATGTAAAACCTTGCTGGTCTCATTAAGGACTGCCTCCTGAATTTCACTGCTGTCGGCCTGACCCAACGCGCTCAGTTCAAGTTTGTCGAAGATAGACAGGAGTAGCCGGTTGGCTTCGGAGTCGGCTTCATATCGATATCTTCCGATATGAGCTGAGACGGTGGCAAGAAGTTGAATAAAGGTTTTTTCAACAGGTTTATTCAGATACAGATGGCGTAATTTTTCAATTTCTTCATTGAGACCGTTGAGTATGTCATCATCGATTTCGAGACCGAGAGAAATGATGCAATTTCTCAAGTCATCAAGCATATCCTGAGTCGGAACCGTTCCTTGTGGTCCGAGATATCCCGTATCATTTTCTTCCACTTCAGGCGGTGCCGATTGATCGAGGGCATTAAATGCATGAACACCAAGCTCCGCAGGTATCGCAGTTTTTCGAATGACCGGTTCATCGGCAAGAAGAGTGGTTCCGAAATATTGAGAATCGTCATAATCCAATTCCGCTTCGTCTCCCGAAACGAGTGGATCTGCCAATTCTTCGGTTTCATCAACCAGCTCGAATATTACATCTTCCTCTTCTTCGTTGTTCAGTCCTTCTACTGCAAGGATATAATCTTCATTTCCTTCCGGATGACTGATAAATTCTTCCGTCTCTTCTGCGTATTGCGCTTCAGCGGATAGGCCAAGCAGCTCATCGGTGGTCGAATATCCGGACGGGGTATCCCCCGAGGTTCTGACGACACCGTCTTCCACGAGCACCGCGCCAATCTCTTCGGCAGTCATTTCCTCAATCTCTTCTTCAGGAAAATCATCAAAAGAAAGGAGGGTATCATCTTCATCATTGAGGAAGGCCAATATTTCGTCATCACTTTGCGCTTCCTTATTCTTAACTGCAGTCTCCTCAGAAATTTCTTCAAATTCATCCTCAGAAACTTCTAAGTAGTCTTCTTGCAGTGGTGCAAAATCCTGCACATCGTCGCCGGGCTCTTCATCGGTGCGCTGTTCTGAGTCTTCCTCTTCCACCGGCTCAGAATCATCAAAGAAGGAATCGAACCTGTCGCTCACCTCCGCTTCAGCTGCTTCTTCATTTTCCTGTTCATCCTCGTCTACAGCAGCAGCAATACCTTCGTCACCCGCAAGGGCTGGAGCAAGCTCGCCATCATCTGCAAAAGGCAGCGACTCTTCGCCAGATTCATCGTCTTCTTCAGTCTCGACATCTACACCCTGAATTGCCTGATCCTCTGTCTCCTCCTCGGTTGTAATGTCCGCAAAGTCCGCTTCGAGCTCACCCTCATGTTCCGGGGCAGCGAAATCCGTTCTTTCCTCTTCGGCACCGAACAGTTGATCAAAACGCTCTTCCACTGCTTCCTCTTCCTGACCTGCCGCAGAAAGATCCTGCTCCGGCTGTTCAGTGACAGCATCCGTGGAAAGATCAAAAGCAGACTCATCCGCAGCGGACTCTTCTTCCCACTGCTCTTCCTCGTCTTCTCTCAAGGCCGGAGCGATTTCACCATTTTCATAAGGCAGCGGTTCTTCCTCGGACTCATCATCTTCGGCGGTTTCAACTTCGATACCTTTGAGCGCCTCTTCCTCGCTTTCAGAGGAGATTTCCGGTTCGCTTTCACCAAAGAAATCGGTCAGCCTGTCTTCGATATCATCAGCAGCAGGGGAACGTTCGGTGACATCAGCGATCTCTTCTACATCCTGAACTTCTCCAGATGACTTGTCTGACTCGCCAAAAAAGTTATCCAGCCTGTTCTCGATATCGCCGGTATAGTCCTGTTCTTCTCTGCTTTCCTGATCTTCTTCATCGTCATTATCAGCTGAGAGTGCAGGAGCATATTCGCCATTTTTGTAAGGAAGAGGATCCTCATCGTAATCGTCGTCGGCTTCATTCTCTACATCAACACCAGGCAACTCTTTGCCCTGGAATTCAGGATCATCGGCCCCCGATTCGTCAAAAAATTCGTCTACCGTGTCAGTAAAAACAGCCGGTGAATCTTCCTCCACCTGATATTCATCGTCTGCTGCAAGAGCAGGAGAAAGTTCGCCATCTTCCTCAGGCAGCGGTTCTTCATCAGTTTCATCGTCGGCGTCGGTTTCGACATCAACACCTCTCAACGCTGCTTCAGCATCGAGTCCTATAACTGCTTCTTCATGAGAGGGCAGGTCATCGAACATCCCATCGAGGCGGGATTCCATTTCCTGGGCAAGCTCATTATCCAAGTCTTGTCCCTGCTCTCCGGAGTCATCGTCATCATCAAAATATTGATCGATATCATTCTCGATATCCGCATCTTTCTGCTCCGGTTCCGTTTCTTCTTCTTCCTCTCTGAAGCCGTGAATGCCTTCGGGAACATCGGCAAAAGCAGGCTGGATCTCATCCTCATAATTATAGATGGATTCATCTTCTTCATCTGAAGATTGGGCAATGGCATCCGGAGAAATGGTATCGGCTATTGCTGTTTTGAAGGCGTTGAATTTTTCCACCTCGGACAACAGGATATTTTTTTCCTCCTGACCCGATAAATTTCCACGAACAACACTCTCCAGACCAGCAAAGAACGAGTGCAGAAGCTTAAAAGCGTCGGCGTGGGCATCACTTCTCTTAAGATTAATATATGCTCCCAACGAGCCTATGCCCTGAAGAAATATCTGCTTTGCCTTGCTGGTCTTGAATTCCTGTTCGAGGATTTTCACCTCGCGACTTAAATTGTTCAGATCCTGTTCGGTTATTTCCCAGTCTATGCCATAAACAATGGCCTTGAGATTAAGGAGAGGATCTCTTTCGCCCGGTTTTCCGATTTCCCCTTCATCGGCAGGGATATTCGGCTCATCTTCGGCTATTACGGAGGGAGATGTCTTAATCATTTGTGCCGGGGCTTCCTTTTGCAGAGCTCCAGAAGGAGCTGAGGGACTGATCTGTCTCTTCAGCTTTTCGAATTTCTCGATATCATCGCGCAGGAGGTTCTTTTTTTGCTGCTCAGTGATGTCTTCGTCTGAAACGATTTTTTCCAGATTCGAATAAAAGTTCATCAGGAGCTTGATTGCGCTTGGATGAGCGGAGGCTTTTTCCTTGTATATATAGCGGCTCAGTTTCTCGAGGGCCTGCACGTAGATGAGATTGATTTTGTTGCCGGCCCAGATATCCTGAAGATCAAGGAGTTCTTCATTGAACTGAAGGAGAATACTATCCGATATTTCCCAGTCAATCGATAATATGATGGATTTTAAGCGAGACAGAGGAGAATCCTCGTTACCTGCATAATCGAAGAGATCTATATCACCTGTATCAAAATCATTATCATACTCGTCAATGCCTACGGTCAGGTCGTCATCATATTGACCTTCTTTATATTGTTCCACCGTATTTTCTCTCTAGAGTAGTTTTTTCTGAATAGATACAACCGTGGAAGAAATGATTTTCTTCAGTGTCGCAGCTACATTATAACCTGTAATCGCACTGGCCTCGAAATACGGTACTTTGAGTCTGCTGTTTAGGTCTTTCTGCAGCACCGAGGTAGGTAGAATCGGAATTCCGTGTTCCTTCAAATCCACCTTATTGTATTGCAGAACCAGCGGTATATTGAATATGCTTTCTTTATATGACTGTAGGTTTTCATGTAATTGATTAAGGGATCTGATATTCTTTGCCCTTTGCTTTGCCATGGCGTCGGCAACGAAAACAATCCCATCTACTCCCCTGAGAACAAGTTTTCTTGTAGCGTTATATTTAACCTGACCGGGAACAGTGTACAGCTGGATTTTTATATCATATCCCTTGATCTGCCCCATATCGAAAGGAAGAAAATCAAAAAAGAGCGTCCTGTCTCCATGGGTTTTCAGACTCACCATTTCTGAGACAATCTGCTTTTTATAGGTACGATTTACGAATTCCAGATTGGTGGTTTTGCCACAGCGTCCCGGGCCATAGTAAACAATCTTAATTTGAACAACCTTATCTTTCAGATTGATAAAACTCAATTCACGACCCCCACTTTATAAGAATCCAATATTCACCGGTATTTTTTATATTGATGCACTGAAAATAAATGATATCTATCTGGTATCCCAAACTCTGCGGATTTTCTCAATAACATCGACAACATTCAATCTCAGGAAGCCAAGAGATATATCACGGCCGAACATGGAAATCAGAAGAAGCTCATCATCAATTTTGCTGAAGTGTATATTGGATTCCTGGCCTTTATGGAAAAGAAGTGAAAATTCCTGCTCACCTACAAGCTTGGCCATGGCATCAACCGTTGCAAAATTTCCCGCGGCCAGCGCTGCAAATGAATAGACATCATATTTGCTTTCGCCATTGTCCTTGGCAGTAATGATATTCCCCGCCATGTCTATAATTATTACACAGTCGACGCCCAGCTTTATGAGCTTGTCGGCCAATATTACGTCGATCTGTTCAAGCTGCTCTTGACTGACAATACCGTAATTCATGCCCTCTACCTCGTTTTAATTATTAGCCTCTTCTTTCGGCTCTCTGCTTAATGCAATACGACATTTCTTAAACTGAGTGATTTCATGTTCAGGCCACCTTGAAAAATGGCGTTTTCCCCAATCTCTTTGACCTTGGGCGAAAATTCTTATTTTTCAAGGTACCCTATATTTTTCCGTGCCTGCAAAACCACACAACGACCCTTTTCCCGAACAAATAAAAAAACGGCATGTTTACGGAGCATCAAACAATGAAACCAGAATTATCCGTCGATGAGAAAATCACTTTCTCCAAACCCGCACTTTCAATGAAACAGCTACAATCAGCAAATACTACAGTGAAAACAAAAACTTTGATACAGAAAATATTCTACTCAATTAACTGCCATGATTTCGGTCTCATAACCGGGAAAATGATTACGCACCCTGGTTACTGAAATTTTTGGTGTATGGCAAAACCTGCAGGTCATCACCGTACTTCCGCCAAAGCATGGTAGCCAAAGGTGTTTAGTACTGATTGAAATACATAATAGAAAAACACCTTCTTGCCAATGTCAAAATCGTAATTCCTATCAGGAAATCCTTTTAATACTTCAATAATCGTGCCACTTCAGCAAGTGAACCATCATAAACGCTCAGGACTTCTTTGGAAATTTCAAGTTGACATTTCCTCTCATGAGGTACACTAGTTATCAGGAATCATGTCCGGCAGGACCTGCTCGCCCAGCAGCCTGCCCGAAGAAGCAACACAAGGCGGAGGTCAATCTCCTCTGCCAGCTCGGTGCAATCGGAGCGATCGGAGCGATCGGAGCGATCGGAGCGATGCTGGCTGCTCACGGACAAAACCTAACACGCCGATAATATTTCATAGCTGTTAAACATAAAATCAAGTTTTTTTCAATAGATCAGGCTTATTATTTACAGAAAAATATGAATCCGAAGGACTCGTAAAGGCGTGATCTGCGTCATTAAAAATCTGAAACGGCGTCTCGCCGCACCACATGTGCTTACAATCACCGTTTCAAAACTATGACTGGTATATCGAGCTTTTCAGGGAATCGGAATTTATCGCAGAGTCCATCCCGGCAAATTCGATGACTTTTTTACGAGATTATCGTTTTTGAGTAATCGTTGCAGCGAATCTGCTCTGCAAATATCCGCCATGAAGCAACAGGAGTATCGAGTTGACTACGAAAAGAGTACCATTACCCGTTTTGAAAGATTCCGCCTGTCTGATAGACACCCATTGTCATCTGGATATGGATGCCTACGCCTCAGATCTGCAGACAGTTCTGGAAAATGCCCGCTCCCATGGCGTCAAATCGATAATAACCATCGGAATTGATCCGTCCAGTTCCCAGGCCGCCGTCAGGCTCTCCGCCGACTACGACATGATAAAAGCAACCGTGGGAATACATCCACATGATGTTGGTAATGTCGACAGCGTGGATCTTGACAACCTGGAGCAATTAATCGATAGCCGTAGAGAAGAAATCGTGGGCTACGGCGAGATCGGTCTGGATTATGTAAAGCGTTATTGCGAGCCGGAGCTGCAGAGGCAATATTTCCAGGATCAGCTTCTGATTGCCAAAAATCACAATCTGCCGGTTATCATACATGATCGTGATGCACATCAAGATATTTTGACGATCCTTAAAAAAAACGGACCCTATGACAACGGCGGTGTAATGCACTGTTTTTCAGGAGACTATGATTTTGCCGAAAGGATATTGGATCTTGGGTTTGCCATTTCCATTCCCGGGATCGTCACCTTCAAGAATGCTGCGTCACTGCAGGAAACTGCAAGACGTATCCCCCTGGATACACTGCTTCTTGAAACTGACGGGCCATTTCTCGCCCCGGTCCCCTATCGCGGCAAACGTAACGAACCTCTCTATCTCCTCTATACTGCAGCCCAAATCGCCCTTTTGAGAGGAATCACTATCGAAGATGTGGCCGAGGCTACAACTGCCAATGCCTCAAGGCTTTTTAATATGGCCAACCCCATGGAGAATAATCAATGATTGCCGAAAATCTTGAACACCTGAAGAAAAGCATCGCCCAAATCGCCAGGAACTGTGGCAGGGACGAGAACTCTGTGCGGCTTGTCGCCGTCTCCAAAAGATTTCCGCCGGAGGCTGTTATAGAAGCAAAAAATGCGGGTCAGCTTCTTTTCGGCGAAAACTATATTCAGGAAGCGCAGGAGAAGTTCGATCTTATCGGTAACGCAGTTCAGTTTCACTTCATCGGCCATCTGCAGAGCAATAAAGCGAAAATCGCCGCAGAACTGTTTGCAATGGTCGAAACCGTTGATCGCATCAAACTGGCTGCAGCCTTGAATAAGCATCTGCTTGCTCTTGACAGGACGCTCGACGTTCTGGTCCAGGTAAATATCGGCAAGGACGACAATAAATCCGGCGTGCAACCGGAAGATGCGGAAAAACTCGTGCAGGAGATTGGTCGACTCCCCAAGCTCCGCGTCAGAGGTTTAATGACAATGCCGCCCTTTACCGAAAATCCCGAAGATGCCCGGCCATATTTTCGTAATTTGAAAAGGCTGGCAGACTCTATGGCTGAGAAAAGTTTATTTTACGACAACAAAAATATTGAATTATCCATGGGAATGACGCATGATTATCCTATTGCAATCGAAGAAGGAGCAACGCTGGTCCGCATAGGAACAGCCATATTCGGAGAGCGTCCCACAAAAGTGTAGCAGGATACTGCCTAATCTCAGCGCCTCCGCCTGCAGAGGAAGACATATTTTCAGGTACGGTGCAGCAGGTATTGCACGCCGCCGGAGCCCCTCAATCTCATTTAAAACAAGGCATCACAATGAAAATTACCATTATTGGTACCGGCTATGTCGGCTTGGTTACCGGGACCTGCTTTGCTGAATTTGGCCATCACGTAACCTGCGTGGACAACGACGAATCTAAAATCGATAAATTAACCCATGGCGTAATTCCGATTTATGAACCGGGCCTCAACACCATGGTGGCCAAAAACGTCGCAGAAGGGAGGTTGAAATTTTCCCAGCAGCTCGGCGAAAGTGTGGCGGAAACCGAAGCGGTATTCCTTGCCGTGGGAACACCAAGCAGCAGAAGAGGCGACGGTTATGCCGACCTCAGCTATATCTTCGAGGCAGCCAGAGAAATCGCCCCTCTTCTCCAGGGTTACACCGTGATCGTGGATAAGAGCACCGTTCCAGTGGGTACGGCGCGGCAGGTTGCCCGCATTATACATGAATTGAATCCCACCGCGGATTTCGATGTTGCTTCAAATCCGGAATTTTTACGTGAAGGTGCTGCCATCACGGATTTTATGAGACCGGATCGAGTAGTTATCGGCGTAGAGTCAGCTCGGGCGGAAGAAGTGTTGAGAGCCATTTACCACCCGCTTTACCTTCAGGAAACTCCTATTGTCCAAACAGATATCGAAACAGCCGAACTCACCAAATATGCCGCCAATGCCTTTCTCGCCACCAAAATAAGCTTTATCAATGAAATTGCTCTGTTATGCGATTCCATCGGAGCAGACGTCGTTGCACTGGCCAAGGGCATCGGCATGGATGGCAGGATCGGTAAAAAATTCCTGCATCCCGGACCTGGGTATGGCGGATCCTGTTTTCCAAAGGATACCCTGGCCCTGATGAGAGTAGCCCAGGAACATGGGCAGAATCTCAGAATTGTCGAGGCTACGGTTGAGGTCAATGCCGCCCAAAAAGCCAAAATGGTGAAAAAAATCCGTGATGGCCTGGGAGGGAGCGAGGCCGGTAAAACTATTGCCGTACTCGGTCTGACATTCAAGCCTGAAACTGATGATATGCGGGACGCTCCAGCGATTACCATACTGCCTGCGCTGCTGGAAAGAGGCGCGATAATCAGGGCTCACGATCCCGAAGGCATGGAAGAGGCGAAGAAATACCTGCCGGAAAACATGATATATGTCGAAAATGCCTATGAGGCCTGCATCGATGCAGATGCGATAATCCTTATGACGGAGTGGAACCAGTACCGCGCATTGGACCTGGATAAAATAGGCAGCCTGATGAAAACAAAGGTCCTTATCGATTTGCGCAACGTCTACGAGCCGCAAAGACTCCGCAAAAAGGGCTTTGCCTATACCGGAGTGGGCAGGTCATAGACAAATGGTAACTATTCAGGGTTGAGCACCCCAGGAGTCCCATTTCCTGATCGAATCAAATAAAAAAAACCTGCTTTTTTCACAAAGCAGGTTTTTTTTATTCTATAGAAGAGCTGAAGAGCAAGAAGATATTATTATCTTTTTGAAGCTCTCTTTGCAGCTTTCAATGGATTGACGCGGACGTTTGTAACTATGATCTCAGGTTTTGCATGGGTTGCAAAGTTACAAATTCCCAGTTTCCATTTTGCTTTAGGAAAAAGATAGGTCTGGCAATACTGATTACCGCTTTCTTCAACTACCCGCTCACAACCTTCACATTTGTCTATGATCGGCTGGAATTTTCCTTCGCTGTAATTGACTGAAGTCTGCTTCTGCATAACAACCTCCTGATTATATATAAATACTTATAAATTTTGTTTTATATGAAATTAATGATTTTTCCTTTCAAAATCAACATATTCTTGTGGTGCAATAGCATAATATACATGAGAGGATCTTCTTTCACAAGGGCAAAAAGGATCTGGTTATCAAAATCTGCATATTTACGTTCATCTGAGCGATGCATTGATTACTACCGCCCCGCTCCATCACGAAAAAAAGTGCAACCTTCTCATATTTTAGGACAAAAGGCCAAATATACAATGCATGGATTTTTACAGCATTTAAACAATACATGCAGTATACCGGGTGTTTCTTTGGTCTCTGCGCCCCCGGCCAATGAGAATTTTAAGATGCCATAACCTCTTGTTTTATTAAAATTGATAGTTTAATATGACTCGCAATTACAATAAGATCTTATACTCTTCAATACCTGCAATTATTCGGGCAGTATAATTGATGAGGCCTTAGCGGGAGAACATGCAATGCCAATTTATGTATGGAAAGGGAAAAACGCCCACGGAGAAAAACGGAAGGGCGAAGTAGAAGCTCCAGACCAAGCAGCTGCACTCAATCAGATCAAACGAATGAGGATCGTCAATCCTGTCATTAAGGAGAAGCCCAAAGATCTGCTTGCCAACATATCCTTTTTTCAACCGAAGATCACCGGTAAGGATATCGTTGTCTTTACCCGCCAGCTCTCCACCATGATCGATGCCGGTCTACCCCTGGTTCAATGCCTGGATATTCTTGGGAATCAGCAGGATAACGCGACCTTCAAGAAGGTTCTTAAGGATATACAGAAAGACGTGGAATCAGGTACCACCTTTGCCGACTCAATGCGCAAGCACCCAAAGGTGTTTGACAATCTTTACAGCAATATGATTGAAGCAGGTGAGACGGGTGGTATTCTCGACACAATTCTTTCCAGGCTCGCTGTCTTTATGGAAAAAGCGATGGCGTTGAAGAAGAAGATTAAAGGTGCAATGACCTATCCATTAATCTGTCTGGCTATATCCATATTGATCCTGGCTGTCATCCTCATTTTCGTTATTCCCGTTTTTGATGAAATGTTCACCAGCTTTGATTCAGCACTGCCCGTTCCCACGCAAATAGTTATTAATATGAGTAACTTTTTCAAGTCTAACTTTATTTTTATACTCCTTGGTATTGCTGTTATCGTTTTTATATTCAAGAAAATCTACAATACGGAAAGAGGAAGAATCACCATTGACGGAGCCATGTTGAAGGCCCCGGTTTTTGGTATATTGATCCGTAAAGTTGCCGTTGCTAAATTCACCCGTACTCTCAGTACCATGCTGCAAAGCGGCGTGCCAATTCTTGAGGCGCTGCAGGTGGTCGGCAGGACTGCCGGCAATAAGGTCATAGAAATTGCTGTATTTCGTGTATCCGATGCCATTGCCGAGGGTCGACCAATTGCCGAACCTTTGGCCGAGAGCGGTGTCTTTCCAAATATGGTAGTGCAGATGATCAATGTTGGTGAATCCGTCGGTGCTCTCGATACTATGCTGGAAAAGATAGCAGATTTTTATGATGAAGAGGTCGACCAGACAGTTGAAAACCTTACCGCTATGATTGAACCATTTATGATGGTTTTTCTAGGCGGTATGATCGGTGGATTGGTGGTCGCCATGTATCTACCGATATTCAAAATCGCTTCTGTGGTTTAATATTCAGGAGAAGAAATCGCCTCAGCAAATTCATTTTGGACAAAAAATGTAAAATAGAGGCTGTTTTTTGATTAAAATTGAATAAAAGAAAGCGCATAAGTTGACATTATTTTCTCAAAGTATATGATAAGACAAGATATCTGATTTATACTTCATCTATTAAAGGGGGAATTATGACACTGACAAAAGCCGATCTGGTGCAGCAGGTTTACAAAAAACATGCAAACCTTACCAAAGCGCAGGCAACCGAATCCGTTGAAGCCTTCCTGCGAATTTCCAAAAACTCGCTCATTTCAGGATCAGATCTGCTGCTGAGCGGTTTTGGCAAATTTAATGTTAAAGACAAGAGTTCCAGAAGAGGAAGAAACCCGCAAACAGGCCAGGAGCTTACCCTTGAGGCTAGAAGAGTGGTAACTTTTAAGCCATCCGGTATTCTTCGCGACAAGATTAACGAGAATTAACGGGGTTCCTGTCCTCTTTTTAGGTATCCATTTCTTTCAGCGGGATAGTTAATTCCCCCTGCCGTGGACACGACATCTCGCGCAAAGATTATCACATGGTTTTGTGATGAATTGTTCAAATCGGTTCTTTTCTCCTTGCAAAAGAACCGATTTTTTTATTTTTCTGATTTCCCCTAATCCTCAGCTCAAGGTCGGGACTGCTCTTTTCACGGGTCTCTGCAGCCCGGACGGCTGCAGCGAAGCCCCCATGGACGGGTTTATGGCGTCCCGATGAAAAGAGCAGTCCCGGCCTGGGCCAGAAAATGCTGAGTTTCAGGGGTAACCAGATTTATTTTTATTTACCAATAAAATTCAGCCAAAAACACTTCTCTCTCAGGCAGGTCATCAATAATATTCGAGAATATGTTAGTTACGTCATTCAGGTTCCGGATCGGAGTCCGGAATGACGCCGTAATTTCCCTACAGGGGTAAGCAGCAGATGAATGTTTACGACAAAATAGCCATCACCCAGATCCATGACTCAGGAATATACAACATCCATCCCTTCCTTCAGGATGCCCCCGCTTCTAAAGATCTGACGGCATCTATAAAGACCTCTGGGCTTTTGTCTCCTCCGGTTTTATTACAGCAGAGACAAGAGGCGAAATTTGATGTGATATGCGGCCGACAGAGACTCAAATGCGTTGTCTCCGAATTGGGTGCAAGCGAATGCTGCTGCCGTATTCTCCCTGAGCAGACCTCCCCCGAGCAGATCTTATCGATAATCATCGAGGACCAATATTCCCGTGGCAGCCTGAGCATTATTGAACAGGCTCACTTCATTTCATTGTGCCAAAGACTCCTGCCTGCAAGAAAACAACGGGAAAAATTCATCTCCAACCTGCCGCATGGAAGAATATCAAAAGGGACACAATTTCTCCTCCCCCTGATTTCATTCCCCGAACAAATTCAGAAACAGAGCCACTATGGCGTCATCTCCGATAAAATTATTCGTGACCTGCAACTGCTCATCGAACATGATCAGTTACAATTTCTGGAACTTGTCGAAAAGCTGCAGATCAGCGGCAACAACCAGAAGAAGGTACTGCATCAACTTATCGATATCGTAAAAAAAGAAGATATTGCGCTGGAGTCCTTACTGAACCGGAAAGAAATAGTCGAGCTTCTCGATAATACTGAGATAAGCACCCAGCAGAAAAGCAGCAGATTTTTTGAGCAGATTTCCCGGATGAGCCTGCCCCTGCTGAGTGCAGCCCAAGAGAATTTTGCCCAGGAAGTCAAGGAACTGAAGCTGCCGGAGAACTGCAGCATCATACCTTCACGCTCCTTTGAAACGGATGAGGTTGTCCTTGCTATCCGCTACAGGAACCTGCAGGATGCCAAAGAGAGTTGGAAGGAATTGCGACACTGTCTGAACACGGCAGATTGACTTATACGCTGACGCGGACGACATTTCAGGGGGTAACCGAAAGAGCGGTTTAGAGCGGATAGGCGATATTTCCCTCGACCAGCATATCATCTCCAAGTCTGGTATAATTTACATCGGCAAGAACGATGGCATCCTCTCTGGTTCCTACCGGAAACCGCGGCGTCAACTCATCTCCATCACTTCCGGCAAAGAGCGGAGCATGAAAGAGATAGGCCTTATCGGCAAGCCGCTTTCTGAGAAATCCACTGAATACCCTCCCTCCGCCTTCTACAAGAACAGATGTAATTTCGTTTTTCCCCAGACATTCGAGGACCTGATCAAGATCGAGCAGACCGTCGGCATCGCTCACCTCAAAGAGTTTCGCTCCCCGGCGCTGCAAAGCTTCGCGCCTTTCCGCCTCGGTATTTTTCCCATGAAAAATGAGAGTCTCTGCTTTTGATTGAAGGTTCAGTAATTTTGCTTCAGGCTGAATGGAGAGATGTGTATCAAGAACCACCCTGACCGGGTCCCTTCCGGAATCATCCGCTAATCTGGTGGTCAGAGAGGGATCATCGATGACGGCGGTGCCCCGCCCAACCATGATGGCATCATAACAGTCACGGAGAAGATGAACCTTCTGCAAAGATTCAGCCCCCGTTATCCAACCGCTGGTACCTTTACGGTAATTTAACCTGCCGTCCAGACTGACACCCGCCTTTAGGGCAACCAGCGGTTTTCCCGTGGTGATGAATTTGATGAACGGCTGGTTTATGCTGCGGCACTCCTTTTCCATTACTCCCGAGACGACTTCGATGGAGTGGTCGGCAAGATACTTTGCACCGCTGCCGGCAACCAGCGGGTTGGGGTCCTTCATGCCGATAACGACTTTTTTGATGCCGCTCCGGGCCACGGCATGACTGCAAGGAGGTGTTTTGCCGGTGTGGTTGCATGGCTCGAGGGTCACGTACATTGTGGCTCCTTCAGCCTCGCCCCCCGCTTTTCTCAGGGCGTTGATCTCGGCGTGCGGAGTACCCGCCTTCTTATGGTATCCGGCGGCAACCACCGAGCCGTTTTTGACAATTACCGCACCTACACAGGGGTTGGGAGAGGTTCGTCCCTTTGCTCTTTTTGCTTCCGCCAGAGCAAGCTGCATAAAAAACTGATCAGTCCCGGGAATGCTCATGACGACCACTTGAGTTAGATGGCAGCTCATCCCTTGCATCCAGCAGCGTTTTCAGTTCAGCCATGAACTCATTGACATCCTTAAACTGCCGATACACAGAGGCAAAACGAACATAGGCAACTTCGTCCAATTCCGGCAGGTCTTCCATCACCCACTCACCGATAACTTTGGAGAGGACCTCCTTAGCGCCGAGGTCCTGAAGCTTTCTCTCTATGTTATCCACAAAGTCGTCTATCTTATCTACACTTACCGGTCGTTTTTCACAGGCCTTTTCAAGCCCGATGACCATCTTCTGTCGATCCCATGCTTCACGCCGGCCATCTTTTTTGACCAGCATCGGCATCATCAACTCCAGCCGTTCATAGGTAGTAAATCTCTGATTGCAGGAGAGACAGGAGCGCCGCCTTCGGGTAATGGTGCATTCTTTGTTCAACCGCGAGTCTGTCACTTTATTGTCAAGATGACCACAATAGGGGCACTTCATACAACCTCCTGAATGATGATGTCATGAGAATTTGTCATTTGCCTGCGGCAGGGCAAGATATTACTTAACTGCGATAGCGCCGGCGAAAAGTAAAATTTTAAGCAGTCTCCCTCTTCACTATCGAAGTCAGCGGAAACTTCCGGCACAGTTCCATGATCTCATTACGCACGGCTCCCGTGGTATTTTCATCGCGGGATTCTATCACCCTGTCCATGAATTCGGCTATAAGCTTCATTTCCTCGACCCTCAGCCCCCGTGTCGTCACCAAAGGTGTGCCTATACGGATGCCGCTGGTAACAAAGCGGGACTGGGTGTCAAAAGGTATGGCATTCTTATTCACGGTAATACCGGCTTTACCCAAAATCTCCTCTGCCTCTTTACCACTGATATTCTTGTTGCTGAGATCGATTAGGATAAGGTGATTGTCGGTGCCGCCTGAAACGAGCCGGTAACCCTTCTCAACCAAACTTTCGGCGAGAATTCGGGCATTGGCGATAACATGCTTCTGGTCTTCGATAAAAGGTGTATCCATGGCCTCTTTGAAACTGACAGCCTTGGCGGCAATAGTGTGCATCAAAGGTCCACCCTGGATACCCGGAAAAATATTACTGTTGAGGGCCTTCGCCCATTTTTGTTTGGCCAGGATAAGACCGCCGCGCGGGCCTCTCAGTGTTTTGTGAGTGGTGGAAGTAACAAAATCGGCATATGGAACCGGGGATGGATGCACACCTGCCGCTACCAGACCGGCAATATGGGCCATATCCACCATGAAAAGCGCACCGATGGAGTCTGCAATTTTGCGGAAGCCGACAAAATCAAGGTGTCTGGGGTAGGAACTTGCTCCGGCTATAATCATTTTCGGCCGATTCTCAAAGGCTATTCTTTCCACCTCCTCCATGTCGATCTGTTCGGTATCCCTGCGCACCCCGTAGGAGATAAAATTATACAGCTGTCCGGAAAAGCTGACGGCGCTGCCATGAGTAAGATGTCCACCGTGCGCCAAATCCATGCCGAGAACCTTATCGCCCGGCTTCAGAGTAGCAAAATAGACTCCCATGTTGGCCTGGGATCCGGAATGGGGTTGAACGTTGGCATATTCGGCCTTGAAAATGCTTTTAGCCCGCTCAATGGCTAAATTTTCTATGGCATCGGCATGTACACAACCACCATAATACCTCTTGGCAGGATACCCTTCAGCGTATTTATTTGTAAACACAGAGCCCTGGGCATCCAGCACCGCTTGAGAGGCAACGTTTTCTGAGGCTATCAGTTCGATCTGGTGGTCCTGTCGATCATATTCAGCCTGAATATGCTGAAATACTTCAGGATCTGTTTCAAATAATGTCTTCATCGATATTCTACCATTTCTCCTGGTTAAGATTACCATACCTTGCTGTTGTTCAGGCCACGTTGCAAAATGAAATTCTCATTTTGCAAGGTACCCTTTAGTGTATAAAACAAAAAACTGGTATTTTCATCTGAAAATACCAGTCAGTGCCTTCCGTTCTGCAATGTCACCATTAGTCGCTGAATTGTCGTATTCGCAGTTCATGGCGCCCACCGGCAAAATCAGTGGCCAGCCAGGTTTTGACAATTTCTTCGGCTACACCATCTCCGATAACCCGTGATCCAAGACAAAGTACATTGGCATTATTGTGCTCTCGACTCATTCGCGCGGAATATAGATCCTGGCAAAGCGCCGCCCGTATCTCTCGGTGCCTGTTAGCGGCCATGGACATGCCTATACCTGAACCGCAGACGAGAATGCCGAGATCGCTGGATCCTGAAATTACTGCAGAGCAGACTGCTTCGGCAAAAGGAGGGTAGTCGACAGAGTCAGGAGAGTGACAACCGATATCGTCGACAGCATAATTAAGATTTTGCAGAAGTACGACAATTTTCTTTTTCAGCTCGAAGCCACCATGATCCGCGGCGATGGTAATCTTTACCCTGCTTTTCTCTTTCATAGGCTATCCTTTGAAACGCTGCATTACAACAACACCATTGGTGCCGCCGAAGCCAAAGGAGTTGGAGAGGGCATTTCTGATCTCCATCTTTCTGGCGCTGTTGGGAACATAATCAAGGTCACATTCCGGACTTGCTTCGAGAAGATTGATTGTTGGAGGAGCAATCTGCTCCTGTATGCTGAGAGCTGTGAATACGGATTCTATACCGCCTGCCGCACCAAGCATATGCCCTGTCATCGATTTCGTGGAGCTCACGGCCATCTTGTAGGCATGATCTCCAAATACCTCCTTCAAGGCATTGGTCTCACAGCGGTCATTGAGAGGGGTAGAAGTTCCGTGGGCGTTGACATAGTCGATTTCATCGGCGGCCAGGTTTGCATCCTTTATAGCCATGCGCATGCATTTGATGGCGCCGGCGCCATCTTCCGGCGGAGCGGCAATATGATATGCATCGCTGCTCAGGCCGTAGCCGACTACCTCGGCGTAAATTTTTGCACCGCGGGCCTTTGCGGACTCCAGCTCTTCAAGAATAAGTATTCCCGAACCTTCGGACATGACAAATCCATCCCGGTCCTTGTCAAAGGGTCTGGAAGCCAGCTTGGGCTCGTCATTTCGTGTGGAAAGTGCTTTCATCGCGCTGAACCCGGCAATACCGACGGAGCAGATAACAGCTTCGGTACCGCCTGAAATGATCATGTCGCAACTGCCGTTCTTGATATGCCTGTAAGCTTCACCTACCGCATGGGTTCCTGCGGCACAAGCCGTTGTCAGGGCAAGATTTGGCCCGGTCGTGCCAAAATGCATGGAAATATGACCGGAAGGCATGTTGGGGATTACCATCGGGATAAAAAACGGGGTTACCCGTTTCGGCCCACGTTCGAAAAGAACCTTGTGATACTGTTCAATTGTCGGCAGACCACCCATGCCGCAGCCGGTTATGACACCCACCCTGCAGCTGTTCTCTTCGGTTACGCTGAAGCCGCTGTCTTCCATAGCTTCAATGGATGCTGCCAAGCCATACTGTACGAAAAGATCCAGATGTTTTGCCGTCTTTTTATCAAGAAACTGCGAAACATCGAAGTCTTTAATTTCACCGGCAATTTTGACCGAATAATCGCTTGTGTCAAAACGGGTTATAGAACTTATCCCGCTGACTCCGTCACAGATGTTCTGCCACGCCTTCTTGACACCAATGCCAAGTGGAGTGACAAGTCCGACTCCAGTCACTACTACTCTGCGGCTCACGATAATTACTCCTTTGGTACCTTTAATTTTTTTCTTTGTTACTGGAAGAAACGAATTTCCCTAAAGGTACTTATCCAGCTCCGCTGGGTTAGCATATTGGAGACATAAGTACCTATGTCCTTATATCTCCAAGGAAATACAATGAGACGGCCCTGCTATTTCAGTTTACTGACATAGTCAATAGCATCCTGAACGGTAGCGATTTTTTCAGCTTCCTCATCAGGAATCTCGATATCAAAGCCTTCTTCCATTGCCATAATAAGCTCAACGAGATCAAGAGAATCGGCACCCAGATCATCGACAAATGATGCGTTTGGAACTACTTTCTCTTTCTCTACACTTAATTGTTCTACAATAATATCGACCATTTCTTGATCTATAGCCATTTTCAATCTCCTAACTGTTGAAATATTAGGCAATGCTGTTTTTCACGGCACCGCCACGTTTTATCGGTAAAAACGATTTTACAGAAAATCAGTTACCATTCAAATGGAATTTTCTCCATATAATATGCAACTGTGTGGTTACAAAAATCAGCTCTAACGTAATACATATACTTAAACTATAGCAAGCTAAAATACTATTTTGCCTGCTTACATGTACATACCACCATTTACATGAATTGTCTGACCGGTTATGTAGCCTGTATCTTCACCTGCCAAATAGGCGACGGCGGAGGCGACATCCTCGACGGAACCAAGTGTTCCCATGGGGATTTCACTCTTGATTTTCTCTTTGACATCATCGCCGAGAGCTTCGGTCATCTCCGTTTCAATATATCCCGGAGCAACGCAGTTGACGGTTATGCCCCGACTGGCATACTCTCGTGCCAGTGATTTCGCCAGACCGACCAACCCGGCCTTGGCGGCGGCATAGTTTGTCTGACCGGCATTTCCGGTTGATCCGACAACCGAGGTAATATTGATAATGCGGCCCCAGCGTTTCTTAATCATTGTCCGCGAGGCCGCTTTGGAACAATGGAATGCGCCCTTCAGGTTGGTAGTGAGCACCGCATCCCAGTCAGCCTCTTTCATTCTGGCGACCAGACCGTCACGGGTGATTCCTGCATTATTGACGAGAATATCCAGGGAGCCTGCAGCACTGATAATCTCCTTCACGCTGCTCTGGACCTGTTCACCGTCGGCAACATCAAAAGCGATAATCTCTGCTGTGCCGCCTGCCTTCTCGATCATCGACCTGGTTTCTTCCGCAGCATCCGGCCGGCTCACATAGTTGATATAGACCTTGGCCCCAGCAGCCGCCAGACGGATACAAACAGCTCTGCCGATCCCTCTGCTGCCCCCGGTAACCAGTGCGATTTTTCCCTGTAAAGTCATTATTTCCGCTGCTCCTCTATCCTGGTGATGAGCTTGGGTATGATCTCGTTCAAATCTCCAACGATGCCGAAGTCGGCAATATCGAATATCGGAGCATTTTTGTCACGGTTAATGGCCACAATCGCCTCAGCCGACTGCATCCCGGCGACATGCTGAACCGCGCCTGAAATACCACAGGCCACATAAAGCTTGGGAGCGACGGTTTTTCCAGTCTGGCCCACCTGATGAGGGTAGGGAATCCAGCCTGCATCAACCACCGCGCGAGAGGCCGACACATCGGCACCAAGTGTCTCCGCAAGTTTCCGAATCAGCTCAAATCCCTTTTCACTGTCGAGGCCGCGCCCTCCGGAAATGAGAATGTCCGACTCCTGGATATTGACGTTGCCTTGAGAGGCGACAACCGATTCAACCACCTTGATTCGGCTTTGAAGTTCTTCGGGCTGCGTTGTCACCGTTACAATATCTCCCTGCCTGGCAGGATCATATTCATTTGCCTTCATCACCTTAGGACGGACTGTCGCCATCTGCGGGCGTGAGCGCGGACATTCGATGGTGGCCATAATATTGCCGCCGAATGCCGGTCTGGTCTGCAACAGTGCCCCATCTTCATCCCTGATTTCAAGGGAGGTACAGTCCGCGGTAAGTCCGGCATTGAGGGTGGTTGCCACACCGGGAATGAACGATCTGCCGATGGCGGTAGCACCTGCCAGCACGATTTCCGGGCGATGCTCGCTAATCAGTCTGGTGACGATTGCGGCGTAGCTGTCTTCGGCAAAATTGCCCAGTTGAGGATGCTCGACGGCATAGACCGTATCGGCACCGTAACCGATGAGTTCGGCAGCGGTTTTCTGTATACCATCACCGATCAGCACCGCAGCGAGTTTGACGCCGCGCTTGTCGGCCAGTTTTCTGCCGATGCCTAGAAGCTCTAGAGATACCGCGGCAAGCGCGGATTTACGAAATTCGCAGTAGACCCAGACTCCGGACCAGCTGCTAAGATCCGTTTTTAGATTGTCTCCGCTGATCTCCATTACCAGCGCTCCGGAATCGCAGGCATCGACACAGGCGCCGCACAAGGTACAGCTCTCTCCGATGACCGGCAGACCATCCACCATTTCTATTGCGGCAAAGGCACACTGTTCCTCACAGATACCACAGCCTATACAGATTTCCTTATTCAGTTTTAACATGTGTATCTCTGTGGGGATTATAAATAGGGTTTGAGCTTTTCGACCAATTGATCGATCTGCTCGTCAAGGGAACCGGTGAATACCGCTCTTCCCCCTCGTGGTTGCGGCGGGAAGACTCTGACAACCTGGGTCGGCGAACCGGGCAGTCCGATGGAACCGGAATCGGCCTCGATATCAGCGGCCGACAAGGTGGTGATGACCGCCTTCTTCGCTTTCATCTTGCCCTTCAGCGAAGGAACGCGGGGTTCATTGATATCCTTGACCACCGTCAGCAGCGCCGGAAGACCGATCTCGACGACATCATAGCCATCATCCATCATGCGTTCGGCAACAAGCCTTTTCTCGTCCGCTTGCCGTATCTTCTGCACACAGGTGAGATAAGGTATATTCATCCTTACGGCCAGTCCCGGACCTACTTGCGCGGTATCGCCGTCAATGGCCTGCTTGCCGCAGAGAAACAGATCAAAGGTGCCGAGCCTGGCAATGGCCTTGGCAAGCGTATAGGCAGTCGCCCAGGTGTCGGACCCGGCAAAAGCGCGGTCGGAGACCAACACACCATTATCGGCACCGCAGGAAATGGCCAGACGCAGAACCTCTGCAGCCTGGGGAGGCCCCATGGTAATTACCGTAACCTCACCGCCGAGCTTTTCCTTTAACCTGACCGCCTCTTCCAGGGCATATTGGTCATATGGATTCATTATTGATTCCACACCTTCCCTGGCAAGTGTGTTGGTTACCGGGTCAAGGCGGACATCATTGGCATCCGGTACCTGCTTAACACAAACAACAATTTTCATGAATACCCTATCCCGGCGTTGCAAAAATTCTTCATCCGCTTCGTGAGTAAATTACGAATGGAGCCTCTTACTTTGCCATCGTTGAAATCTTTTAAGTAATTGCGTGATTTACGCCTCAAGGTCTCGTGTACTGAAAAGAGCGGACAACGATGTGACCGCTCCGTGAGTAGTTATCGGGCGTATTCCTTGTTCAGTTCCTGTCCGATGACATTGCGCTGAATCTGATTGGTTCCCTCATAAATCTGCAGAATCTTAGCATCTCTCATCATCTTTTCGACCGGGTATTCACACATATACCCATATCCTCCCATGACCTGCACGGCATCGGTGGTCACCCTCATCGCCATATCGGTAGCAAACACCTTGCTCATTGAAGATATTTTCGAGATATTTTTCGGATGAGCGTCAATATGTCGGGCCGTACAGTAAACAAGGGATCTCGAAGCTTCTATATCTATCGCCATATTTGCCAGCATATGCTGTACGGCCTGGAAGCCTATGATCGGCTTGCCGAACTGAACACGCTGCTTGGCATAGACCGCAGCCTCATCCAGAGCGGCTTGACCAAGACCGACACCCAAAGCGGCAATTCCGGGTCTCGAGGCATCAAGCGTCTTCATCACCGTAATAAATCCGGTACCCTGGCGGCCGATCAGGCGGTCCCTGGGAATCCTGCAGTCCTTGAATATCAGCTCGGTGGTGGAGGAAGCCCGAATTCCCATTTTCTTTTCTTTCGGTCCACAGCTGAAACCCGGATCACCCTCTTCAACAACGAACATCGAAGCTCCGCGAGGTCCCTTGCTACGGTCGGTTATGGCGACAACAGTGTAAATCTGGGCCTCGCCGCCATTGGTAATCCACTGTTTGGTACCATTAAGAACCCATTCGTCACCATCGAGCACCGCCGTGGTGTTAATACCTGAAGCATCGGAGCCGGCATTGGCCTCGGTCAAACCGAAGGCCGCGAATTTCTTGCCCGAGGCCACATCCGGCAGGTATTTCCGCCTCTGCTCTTCGGATCCGGAAAACAGCAGGGGATAGATTCCCAGCGAACTTGCGGCAAAGGCTGTGCCCACACCGATACATCCACGGCCAAGCTGCTCCAGCGCCAGTACTATGTCGAAACACCCACCGCCGAATCCGCCGTACTCCTCGGGAATAGGAATGCCGAAAAGATCGGCCTGCGCCATCTCGCTTAATATTTCACGAGGAAATGCATGCTTCTCGTCCAGCTCGGCACGGTTTGGTATAATTCGCTCATCAGTAATTTGCTTAGCAATATCAACAATCATCTGCTGTTCTTCAGATAAAAAATAATCCATCATTCTCTCCTATCTACCACTTTAACAGGGAAGCTCCCCATGTAAATCCTCCTCCAAAGGAACAGAACAAGATCAAATCATTTTCTTCGATCCTGCCGTCTCGATTTGCCTCATCAAGTGCTATTGGAATTGAAGCAGCAGAAGTATTACCATACTTTTGAGCGTTTATGAATACCTTCTCTGCAGGAAGTTCAAGTCTTTCAACAAGATTATTGAGAATTCTGATATTTGCCTGATGAGGAATAACCAGTTTAACTGATTCAAGACCTATTCCGGTCTTCTGCATGAGTCCACGAACAGCATCATCCATAGCTTTGACGGCGTGTTTAAAAACCTCCCGGCCTTCCATAAAAATATGGGCACCGGGCCAGTCCTTCACCTTAATATCGGGATTGGTGCTTTCGGCCGTATGCATATAGAGAAGATTCCAGAGATTGCCGTCTGAAAAATGATTGACGCCGACGAATCCGCGATCACTGTCGCTGTGACCCACTACCGCAGCCCCCGCGCCGTCTCCGAAAAGGATACAGGTGTTGCGGTCTTCCCAGTTCAATCTGCCGGACAATGTCTCCGCGCCGATAACCAGAATCTTTTTTTCCTTATCGGAATGAATGTATTTATCGGCTAAATCAAGAGCATATAAAAAACCGGAACAGGCGGCGTTGAGATCAAAGGCGAAGGCATTTTGCGCGCCAATCTCCTTCTGCACAAAGCAGGCACAGGAAGGCATGAGCATATGTGAACTGATTGTGCCGACGATGATAAGGGATATCTCTTCGGCAGCCACTCCGGCCATTTCCAGGGCATTTGCGGCAGCCCGGGCGGCGAGGACATGGGTGTATTCCCCGGTTGTGCTGATATGCCGCTGTTGAATACCGGTTCGGGTTCGAATCCACTCATCGGTGGTATCGACAATTTTTTCGAGATCTTCGTTAGTTACTACCTTGCTGGGAAGTGATGATCCGGTACCTAAAATAATTCTTCCCATTATGAATCCACCGAGCTGATCTGATTTTTTTCAAGGTCCTTCAGGATCTTGTCCTTGACATTGTTTTCAACCATTTTTACTGCTTCCAGTATAGCGTTTTTTATGGCCTGTGCGTTTGATTTGCCGTGACAAACGATACCCGTCCCATTAATGCCCAGCAAAGGTGCTCCGCCGTATTCGGTATAATCCACCCGCTTCTTGAATCGATTAATCGCAGGTCTGGCCAGCAGATATCCCATCTTCGCCAGAGGGGACTTGATGATTTCATTTTTGAGCATCTGCATGACCGCCTCGACAAGCCCCTCACTTACCTTGAGAATATTGTTTCCGACAAAGCCATCGCAGACTATTACGTCGACATCTCCTTTATAGACATCCCTTCCCTCAACATTACCTATAAAATTGAGCGAACTTTTCTGCAGCAACTCATAGGTAACCCGGACAAGACTGTTGCCCTTGCCGCTTTCCTCACCAATGGAAAGAATTCCAACCCGTGGGCGGTCAACATCGTAGAGGGAGGCAAAGGCCGATGCCATCACGGCAAACTGAAAAAGGTGCAAAGGACGACAATCGACATTTGCACCGATATCCATTATAACGACCGGTCTTTTTAGCGTGGGAAACATTGAGGCGATACCAGGCCTGACAACATTCTTCACTCTTCCGAGTTTGCGCAGTGCGGCAGCCATTGTCGCTCCGGAATTTCCGGCACTGACAACACCATCAACTTTTTTACTGCGGGCCAGATCAAAGGCCACCATGATGGAAGAGTCTTTTTTGCGACGGATGGCATCAACAGGATATTCATCCATGCCGACGACCTCGGAAGCATGCACTATTTCCAGTGAGGAAACAGGAGAACTCTCATCAGGGAGTTTATCAATATGGGACTGCAGGAGTTCGGCATCACCAACGAGGGTAACTTTTATGCCGGCCTGTTTTACAGCTTGTAATGCCCCGGTGATCAACTCTTCTGGGCCATAATCCCCACCCATGGCATCCAGGGCGATATGCACGGTTTGCTCCTATTCTAAATCCGCAGCAATGTGGAACACTTTGCGTCCTTTGTAGGTGCCGCAGCTTCCACAGAGACGGTGTGGCTCTTTAGGCTCACTGCACTCCGGACAAATAGAGAGACCTGGTGCTTTCAGCGCGTCGTGGGAGCGTCTTTTCCGGGTACGGGAATGGGAATGTCTTCTTTTTGGTAATGCCATGGTTTCCTCCGATATATTGTTCAGGCAGGTTCACTGCTATTTTTTAAGATGCTTCAAGACGGCAAAAGGTGAATCCGGCTGCTTTTCAGCACAGCCGCATTGCCCGTTATTTAGAGAGGCGCCGCATTGAGGACATAATCCTCTGCATTGCTCGCTGCATAGCAGTTTTTCCGGAACAGACAGAATGAGCTGCTCCATCAATACCTCTTTTACATCTATTACTGGTTCTTCAAGGAAGACAGTTTCGCAATCCTCATCACTGCATTCCACTTCCTTCCGGGACAGAGAGCTGTCTTCTTCTAATCTGAAAATATAATTAAATGCTTCATCCACAGTAAAAGGAACGGAACAGCCGCACCGTCCGCAATCCAGAATTACGGCGGCCTTCAGGTTGCCTTTCAATGAGACGGTAATTTCATCCAGCAGGAAAAGGGAGAGTTCAGCTTTCGGCTTGCTCGTAAAAGTCATTCCCGAATCCGCAGACCATGCCGTCTCGGTGATGACTAGTCGTGTTCCCCTCTCCGTTATGTCACTAAATGGAATCTTCACATCAACCTCAATTCGTCTCTCCGTTTTAAGAAATTCTTTCTTAAAAAGCGAGAAGAATTTCTCGGGCACAAAACAGCTTCAGAACAGAAAGACGAAATAAGCAAAAGTAATCAATTTTAATAGGAATGGCCAGAAAAAAATCTCATAGGATGGAAAATCAGCGGGAAAACTTGCCTAAAAGGATCTTTGCCGGCCCCCGAAAGATAGCACAATTCGGTATCCCGATGGGAATTAGAGGACATGAGCCAGTCTTTGGGAATTTGCCTGCAGCCTCAGAGCGGCAATCCCGAGCAGCTCTTTGAGAATTTTGACGGCCAGTTCGGGGCGTGATTTTTCGATCTTTTCAAAATCCGCAGCCGATAGATAGCAGAGAAGGGAATCCTCGATGGCCACGATGGACATCTTTCGCAATCCGTGCCCGGTCAGACCCTTTTCTCCCACAGGAGAGCCCGGATCGAGCAGTGCCACAATTTGCTGCCTGTCCTCGAATCCGGTTCCTGTCTGTACTCCAAGGCGCCCGCTTTTTACGAAAAATACGCCTTCGGCAGGATCATCCGGAGAAAAGAGTACCTCTCCGCGGGAAATTTTTCTTTCCTCCAGATATTTGGAAACCTCCCCTCGTTCATTTTCGCTCAGCTTCTTTAAAATCATGACCTGCTCGTATTATGGACTGCTCTACTCAAATGATGCATTCTTTCTCTCAAGAGTCTTTATCAATCCCTCGTATCCTTCCTGGCGGATTATCGATTTGAACTCCGCCCGGTAATTCCGGATAAGGCTTACTCCTTCTATATTGATATCATAGACCACCCATTTATCGTTATTGTTAGTCATAATGTAGTGGACAGGGTACTGCTCGCCATTGGTCTCAACCAGTGTGGACACCTGCGCTCTTCCCTCTTTTACGCGCTCACCCACATACTCAACGGTTTCGCCCGAATAATTCTCAAGCTGTCCGATATAGTTATTTTCGAGGAGTTTGGTCATCTGTTTGGCAAAATGGTCTCTTTCTTCTTCTCCTATTTCCCTCCAGGTTGCCCCCAGAACTCTTTTGGACATTTCTTTAAAGTCAAAACGATCTGAGACGGTTGTCATTATCAGATCCCTTCGTTTTTCCTTATGCTCCTTCCCCTGAAGCTCTGGATCACGCAGGATATCGATAATTCTCTGCAACGTAGGTTTAAGCTCTTCCGTCGGACTCTGAACTTCCGCATATGCTTGAAACGCGGATAATAGAAAAACAAGGGCTACCGGATAAATGATCGATCTAATTATTTTTGACATGGTAAAACCTGATTTTGATATGGGTTTATTACCAGGAGCCTGTCGGAGAAAACACTTTCCCCCCTTGGCGTTGTTCTGAGGAAAAATTGCGATTCTCCGGCACACTCCTGGGACGACTACTGTCTTTATTTCTTGCGGCGGGTCGGAAGTGTCAGTCCACAAAGGGCACCTGTACAGACACTCGAACATGCCGTATTAAAAATCGGTCTCTTCACTTCTGGCCTTTTTTACTATGTTTCTTCTAAAATCGAAAAAAGACTGGCGTGTAGCCACATAAGGATCAAGTGAATATTTTTTTATGTCCTCATAGACATCCTGACTGAGAGAGAGGAAATTGATCCTGTTCACTGAATAATATAATGCACTCTGATCGGTTGTCATATTCGTATATGCAGCAGGACTGACAAGCGCGTCACCGACCAGACCGACTGAATGCCGCACATTAGACGGCCCCAATACCGGCCAGCAGATATACACCCCCTCCCCTATGCCATACGCCCCGAGAGTCTGGCCGAAATCGGCCAGCCTGGGTTCAAGATTATATTCCCGCAAGGCGACATCGGCCAAACCATAGACCCCGAAGGTGGAATTTATAACAAAGCGCAGGGCAACGACGCCGGCATCCTCAAAATTACCCTGGAGCAGATTATTGATCAGGCGAATGGGGGCGGCCAGATTATTGAAGAAATTCCCAAAGCCTTCACGCAGATCAGCCGGGATAACATAGGAGTAACCGGTCTTGACCGGCTTTAACACCCAGAAGTAGAGCCTGTCGTTAAACTGAAAAAAGACCCTGTTGAGTGGCTCCAGCGGATCGTGAATCAACTCGGCATTATACTCTTCCCGGTAACCTTCATAATCGTCATCGAGAAGATCAGGTACTTCCGCGGCAGGCTCATCGAGAAGATTCGGCATATCATCCATGGATTCCGAAGAAGTATCGGCAGCCGGAGAATTCACAGAAGCAAAGCAAAAAATACAAATAAGTATTAAAATTTTTTTCATATTAGCTCATTACCTCTCATTACCATTGGGCGAAGTTTCGATCCGGAGGACCGAGACTCCGATCAACTTCTACTCGCTGCTGCCAAAAGCAAATTTGCTTATCAATGATTCTATATCCACCGACGATTCCGTATCAACAATCAAATCCCCTTCTTTGAGCTGTTCTTCAGCACCGCCGAGGGTAATCTGAATATATTTATCGCCGATAATACCCTGGGATTTGACCGATGCCATTGAATCATCTGGTATTTCAATATTTTTATCGATCTCCAGAGCAAGGTTGGCGTATTGATCCTGCAGGGCAACTTCCGCTACCTTACCAACGTCTACACCGGCGATCTGTACCGAGGCGCCTTTTTTCACCCCTGCTACATTATCAAATTCAGCATGAATAGTGTAAGTTCTACTGCCTCTGAAAAGTGAGACTTCCCCCAGATTGAAGGCCAGATAAACTAAGGCCAGAAATCCGGCTATGATGAACAGACCAACGGTTATCTCTACACTTGATTTTCTCATATTTCCACCAAACGGCTCTGATATATCTGCCCCATTGTAGTTTTGACAAAGTCCTGGATATGTTCTTTCCGAGACCATTGAATCTCTTCAGGACTCCCGAAAACATCCACCTTCCCATTATTCAGTATAATCACCTGATCGGCAAGGTTGAGCACCCGGGGAATGTCGTGGCTGACTATGATTGAAGTGAACCCCACTTTTTTTTGTGTTCCGGCGAACAGCTGATAGATATCCTGGGACATCACCGGGTCAAGCCCTGTTGTCGGTTCGTCGAACAGCATGATATCGGGATTGAGCTGCAAGGCCCTTGCCAGGCCGACTCTTTTGCGCATACCGCCGCTGAGCTGCGCCGGATATCTCTCGTCGGTACCGCCCAGCTCAAGCGTCTCCAGGGTACGCTGCACATTTTCCCTGATCTCTTTCTCTGATTTATCGGTGCGCTCACGCAACGGCAGCGCGACATTGTCAAAAACCGTCATGGAATCGAAAAGCGCCGAGCCCTGAAAGAGGACACCGAACTTGCTGCGCAGCTTCTCCAGCTCCCTACTGCGGATACCGACAATGTTGATGTCGCCGACACGTATTTCACCTTCATCCGGTTCCATCAGACCGAGAATCAACTTCAGTGTAACACTTTTACCCTGGCCGCTGCCACCCGCTATAACCGTGGTTTTGCCGGAGGGGATATCGAAATCCACATGATCCAGCACAACCTGCCTCTCACCATTCGCCCTGGAGAAAGATTTAACGACATTTCTAAATTCAATAGCCACTTCCTTCATAACAGCACCGCGGTTAACAGATAATCAAAAATCAGCACCGAAATGGAGGAGAGTACCACGGCTTGAGTAGTGACCTTGCTGACACTTTCCGCGCCAAATCCGGCCCCCCGTATGAGGTGCACGAAAAAGCCCCTGCCCGTGCATATCCAGACGACGAGCATCCCGAAAACCACTGATTTTATAAAACCCAGGCGAATATCATGGGTGGTGACACTGCTTTTCATCCCCTCCATGAAGCTCCCGGGATTGACTCCCATCAACTCCACTCCGGCAATGTACCCTCCGGCAATACCGACTACATCAAAAACAGCGGTAAGAAGCGGCACCGAAATCAATGCAGCTATAAATTTTGGGCTTATCAGATATCTGAATGGATCGACGGCCATGCAGTCGAGCGCATCTATCTGTTCTGAAATGCGCATTATGCCCAGTTCGGCACACATTGCCGATCCTGCACGGCCGGCAACCATCAGGGCTGTGAGAACCGGGCCGAGCTCCATTATAAGCGTCAGGGAAACCGCCGATCCCAGCATACCCTCCGCCCCGAATTTACTCAGGGAGTAATAGCCCTGCAGCCCCAGAACCATTCCTGTGGAGATGGCGGTAAAAAAAATGACTACAAGCGATCCGGCGCCAATAAAGTGAATCTGTTTGATGCATTCCGCAAAACGAAAAGGAGGCTTGAATACGCCCCTGACGGCCATGAGCAGATAAAGTCCCATCCTGCCGAGATCCTTGAGGACGTAAAGACCATTATTACCAAGTTTTCTGATTGGATTGTTTTGCATTTCTTCTCAATGTGCGAATCTGGATGCCGGCCTGCAGCTTTTATTTTTTTTTCTGATTACCCCTAATCCTCAGCTCAAGGTCGGGACTGCTCTTTTCACGGGTCTCTACAGCCCGGACGGCTGCAGCGAAGCCCCCATGGACGGGTTTATGGCGTCCCGATGAAAAGAGCGGTCCCGGCCTGGGCCAGAAAAATGCTGAGTTTCAGGGGTAATCAGATTTTTTTTTGTGCATATTTCTAAAATCCGTTTGACCGCAAAACCAGCATAAAGACAATCCCCTGAAGTGTCAATGTGGATCCGCTCAAAATCATCAATCCAGCAGCTCAGCCAGACTGGGTAACACGCCCTTAAGGAGAAGCGCAGCTGTTACTCCATACAGGAAACTCACCGATAGTTCTTTGCGCAACAGGGCTGCCGAAATTCACGTCTCCGTACGTTAACCCCTTTTTCGAATAAATCGAGATCGATATGACAATTTCATTATTTTTTTCTGGGATCGAAGGTATCGCGCAGGGCCTCACCTATGAAAATCAGTAGAATAAGCATGCCGACCAGAACCCCAAAACTGGAAAGAGAAAGCCACCATGCATCAATGTTAGCCTTTCCCTGGGCGAGCAGCTCTCCCAGGCTTGGTGTCGTGGGCGGCACGCCGAGGCCAAGGAAATCGAGGCTGGTCAATGCCAGAATCGCAGCAGACATCCTGAAGGGCAGAAAGGTGATGACCGGGGTCATGGCGTTGGGGAGAAGATGTCTTACCATAATTTTCAGATTGCCCACCCCAAGGGCTCTTGCAGCCGTTACATATTCCAGGTTTCTGCCACGGAGAAATTCCGCTCTGACATAATCGGACAGCCCCATCCAGCTGAAAAGCGAAAGAAGAATGAGCAGAAGAAGGAGGCTCGGCGAGAAAATCGATGAGAAAATAATCAGGAGGTAAAGCTCCGGCATCGAACTCCAGATTTCAATAAATCTCTGGCTGAAAAGATCGGTTCTCCCTCCGACATATCCCTGTAGAGCACCTGCCATTATGCCGACAAGTGTTCCGACTATCGTCAGACTGAGACCAAAAAGAATACTGACCCTGAAACCATAAATAATCCGGGCCAGAACATCCCTGCCCCTGTCGTCGGTCCCCAGATAATTCTCACCGCTCGGCGGCGAGGGCACTGAACCCTCTATATTTAGGTTAATAGTATCAAAGCTGTATTTATTGAAAGGAAAAACTGCAAAATTACCGGGTCTCGACATCAATTCCTTGAAAAAGGGGTCAAGATAATCCGTTTCCGTCTCGAAATCTCCGCCAAAAACCGTTTCAGGATAGGATTGGAAGATCGGAAAATAGTAGCTATCCTCAAATTTGACCAGAAACGGTTGGTCATTACTGATGAATTCGGCAACCATGCTGAGTGTAAAAACTACGGCAAACAAGATAAGACTGTAATATCCTCGCTTATGTCTGCGGAACAGACGCCATCTTCTCCTGGTGAGGCTGTTTCGTTTTGCCGGGAGTTCTTTCGTCATCTCATCTTATCCTCATGATTCAAGACTTTCAAAACCAATTCTGGGATCGACAAGTACATAGCTCATATCGGAAAGCAGACGCGCCACCAGACCAAGTATGGTGAAGAAGTAGAGCGTTCCCAGGACGATGGGATAATCCCGGTTCAAGACGGCTTCATAGGCCAGCAGGCCCATGCCGTCGAGGGAGAAAATTGTCTCTATAAGCAGGCTCCCGGTAAAGAATGCCGCGAGAAAATATCCGGGAAATCCTGTTATTATGGGAATGATGGCATTTCTGAAGACGTGCTTGTAGAGCACCTTCTTTTCGTGCAAGCCCTTTGCCCGGGCAGTCAGTACATACTGCTTGCCGATTTCCTCCAGAAAGGAATTTTTGGTGAGCATGGTCATGACGGCCAGGCTGCCTACCGCGCTGGAAATAACCGGCAGAACCATATGCCATAAATAATCCAGGATTTTTCCTATGAGGGAAAGCTCACTCCAGTTGTCGGATACCAGTCCGCGGAGAGGAAATATATTCCAGAAACTTCCACCGCCGAATAAAACCAGGAGGGCGATACCCAGGACGAACCCGGGAATGGCATAACCAACAAGAATTACCGTACTGCTGAATATGTCGAAGTTGGAACCATGCCTGACTGCTTTCTTAATGCCCAGTGGTATACAGACGCCGTAGACGATCACGAAACTCCATAGTCCCAGGGACATGGAAACGGGCAGTTTGGAAATGACCAGGTCGGCCACCGTTCTCTGATAATAGTATGAGGAGCCAAAATCAAAGACCAGGTATCTTTTCATCATGGCGAAAAACCGCTCTACCGGCGGTTTATCGAAACCATAAAGCTCCTCCAGTTTTTCGATTCGCTCAACATTGAGACCGGAGGCGGCTCGATACATAGAGGAACCGCCTCCGCCGACTTCGCCTCCGCCGGTGCCCAGCCCTTCCATTTCAGCGATCAGCTTCTCAACCGGCCCTCCGGGAACAAACTGAGTCACGGTGAAAGTTATCACCATCACCCCGAACAGAGTAGGTATCATCAGCAATATTCGTTTGATTATATATGCGAACATAATGAATTCACCTGGTCTTTTTGTAAGATGCGAAAATCGGCTGGTTAGTGCTGCATGGAAACACTGTAGTTATCAAATGAGCATAATCAACGATGTTGGACTTGTTAAAAAGCTCGATCTTCGTTGTTGTATACTCCGCCTGGTATTCGAATTGTTCTCGCAATAAGTTACCACAACTCTCTAAAATGGCTGGAGAAAAGTTCAACATACCAGGCGCTGTATTTGACAGGCAGGTCTTTGGCTATACCAGGTAGTAAGTCGAGGCCTGCCCAAAAACCTGCAACGGAGGAGATCGGGCTTTGTCGAAGTGCGCTTATGGCGACGCCATAAATACTGTCTACGATACTGTCTACGAGCATGTCCCTCATCCCGCCTTCTTGGCATGAACTGAAGGATTACCTGTTTTTACTATATTATCAAGAAATTCCAAAAAAAATCCTCAAATTTTCGCTGCCGATACGCCCTCCCTGATCAGTGATCTACTCTTCAGGGCGGTATGATTCCCGGTATTCACCGAAACGAACCACAGAGGCAAAAGTACTCGCGATCCAATAAAAATATATTGAGACTCTTTTTCCTTAGCATTATGCTTGTTTTTTCTTCTATATTTAGTATCAGTCTTTAAAGCGGCAGCAATTGTTGCCGGAGCATTTGCAGCCCTCATGGATACCGTCTATAATACATCCGGTTTTCCATGGTGGTAACGGGTTTTATAGTTAACAAAAATCACCGGTCCGTTCTTCACTGCACAAAATCCATTCATACTAACAGGTTTCCTTAAAAATATGATTACTTCTTCTGATGCATTACATGATCTTGTAGAAAAGGCCAGGCTGGCGAATTCTGTGGCCATAGATACCGAATTTGTCTGGACGAAAACCTACCTGCCCCGCCTCGGACTTATCCAGCTGGCATTATCGGATGAAGAATGTTATCTGCTTGATCCGTTGGCTGTTGAGGACCTCTCTCCCTTTGGGGAACTTCTGGCCGATCCAAGCGTCGTCAAAATACTCCACGATGCCCCTCAGGATCTGGCAATCCTTCACAGCGCCACCGGGTATATTCCGAAAAATATTTTCGACACCCGCCTGGCTGCGGGGTTTGCAGGACTCACCGCCACGCTTTCCCTTGGCAATCTGATCCAGGAGTTGCTCGACATCACCCTTCCCAAAACGGAAACCCGGACTGATTGGCTCAAACGCCCGCTGGATCAGGACCAGATTCTATATGCCCTGGATGATGTTCGCTATCTACGCGCCGCCAGAATTATTCTGATCAACAGAATTATCGGCCCCGAGATCAAATCCTGGCTCCAGGAGGAGCTTGACCTTCTTAACGACCCCAAAAACTATAATGGCTTGACTGCGCATACCCGCTACAAGAGAATCCGCGGGTCAAAAGGACTCGAGTCTATAGAACTGGCCATCCTGCGTGAACTTGTGATCTGGAGAGAACTGACAGCCAAAAAAATCAATCGTCCCCGGGGGCATGTCGTCAAGGACTCCGACCTTCTGGAACTCAGCAGAAAGAAAACGACCAGCATTGAGCAACTGCAGGAGAAAACTTCTCTTTCGGCAAGAACAATTGAACGCTGGGGGGAAAATCTCATCGCCGCAGTGCAAGCAGGCCTGACCTGCCCCGTCGAAAAACGTCCTCAGAAGGAACAGTCAATGCGGCTTAGCACGAAGAACTCGCAGATGCTGGAAAGACTGAATGAGTTCATTCAATTGAAAAGCCAGATGCAGGGCATTGATCCAATGCTCATCGGCAACGGTTCGGAGTTGAAGAAACTTGTTAAAATCCTTAACAAGTCACATAAATCAGAGCTAGTCAGACAAATGGAAGGATGGAGAAAGACCTTCCTGAACGATTTTTTCAGATACGCCGTCTGACTATGTCGCTCACCCGGTAACCGTGCCTTTATATTTGATCAAATTTTATGACGTATACCTTTGCTCTCTATATGCTCTCCCGAGGAGCGCTGCCGCCGGCGGCACAGGTTTTCCCTTTCAGTCCCGGCTGCTAGATATTCACACCAGATAATGCCCCGAATTTTATCACAGGCCCGTCCTTACAGAAAAGTTGTGATCACCGGGATGGGTACGGTTTCCTCACTTGGCCACACAACGGAAGCAGTCAAACAGTCTCTGCAATCCGGAAAAAGCGGCATTTCCTATCTTGCAGAGCGTAAGAAAATGGGCTTCAGGAGTGGGTTGAGCGGGACCATCGAGAACTTCAAGACCCGTTATCCACTGGATCGCCGTTATCGCAAAACCCTGCCTGATTTCGGCATCTGGGCCTGGGACGCCATATGCCAGGCCCTGGAACATGCACAATTGCAGCACAGCGAAATTGCCGAAAACGAGAAAGTAGGTTTTATCTTCGGCAACGATTCATCGGCCGTCACCGCCGTTGAGCAATGTGAGCTTCTCAGAAATGCTGAAAACACACGAGAAATCGGCAGCGGACATATATTCAGACTGTTGACCAGCACCATCTCGCTGAATCTTTCCACAAAGTTGCAGATCAGAGGATCCTCCTGGACCGTCAGCGGTGCCTGCGCCAGCGGCGCAATGGCGATTGGACAGGCCGCCGAGCTCATCGCCGGGGGCTCCCAGGATATCGTCATCTGCGGCGGCGCCCAGGAGATTTCCTGGCAATCAATGTGCAGCTTTGATGCCCTCGGCGCCTTTTCCACCCGTGAGAACGAACCACATCTGTCTTCCAGGCCTTTCGATGACGGCCGTGACGGGCTGATACCATCCGGCGGTGCCGCCGCCCTCATCCTCGAATCAGAAGAGTCCGCCTTAAGCAGAGGCGTTGAAATCCTGGCTGAGGTATGCGGCTTCGGCACGACATCGGATGGCTATCACCTTTCCGTGCCGACGGGTAAGGGACTGCGGCGGGCCATGAAGATCGCTATCGACGATGCCGGTCTTACTCCTGGAGATGTGGATCTGGTGATGTCCCATGCCACATCGACACCGGCCGGAGACGAAAAAGAAGCTGAAGCACTCTGTGATCTTTTTGCCATACAATCACCGCACGACGGACCTTTCATTGCCGCCACCAAAGCCCTTACAGGGCATGAATTCTGGATGGCCGGCGCCTCGCAGGTCGTCTATGGGCTGCTGATGAGCAGGGACGGATACATCCCGGGTCATCCCAACCTCAATACACGGTCCAGTTATGCGGCCAGACTGAAAATACCTGTTGAAACAACTCGTTTTCCCTCCAAAATAATGCTATGCAATGCCGCCGGCTTTGGCGGAGTCAACGCCGCTTTGGTGATCCGGCTGAGAAATGCATTCTGATATTGTCATTATCGGCAGCGGCATCTCTGCCTTGACGGCGGCCGCTCTTCTTGCCAAAAAAGGTGCGCAGGTTCTCGTTATTGAAAAGGAAAGGCGTATCGGCGGGGCTGTTAAGCAGTTTAAACGCAAAGGTATCCCTTTTGATGTGGGTTTCCATTACACCGGCTGTTTAGGTGAGGACGAGATCCTCCACAAACTCTGGAGATTCTGCGGAATCCTCAATCATCTAGAGATACTCCCCTTTCCCGACCACGGTTCCGACAGGATATATCTCACAAACAGGGACAGACCGATCGATTCGTTTTTCTCCTATGAGCGGATTATTCGGGAACTGCAACACTCTTTCCCGCAGGAAAAACTGGCCATATCAAGCTATTTTGACACACTTCGGGCAATTTGCCGGCGTATACCGTTCTATAATCAGGACCTCTCCCTCACCCAGTTTTTGCAGGAATTCAGGAGTTCCAGGTTGTCCGTCAAAGCGTTTGTCCAAGGATTGACCAAAGATTCGGAACTTCAGGCCGTGCTCACCAGCCCTGTTGCCCTGTATGGCATCCCGACAGACAATGCCTCCATTGATGTTCATGCCATGGTTGCGCATGGATATCGCCAGGGTGCCTACTCCGTCGAAGGCGGTGGACAGGCTGTTGTCGACGCCTTCGAACATGTGTGCAAAGCCGGCGGTGTCTCCTTTCTGCCCGGCGTGCAGGTAGCGGAGATTGATTTCGACGACCGTGGGGTAACCGGTGTCAAAACTGATTCTTCTGACAGGATTTCCTGCAACCGCATAATTTATACCGGCCACCCCACCAGCCTCATACCGCTTATGGGCACCAGGGCCTTCAGACCCGTTTACCGCAAGCGGCTCCTGCAGTTGAAGAATACCATTTCCATGAACGTCCTTTTTGGCGTCATGCCAAAACCGCCGCCTTCACTCGAGTGGCACAACCATATATTCCTGCCCGGGGGATCAAATCCTCTGGATAAAAAAAATAATCAGATTAAGGATCGTCTTTTGATGGTTACGTCCACGGCAAGAGGGAGCTTCAGCTTGCGGCAGGATTACAAAAGTGTTATTTTACTGCAGCCTGCCTGGTGGGAGGAAGTAAAAATGTTTGAGAACTCAACTTCGTGCACGCGGCCGACCCTATACCACGTACATAAGGAAGAAATCAGCAGAGCAATGATCGCACAGGCAGAAAAATGTATATCAAGTGATTTTAAAAGGATAGAGCCACTTGCAGTAGGGACGCCGCTTACCTTTCGGGATGAGCTCTCCGCTCCTCAGGGTTGCGCCTATGGCGCATCCCATTCACTCGACCAGTACACCCCTGATATCCGTACCAGAGTGCCGGGGCTTTACCTCAGCGGCCAGTCGACCCTGATGACCGGCATCGTTGGGGCTTCCCTTGCGGGATTTACAAGTGCCGGGTATATATTGGGACTGGAGCCGTTCTGGGAGGAACTGAGATCATGCAGCTGAACAGGGTCGTAATAACAGGACGGGGGGCAATCTCTCCGTTTGGATTGGGTGTTGAAACGCTTTACGACGGTATATGGTCCGGTAGATCAGCTGTGCGCCATATGGAGAAATGGCATGCCATCGGCGGTCTGAAAAGTCATCTGGCAGCTCCCGCCCCGCCCCTGGACATCAAAAAACTGCTGCCCAGACCACTGCGCAGGACCATGGGCACCGCCGCAATCTTCGCCACCCTGGCTGCCGGAGAAGCAGTAAAAGACGCCGGTATCAGCCAATCCGAGATCTCCTCCGGCTTTCTCGGGACAGCGATCGGCTCGACCACAGGCAGCCCTGCAGCCTACGAAGACTTTTACGAGACCTTCCTGCCCAATAAAGAAATGAGTGGGATAAAATCCGGCGAATTCTTTAAAATGATGGGCCACAGCTGCAGCGCCAACGTCTGCCTTGCCCTCGGTATCGCAGGGGAACAATGGGCTCCTGCGAGTGCCTGCACATCTTCGGCCCAGGCTGTCGGCCTGGGGTATATGCTGATCCAGACAGGAAGGCAGCAAATGATGCTTTGCGGAGGAGCCGATGAGGTTCACCACTCCGTCACCGGGGTTTTTGATGTTATCAAGGCTGCATCATATAAAAATGACAGGCCGGAACAGACGCCGAGCCCTTTTGATAGAGACAGGGACGGCGTGGTTTGCGGTGAAGGGTGCGGTATTCTTCTTCTCGAGAGCTATGACTCCGCGATCAGGCGCGGTGCGAAAATTTATGCCGAGATTATCGGGTTCGGCAATGTCAATGACAGCAAGCATATAGCCAGTCCGCATGAAGACGCCATGATACGGGCCATGAGGTCGGCACTGCGCGAGGCGAAAGTTTCCTCTGCCGATATCGACTACGTCAATGCCCATGCCACAGGAACGGAACAGGGAGATGTTGCAGAGGCATCCGCTATTTTCGACGTAGTCGGCTCCTTGACCCCGGTGAGTTCACTCAAAGGCCATATCGGTCATACGCTCGGTGCTGCGGGTTCTCTTGAGCTCATCTCGGTTGTGGAAATGATGGCACGGCAGGAAGTCATTCCCACCCGAAATCTCATCAACCCCGATCCCAAATGTCAGCAGATTGATCTTTTGCTGAGGAAGAAGAAACATAAGATCGATTTCGCATTAAAAAACAATTTCGCCCTGGGCGGGGTAAACACCGCTCTTGTTTTAAGGAGAATTTAATCATGATGTCCGAGGAAGAATTACGCCGGAAAGTGGTCGAGGTTCTGGCTGAGGAATTTGAGCTTGACCCCGCTACAATGGTGCCTGATGCCACCCTGTATGACGATCTGGGTCTCGACAGCCTGGATGCTGTCGACATGGTGGTTGTACTTGAAAAAACATTTGGCCTGAAACTCGAAGATGAAGACACATTACGCTCCATCAGAACAATGGATGACCTGCTGCAGTTTCTGCTCAAACTGCAGGATGATAGAGTGATGCAGGACTAGAGTCTTGAAAAAGATACTCCTCAATCTGTACTTCTGGCCGGTCTTTGTCCTGCTTTCCCTCCTCGGAATTGGTCTGCTGCCCTTCATCCTTCTGGCCGGCAGAATTATTCTCAGACGAAATATTGCACATTCTCTGCGGCTTGCCATTGGTCTCTACGGCAGGATCATCGTCCGTGGCGTGGTGTTCATGGCGCCGGTCAAAGTATATGGAAGGCTGTATGATATCCCACGACCGGCAATATTCATAGCCAATCACAATTCAGCCATCGATCCTTATCTCTTCGGCGCAATTCCCGGAGAACACTGCTTTGTCACCTCATGGCCATTTAAAATTCCGATATACGGCCCACTGATGAAGCTGGCCGGATACATCAATATCAGCGATGGCTGGGACACTCTTCGACAAAAATGCAGGCAAAGGCTCGAGAAAGGCGTTTCGGTCATTATCTGGCCCGAAGGTCACCGTTCCCGGAACGGTAAAATCGGCAGATTCAGAAAAGGAGCATTTCAGCTGGCAGTGGAAACCGGTTATCCGATCCAACCGGTCTGTATATTTGGTTCAGGCGATGTGCTGCTGCCGGGAGAAAGGTTCCTCTCGCCGGGCAGGGTCAGGCTGCGGCTGCTTGCTCCTATCTATCCAGCCAGGAAAGGCGATCTGCAGACCCGGACTTTAGAACTTCGCCGGCAGAGCTTCGAGGCCATAGAACGCTGCCTTGCCGAATATGGTCCCGACAGCGGATATCCTGCCTGTTCTCTGCTGACTCCCCAGAAGGGGGTATAAGTAAAAATGGGCTTTTATAAAATCTCCAAGGCAGGCAGCGTGAAACCGGCTGAGTTTCACCGGCATTCAGAAAAACCTATAATTTTTTTATAACCAGTAATTATGAGCAATACGTCAACCGTTGTTCTCAATGGTGAGGATCTCACCTATGCCGATATCGTCGCCATTGGCATCGGCGACAAAAAGGTTGCCTTGGCGTCACAGGCGATTGAGCGCTGCAGCGCTTCCAGAGCATATCTGGAGGATGCTGTCAGGCAGAAAAAAATCATCTACGGGGTGAATACGTCCTATGGCCCGATGTGCAATAAAATTGTCAATGACCGCGATCTCGAGTCCTTACAGACCAACCTCATAATCAGTCATGCCGCAGGCCTGGGCGAGCCGATCCTGCCGTCTATAGCTCAGGCAATCCTCGCTGTCAGGCTCAACACCCTGGTAAAGGGATATTCAGGTGTCCGTATCGAACTCCTAAAATTGATGCAGGGGATGATTAATTCCGGTATCGCCCCCTATATTCCTGAATGCGGCAGTGTCGGCGCCTCCGGAGACCTCATCCATCTGGCCCATATGTCTCTTGCCATTATCGGTAAGGGCAAGGTCTATTTGAACAAAGAGCTGATGAATGCCGAAGAGGCTTTTGAAAAGACCGATCTCATACCACTGGTCCTCAGCTACAAGGAAGGTCTGGCCTTGATGAATGGTACGGCGGCTATGACCGCGATTGCTGCCTTCACTCTGTCCGGCGCGGAAAAACTCTATAACGTTGCCTGCGTAAACGCCGCTTTTGCCGTGGAAATATTCGGCGGTATCGACGATGCTTTTGATGAGGATCTTCATCTTCTCAAGCCGCATCCCGGTCAGATTCGTGTTGCCGAAACAATCAAAAAACTCTACAAAGGCACAGGCAACATCACCCTGCGCGAGGACATGCACGAGAGGATCAGGAGCCAGCATCATGGTGATGTCCCCGTGTTCGAAACCAATATCAACGTTCAGGATGTCTATTCTATCCGCTGCACTCCCCAGGTATTGGCGCCGGTCCGGGAGACCCTCGATTATGTCACCAGAACCATCGAAATCGAGGCAAATTCGACCAACGACAATCCCGTCGTCATTCCGGAGAAAAATAAAATTATCCATGGCGGCAACTTCCATGGTCAGAGCATCAGCTTTGCCATGGATGCTCTTTGTATTGCCATTTCGACCTTATGCAATCTCTCTGAGCGACGCACCAACAAGCTTCTCGATAAAAGCCTGAACGAGGGTTTGCCGGAACACCTGATTCCCGGAGAAGTCGGACTCAACATGGGATTTATGGGAGCGCAGTATCTCGCCACCTCCTCAACAGCTGAAAACAGAGGGCTTGCCGCGCCCATGAGCGTCAACTCCATATCCTGTAACGCTTCGAACCAGGATATAGTCAGTATGGGGACAGTAGCTGCCCGCAAAGCATTCCGGCTGGTGAGAAATGCCAAGCATATAATTACTTTGGAAATATTGGCGGATCTCCAGGCTTTGTCCTTTCGAAATTCCGACAAACTGGGTCATGGAACCGGGAAAATTTATGATTTACTGAACCGTCACTTTGAAGTGTATGACGATACACGCATCTTTCATGATGACTTGCTGAAATTCCGCAAACTCCTCTTCACCGGTCATCTCTTCGAAACACTTTCTCCATATCTTCCAGAATAAGACCATGACTCTTCTTGAAAAATTCTACTCCGTCTTTGCTGTTCTCTTTGTCTTCGGGCTGATTACCGTCTTTTACCTCTATCCCGAAACGAGGCATTTCAAAACACTGTTGCCCGTGAGCCTGGTTGGAGTGGCAATCAATATTGGACTTATGTTCATCGTGCTTCGTGACGTGATCCTGCGCAAATTTCCGAATCAGTCGATCAGGTACATATGGATCGGCATCATTCTTATTTGCTGGCCGACTATATTGTACTATCTTCCCAAGTATGGCTTCAAAAAAAGATAATAGGATCCGTATGCCGAAAAAATTCAACCTCCCATATCTTATCGTTCTCATCTGCCTTTTTCAGGCGATGCTGCTCAGTTACCCCCAAAAAGCTACTGCGCGGGAAGCAGAGAATTCCGATACTGATCGATGGGCGATCCTCACCGGCTATGGTTCGAGTCATCCGGGCTGGGGGGAGACCGAGACGCGGGTCGAGACCATTGATCTCGCTCTGCGGCGAAAAATTGTCATCTTTGAGGATATGGGAAAGTCATGGTATAGCGGTTCTCATTCATTGCTCATCGAACTGCCGCTGCACTTTCTCCTCGATTATGACACGCCGATGGCCGGGCTAAATTTTTTAGCAAACTACACCTTCAGCGCCTGTGCTTTACACCCATATGTCTTTGCCGGAGGCGGGCCTGTATATGTCGATGCCGACATTCCGGGAATGGGATCGGACTGGAACGGAAACTACCAGATAGGTTTCGGCGTACAGCTTCCCATGAAAAACGACCATACCTTCTTTGTCGAGGCACGCTACCATCACATCTCCAATGGTGGCATAGAAGAACCGAATGTACCCCTCAATTCCGCGAAATTCTTAGTTGGAATGACTTTTTGATGAAGACTTATAACCTTCCCTTATCGGCAAACAGAGACTGCGTCAAAAAGATCTGCTGCTCTACTCTCGTCAATGAAGGCATCGCCGCTCATGCAGAAAAAGCACATTTCGTGCGGGAGAAAAAATGACAGCATTGAACACTCAATCGAAGGGATACTGTCTGTTGATATCCGCCAACATGGTCTCGGCACCTTATCCGGTATATCCAATCGGTATTGCTCATTTAATAGGGGCGCTGCGCCGACAGGGTCACCGCGCCGACCATTTCGACATGCTGGCCTCCGAGGGATACCCCAAGTTGGAGGAGATACTCAGTCGTAACAACTATGATGCCATTGGGATCTCCATCCGCAATATAGACAGCGTTGACAGTTCCTCCCCCACGGCAATGATAGAAGATATTGCCACAGTGATCGAGTATGTCAGAGAGCGTTGCCGGACAACACCGATTGTTCTGGGTGGACCTGGTTTTTCCATTATGCCGAAAGAGCTGATGGACTACCTGAAGGCCGATTACGGTATCGTAGGTGAAGGAGAGGTGGCTTTTCCTCAACTGCTGGAAAAAATCGCTTCAGGAGAACATATACCCGAGCGTCTCATTTCCGCAAGCCTGAGCGACTTCCCGGATTGCCCGCCGATTTTTCAAAAAAACATCGCCGAGTACTATATCGATCACGGCGGTATGCTCAATGTTCAAACCAAGCGAGGATGCGGTTATGGCTGCAGCTATTGCTCATACCCGACCATCGAAGGGAAAAAACTTCGCTTCCGGCCGGCCGAAGAAGTTGTTGAGGAAATAGAGAGGCTGCGTCGGCACGGGGCACGCTACATCTTCTTTACCGACGGCGTCTTCAATGATCCCTCTAACCATTACCTCGAGGTGGCGGAGGCCCTGATCCGCTCAGGCAACTCCACACCATGGTGTGCCTTCTTTCGCCCTCAGAAAATGGGCAGGGAGGAATTGCGGCTGCTTAAAAGAAGCGGCATGGCGGCCATGGAACTGGGCACCGATGCCTCTACCGACCAGACCCTTGCCGGTCTGAACAAGGGGTTTACCTTTGATGAAGTTCTTGCCCTGAACCTAACCATTGCCGAAGAAAATATACCGTGTGCCCATTTTATTATTTTCGGTGGGCCTGGTGAAACACCGGCTACAGTGCACCAGGGTCTTGAAAATATAGCCCTGCTTGGAGACTGCATTGTTTTTGCCTACATCGGCCTGCGCATCCTGCCGGATACCCGCCTTTATAAACAGGCTGTTGCCGAGAAGATCATCACCGCGCAGACCGACATCATCAGTCCCATCTTCTATTACTCTCCCGATATCGACAGAGAGTTCATCGACACCGAACTGCGCAACTCTTTCGCGGAAAGAAGAGACAGGATATACCCGATGGCGGAGCTGGAACACTATGTCCGCCTCATTCATTCCCTGGGTCACAGCGGACCGCTTTGGGAGCGTATGTTATCAAGATATCTCAAACAATGATGGCGTCGCGATAAGCACCCGTACGGGCATAAACTCCGACTTCGAGAAAGCCCGATCTCCGGCGTTGCAGGTTTTTGGCAGACCTTCGACATACTACCTGTATAGTCGAAGGCCTGCCAAAAACACTGCGCCTTGTATATCGAGCTTTTTATCTAGCCATCTCAGAACTTCGTGGCAACTTTTTATGAGTCCATCCAGGCACCTTCAATGATCTTTTACGAAATTATCGAACAATGAGCAAAACAGCGGAGCCTCTCATCGTCATCCCGGTGTATAACCACGGGACCACGCTGGTCGAAGTCGTCCACAGAGCCATTGCCACCGGGTATCAGGTGCTGGTTGTAGATGACGGCAGTGACGACAACTGTCTGACTCCCCTTGCAGATCTGCAATGTCAGAGCTTACAGCTACCCCGCAACATGGGAAAAGGTGCAGCCATCCTTCATGGTGCCCACTATGCCGCTTCACAGGGGTTTGAGACCATGGTCACCATAGATGCGGACGGCCAGCATGATCCGGCCGATATTACAGGACTCATTGCCGAAGCCCAAAGAATTGCCGCACCCTGTCTGGTGCTGGGGGCCCGCCGAATGATCCAGGAGAGCGTTCCCGCATCCAGCCATTTCGGCAAACATTTTTCTAATTTCTGGGTGCGGCTCGAATGCGGGTATGATCTTCCAGATACTCAAACCGGGTTCAGGCTTTATCCGGTCAAACAGCTTCTCAGTCTCAAACTGACCCGAACAAGGTACGACTTTGAAATTGAATCTCTGGTCAAACTGGCATGGGCGGGAATTGCCGTCTCCTCCGCCGCCATCCAGGTGCATTACCCGCCTGCCGGTCGGCGGATCAGCCATTTCCACAAATTCAAGGACAATATCCGCCTCTCTCTGCTGCACAGCAGGCTTATCATGAGACGGCTGATGCCCTGGCCTCATAGACAACTTGTTGCCAAACCACCTCTGCCGGAGACAATCAAGGAAAATCTCTGCAGGAATCCGTTGAAGATACTGGCAGAAATCTGTAAAGAGCATACTTCACCCCTGTGGCTGGCCATGGCAGTCTGGCTCGGCATTTTTATGGGAGCCCTGCCGCTTATTGCCTGCCATACTGTTGCCATTATTTATGTGGCCCACCGGCTGCATCTCAACAAAATTGCGGCTGTAGCCGCCAGTCAGTTCTGTATGCCGCCCCTGGTGCCTGTTATTTGCATCCAGACCGGTTACTATCTCAGGAAGGGAGAATTCCTCCTGGATCTCTCCTGGCAGCGCTGGCTTCTGGAAATCCATGAACGGCTCTGGGAGTGGTTTATAGGTTCGCTGCTTGTCGGTCCGCTCCTCGGTCTGGGTGGGGCATCGATAATGTACTGGATGGCTCTGCGTATCCATACCCAGCGGAATCTCAAACCCAGCGTCAAAACATGAATGCGGCATTGATTAGCAACCTCCTCGAGCGGCTGGGACATTTGTTTTTTTATACGGTTCTCAAATTCTGTGGACTGCGTTACGCCTATGTCTTTCTTTACCCCGTCATTTTTTCCTATGTTCTGTGCAGTAGAAAAATCCAGGGCATCACCTCTTCCTATTTGAAGAAAAGATTCCCACATTTCTCAAACAGACAGCTTTTCTGGGCCACCTTTGATAATCTTTTCGCATTCGGGCAGGTTCTGGTGGACAGGGCCTGGCTGGGACTCAAAGAAAACGCAGAGATGACCTGCACCATTGACGGCAAAGACGATTTGTTCAACACTGTCGCCGCTGGAAAAGGCGTGGTGCTGGTCACCGCACATGTCGGGCCCTGGCAGACCGCCATGGCATATCTCAATGTCCTGCCGGTTAAAGTCCATGCGCTGATGCAATATGATCAGTCCGCCGCCGCAAAACACTTCTTTGACCTGGGGAAGAAAAATCGCCATTTTAATATCATTGACACCGAAGGCCCATTCGGTGGACTGGTTGATGCCGCCGCCGCTCTGCAGCGCGGTGAAATAGTCACTATCATGGCAGACAGACACATAAAAGGAAGCACAAAGGAAGTTGAATTTTTAGGAAATAAGGTTAGACTACCTGATGCTGCCTACACTCTGGCAGCTTGCTTTGAGGCCCCTGTCGTTATATTTCTGGCAGCAAAGACAGGAACCACTCATTTTGAACTGAAAGTATGGAATACCTTCTATCCCAGATTTGAAGACCGATTAAACAGGGATGAGGTGCTGCGGGAATGTTGTCGAAAGTATGCCGCAGCCCTTGAACAATATGTGAAAAAATACCCATACCAATGGTATAACTTTTTTGAAATCTGGAAGCAGGCTGATGTTGACTCTTCCTCAAAGGCACCTATTACAAATACATTGCAAAAATAATGGAAAATCTTAAAAAAAAATTAAAGGAGATCCTTGTTGAGGATTTAAAAATCCCGGAGAGCAGCCTGGCAAAATTTGGTGATGACGAACCGCTTTTTGGTGAAGGCCTGGGACTCGATTCACTTGACGCCGTTGAACTTGCCGTACTCATCCAGAAAAACTTCAACGTGCAGATCATTGACATGGATGAAGGTCGCAAGGCCTTTGAAACACTAAATAAGCTGGCGAAGTTTATTGTTAAAAAACAAGAATCTTAAAGGAGGTAACATGCTGAAAAAAATATTTGTACCGGTAATTCTGCTTTTTTTCTCCCTGGCCGGCGCGGCTTCTGCTGCGGATGAACTGCGGCATCTTGATATCGATCTTGCCCTCCAGAACGTCAAGGTAAAGGAAGCTGTCCCTCCCGACATCGAGCTCTATTTCGCGGGTCAAAAACATCCTGCTGTGCAGAAAGAATACGGCATTTTCAGAACCTCAAAGCGCACCAACAGTTTCATGAAAGACAAAACCGATTCCTGCGAGTGGGCTCTTGCCTCAGCACTCCTTCACCTCCAGGAAAGTGCGGTAAAACACGGCGGCAATGCTGTTATCGACATTACCTCCAACGTCAAAAACCAAAAGAACCCTTCCAGTGTTCAGTATGATTGCCTTGTCGGAGGAATGATGGTTAATGTCGCCCTGGAGGCGAAAATCGTCCAATTGGCCAAATAGCGCCTGTAACATCTCTGCTATGACAGACTCTTCGTACCACAATTCTCAAGGATGACAATGGACAGTGAAAAACCCAGGGATATTATTTTTATTAGTGGAGCGAGCCGAGGAATAGGAGCGGCAATAGCTGTTTATCTGGCAGCAAGTGGTTTTGACATCTGGCTTAATTACCGGAGTTCCCACGAGGCAGCGGCGGCCGTCAAGGAAAAGATAGAACAGCATGGAAGAACCTGTTTACTACTGCCCTTCGATGTAGCTGACAACCACAAGGCCAAGGAGATCCTTGAGCCTCTCCTGCAAAAGGATACTCCCTTTGGTTTAATCCATAATGCCGGAATCACCCGCGATACACTTCTGCCGATGATGAAGAAAGAAGAGTGGGACGATGTCATCAATGTTCACCTGAACAGCTACTACACGCTTGGACGAATCTTTTCCCGGGCCATGATCTCGGCCAAGCGTGGCAGAATAATAGCAATTTCTTCTGTTTCCGGTGAAACCGGCCAGGCAGGTCAGGTGAACTACTCGGCGGCCAAGGCGGGATTGATAGGAGCATCGAAGGCCCTGGCCAGAGAGCTTGCCCGGCGGAATATCCTGGTCAATGTGGTCTCTCCCGGTCTTATCGACACTGAAATGACCCATGGATTAGCTGTTGACGAGCTGATCGGACTCATTCCGTTGCGCCGCCTGGGAAGAGCAGATGAAATAGCAGGAGTCGTCAGATTTCTGCTCAGCGACGAAGCATCCTATATTACCGGCCAGGTATTCAGCGTCAATGGCGGCCTGTATATGTGATGGACTCGTTTAAAGCTCGATCTTCGTCGTTGTAGCATCTGGAACAACGATTTGGCGTACTGCTTGTACTGCCAAGTCGTTGTTCCAGATGCTACGCCTAGAATATCGAGCTTTAAACGAGTCCATCTTTCAAATTCGATGATTCTTTTCTACATTTATCATATATCTTCAGCATATATGTGGTAAACATTAAAGACGGAAAGCACCTTTCAGTACCTTAACATACCATCAGGCACGTATCCAGCTCAACTGGATTAGATTAAAAGATGACACTTCCTCCTACAAAAACCATAGAATTGCCATGTCCTGCGGAAAACTTGATAATCCACCGGCCGCCGATGCTGCTGATCGATCAGCTGCTCGAAAGAGAAGGTGACAACGCCGCGGCATCCGCTTCTTTAAACAGCGATAGTCTCTGTTTTTCAGCGAGCAGAGGTATTCTTCCCGAATATTTCATTGAAATTATGGCCCAGACGATGGCGGCAGCCAATGGCTATGACGCTCTGGTCAACAGCACAGCTCCCGGAGATGGTTTTATTGTCGGAATTGATACCTTCTCAATCTTCCATATTCCGGAGGGGGCGAATGATTTCCGTGTGGAGGTCGTAAAAAATATGGAATTCGGCTCAATGAAAATGATGAATGGTGAAGTCTTTTGCGGCTCGACCCACGTGGCCTCCGTTGAGCTTAAAGTCTGGGAGCAGGAGGCGTCGCGATAAGCCAATACGGGCATAAACTCCGCTTTCGAGAAATCCGGCTCTCCCGCGTTGCAGGTGGAATCATCATGTTTTCATGAAGTTCTAGTCCCCATTGCCGATTCGTTTGTTTGTCGAGGTAAATCGGATAAAGGATGGCAGGTTACGCAAAAAGCGCAGCCAGCTGTCCGGAGATTTCCAGAGCATGGTGACATAACTCCAGATAACCCGGGGCCGCTGAAAATGAGTGCGGTAGAAATCGATGAAGAGTTCCTCCAGCCGTTCCGGTTCCATGCCTTTGGGAATAAACTGGAATTGCATGCAGTCCATTTTTTCCCAATCCTCATGAAAAATCCCCATGCTTCCCCCGCCTTCTTTAATCTGCCGGTATACAGGTGAACCTGGAAACGGGGTGAATTTAGCCAGGTTGAAATCATCGATCGGCAGGGAGTAGACATATTTCTGACTTTTTCTGATACTGGCCTCGGTTTCCCCGGGCAGCCCCATCATCAGCAGCCCCTTCACCCGGATTCCCGCTTTCTTGATCAGCATGATCTTCTCCCGCATCATCTCCAGATCGGGATTCTGGCGGTGAGCGGCAAGCAACTCCTCGTCTCCGGTTTCGATGCCCAGGCTGATCATCCAGCATCCGGCCGCCTTCATCAGCTCCAGCAGTTCGAAGTCAAGATGTTCGGCCCTGGCCGCACAGTTGAATGTCATTCCCAGCGGCTCTGCGATGACCTTCCGGCAAAAATCCACGACCCGCTGACGGTTGAAGGTGAACTGGTCGTCATAGAAGTTGAGATGGCGGATATCATAGGTCTCATTCAGATAGCGGAGATGACGATAGAGATATTCGGCCGAATTATAACGAAAGCTCCGCTTGAAGACCGATCTGTCGCAATAACTGCAGGCGTATGGGCAGCCGCGGCTGGATAAACAACTGCCGTTGGGAGCTTTGGGATAATTGAAGATGGGCAGGGTGTAAGCTTCCGGATAACCGGCAAGTTTGGCGTAATCGGGAAACGGCAGAGAGTCCAGATCCAGCAATTCTTTGCGTCGACCGGTAAAAAAGGCAGTACCAGTGGAATCCCGCAGCACCAGACCAGCCACTTTCCCCCGTTGGTCCGCAGGGATTTCCAGCAGCTCCCGGAGCGTTTCCTCGCCCTCGCCCACCACTACATAATCAATACTGGGGTAGACAGCAAGCACCTGCTCCTGCATGGCGGAAACATGTACCCCGCCGAAAACGACCTGAATTTCCGGCAAGATACTTTTTGCCAGTCTGGCCAGTCTTTCGCCGTCGAAAAAACTGGAGGTGGTGCATGAGAATCCGATAAACTGCGGTTGGTCTTTCCGGAGACAGTCGATAATCAGGTCATCGGAATCCGGATGGGCATAGCAGTCGATGATATCATTATCAAGACCATGGCTGGAAAGATAGGCGGAAATAGAAGCCAGTCCGAGCGGCGGCATGATATTGGCGACCCGCGAGATATCCTGCCCCGCTGACTTGGCACTGTAGCCAAGAGGGTGGATGAGCAGAATGGCTTTTCCATTGGACTTTTCTGTGGCAGGATTTATTCCGTGCAAAGCAGATTTCCTTTTTTTCAATTAAGTAGAGCTTGTTAGTGGTTCATCATAGGTTCAAGTTCAATACTCACACCCAGCCATGGCTGACTATAGACTACTGTCTCTTTATCACCCTCAATTGTGCTGCCCGAGGCTTGCCATATCGTAAAAAACCCTGTTCTAGCATGTTTTTTCCATGACTTCTCTTTGGTCTCCACATGGTTTTCACGGCAAAGCCGATAGAACCATGAACCGGCACAAGGCATTCTACCAGGTTCCTGCAGATATATTCTGGATAAGGCCTCAGAGAGAAACGGGGCAAGATCGGACTCCTTCAATGGTCCTTTTGCCTGCAGATTGTGCCCTCCCCCTCCTGACACCTCCGCTTCCAGAAGTTTTACCCCGGTGGCATCCAGCAGAATATAGGAAAATTCCGCATCTTTCCGCAACCCCAGAAAACCTGAAAAAAGTTCCTCATCCCATCTTTCGATACGAATAGTCAGTAATTTATTTGGCTTACTACTTACTCCGATGGTGTCCGTTCGGATGGCTGGGGAAAGACCGCAGGAAGTCAGAATGAAAAAGATACCGCAGCAGTACAGAGATAAGAATGAGATTTTTACATTCATTTTTTTTGACCGAATACCAGGAGAGAAGGACTAACCAGAACCGCTGTCGGCCAGGCCACACCTATTCCCACCAGCACAGTCACACCGAGGGCATGAAGGGCGGGATGTCCGGCAAAGGCCAGAACCCCAAACCCTATAAGTGAACTGGCCGCACAGATACTCACCGCCCGGGTGGATGTCGATTCCCCGCCGGAGAGTTTTGCACAGACAATAAAGATACCATAATCGACACTGAGGCCGATTACCATTATGCCCATGATAACGTGCATCATGTTCAATTCCCTGCCGGTCAGAAGGCAGAACACAGACATGGCGGCAAGAGCCGAAGCAACCGGAGCCAGCACCGCAGCCACCGCTCTGGTGTTACGGAACTGCAGAATGACCAGCAAGGTGATGATCAACCCTGCAGCGCAGGACAGGGTGATAACATCATGGCGGAGCAGCCGCTCCACCTCCGCCTGCCATTTTTTGTTGGCAAGAATATGCACACCTTCCCCTTCTTCCTCAAATTCGAGGAGCTTAGCCAGAATCGAGTCATCAATGGCCACAGTCGTCATGGCCAGATGTGTAGTATCCCCCGTAAGCGGATCAGACGAGATCTTCAGCATCGAAGCAAAAAGAGGCTGCAGGGGACCACCCAGAAACACTCCCGGCGACAGGTGACGGGGATCGGCGTCCAGCCACGAAAAAAACGGGACAAAACCATTTTCGGCAAAACCACTGGATACGGCTGCAGAGATGAACTGATCTTTAAAGCCAACTCGATTATCCTTCCAGAATTGCTGCCACCCCCGGAGGTTGCGGTCCTGCGCCTGGGGACCGGGCAGCAGTGGTGCAAAAGATTGAAATTTTTTCACACCCTGCTCCTGCAGGAAACGGTATATCCGGTAATTCGTATCAAGCACATTATCCGGATTAGCACCGGTGGCGAGGACAAAGGCCTGCTCGCCTCCTCCCCCCCAGTTCTGATTAAAATGACGCTCATCGCTCTCCACCTGCTTATCCGGAACATCAAGAGCCCGCAGATCGCCATTGTAGCGGAGCTGAGGCCAGGAAATCACGCCCAGGACCAGGAGCACCAACCAGCTCAGGAGAATAATCCCGGGGCGTTTCGGTGTGGAAAATTTCAACCACTGAGTTTGGGGTTGGGCAGAGTTCCGGGGCCTCAAATTGACAATGGCCGGAATAACCAGAAAGGCACACAGCGAAGAAAGCACAATTCCTGAAAAAGCGAGTAAGGCCATCTGCCGGTGACTTGGAACCTCGGAGAAAAGCAGGACGATAAAAACGGAGGAAGTTGTCAGAACGGCATACAGCAATGGCCTCATCACCCTCCTCATCGCCTCGCCTTGGTTTCTGCCGCCCGCCATCAGAGCCAGATACAGGTGGATGGAGAAATCGACAGCTATGCCGAGCAGTACAATACCAAAGCCAAGGGCAAGACCACTCAATTTGCCGAATGCCAAAGCAGTCAGGCCTATCGCCAGGGGGGCAGCCAGGTAAGGCACGCTGATCACCAGCAGTGCCCGGATGTCCCGCAGGGCAAAGCCGAGTAAAAGAATCAGAAGAACAGTTGCCACAGGCAACAGCATCCGCAGATCGCTCTTGATTGTCCGGCTGTTGGCCAGGGTATGCGGCAGGCTTCCGATGACACTGGCCTTAATACCTGAATCCAAGGCCTGGCTAAAAGCATCGTCCAGGAAGCTCTCTATCTCTGCAGCCTGTGCCGAGTCGGTAAGGGAACCAGAGGCTTCGGCCACCACAAGGCAGCTCAGGCCATCCCTGCTCATAAAAAAGCCCTGGTCAATCTGCACCGCATACTCGGAGCGCATATGATTAAGCTTCCCGAGCGCCAGGGCGGTAAAACCCAAAGGATCGACCTGCACCTGTCTTTTCATGGCTATTCCGGCAGGACTGTTGAGCAGGGCGAAGGAGTTTCGCAGCCCTTCCTGTATTCCGTCAGGCGAGATTTTGGCGGCCAGCTTTTCAAGATCCTCTTCATTGAACAGTAAAGGCAGGGAAGGCTGAAGGCCGGCAAAGAGGGCAGTCTCATAGCCTTCAGGCAAACGGGACAGCACATAGGAAAAATGTCCGCTTTCCGCCAGCAGATTGCCCAGTTTTTCGGTACTCTTCTGCAGAACCTTTTTGCTGACAGGGCGAGGTATATGCTCCTGGTCGGCGTAAACGGTAATAAATACCCGGTCGACCAATCCCATCTGCTGCAGCATCCTGAGATCTCCCTGAACCGCTTCGCCCGGCAGCAGGTCAAAGGCATCTTCACTCAGCCTGAGGTCTCTGCAAAAAAAAAGGCCCAGGGAAAAGACAAGAAGCATGATGAGCCAGCGCGAAAAGGCAGCGGTTTTACTCATTGTTGCCACAGGTATTGAACAGTAGGTCGGGGGTATCGCCGTTCAAGACATAGGAATGGAAGCTGATGATGGTGCTGTCGCCTCCGGGTTCAACGATTTCCACCTTCTCGGGTTGTTTGCTGATGGTGTTGAAAGCGATGGTCACGGTACCGATATATTCACCGACCGCCTCGTCCTTCGGGGTTATGCGCAGGGAGGTTCCCTTTTTCTCAAGAATATAATGATCCCTTAGACGCGAATAATCACCTCCAAGCCACAGCCACAGCTGCTCTGCCACGGTACGCATAACAGGGTCTGAACCGAGATTGAAATCGACTGGCGCAGCCTTGTCATTGCAGCGCATGCCCTGATCACCGTTGAAGATGAGAACGGACGGAATCGGTGAAGTAAATTCCCAGCGCAGCCGGTCTGGTCGAACGACATTCAGTGAGCCATGAAAAATTACCGGTTCGGAAAAAAGTGCCAGTCTCCTCTCCTGAACGAATTCACTTGAGAAGGAATGGACCTGCGCTGATGCATTTTGAATTTCCTCCAGAAAGCTGTGTAATTCTTCCGCCTCCGATGCGAAACCGGATTTTGGAAAATTCATTATCAGCATCGTTACACAGAGTAGCAGAAGTGGGATTATCAACGGCCCTACGGCATGTAACCCAGACTGGTCGTACTTATTTCTGTAAATCATCTGATATAGAGTCCTGATATTATTTCCCTTTAATTCCACTTCAAGACAGCCGCTCCGTCAAGCCATGGCCTCCGGCCAGGAGATCACGGCTTATATAGCTTTACGGCTGTAACATACTGTCCGAATCCCAGCACAAGAACGGAATGCCTTGCCGTATCCACCCCACTGCTATTTCCGCAAGTGAGTATTTCGGGAACCACGCCTGTTTCAAGGACAGAGGCGGCAAAAGCAGTTGCCACTGCTGAAGCAGAAGCGAACTCGCCGGTGAATCGGCGGTAATGAATAATCGGCACATCTAATCGAGTATACGCTTTAAATTGTTCAAGCTGCTTTTCTCCTTCGCTTTTCATGGCCGCCGGAATACCTACCAGAATAAGGACACAACTGCGCTGCAATTCCGCGGCGCCGCCAAGAGAATCAAGCAAGGCAGTGATAACTCCAGCGGATTCAGAGCTTTGAAAAAACGGTAAGGAGATACAGCATTTGGCGTTGCGAATGTCCCTGTTGACATAAAATGCACCGCCGCCATCGGCAAGCGGCGATCCAGGAGAAATGGAAGGGTCAAGGAGGGGAGAAAAGGTATCGTGCCCCTCGTCCGCACTCAGAAGGATGCCGGGCTGAACCGGGCTGTTAAACTTAAGCTCTGCTGACAGCAAGGCCTGCTCAAAAGAAATATCACCGCCACTGGCGGTGATATTTGGCCCCGTTGCTCCGAACATGATTGCCACCTGACCGGCGGGTCCGTTATGAACCGAGCCCACGAAATCAGTGGGGCTTGAAAACTTTTCACCTGAGGCAGCGAGCCCGGAGAGAAAATCATGAGTTTCCGAAAGAGAACCCCAACCTGTACCCATAAAAACAGCACCTGGTTTCAGGAAATCCGGGCCGGCATCGTTATGGGCCATTACGGCAAGCGCCAGGGTCATGCGCGGCAAACGCTTGAGCCTGCGGATCAACTGCGGAGGAAGGTTTTCTGAAATTGTGTCAAGTCCCGCCATTCCGGCAGCTGAATCGCCGGCGTTGATCCGGCTCATGGTGGAACAGGTATCTCCGGCACCGCTCAGACAGGAATAGCCATGAATGGCCAAAACGGTCTCACTTTCCGCCACGGATACCTGTGAAAAAGAGCCGGGCCTTGCAATCACCAGCGACCCGTTATTGCCGCCAAAACCAAAAGAATTGGAGAGAACCGCCTTTATATTTTGCTCCAGGGGCTCAATCAGCGGGTTCAGGCCGAGCACAGGATCGATATTGTCCAAGCCGGTATTGGCCGGCAATACATTTTTCGCTATGGCGATAGCCGAAACAACCGCCTCTACAGCGCCGGATGCCGCCAGGCTGTGACCGGAAGCGCCTTTGATTGAAGAGAGTGGCGGCAAGACGGTAAAGAGTCGGCGCACGGCCTTGGATTCAGACAGATCGTTTCCCGGTGTTCCAGTGCCGTGAAGATTAATATAATCGATGTCTCCCGCCTGAATCCCGGCATCGGCCAGAGCTCCCTCCATTGCCGTAAAAGCACCCCGGCCCTCAGGGTGCGGAGCGGCAGGATGATAGGCATCGCAGGTAATCCCGGTTCCCAGCAGTTCGGCAATGGGATTTTCCGGTTGTACAGTGGTAAGGAGAAGCATGCCCGCACCTTCGGCAACCGCCATTCCCTGCCTGTCCCGATCAAGAGGCTTGCAGCCGTTTATATCGACCAGTTGCAGCGAGTGAAAGCCGAAATAGGTCAGACGGCTGAGAGAATCTACCCCCCCGACCAGAACCCTTTCCGCCCTGCCGCTGCGGAGCATGGCCAAGCCGGCGGAAATAGCCACGATTCCCGAAGAACATGCTGTGGAAACAGCGAGGACCGGTCCACTACATTGAAATTCCTGAGCAAGAGCGTGAGCGACGGTGCTTAATCCGTGATAGCGGTACAATGATTTATCATTTTGACAATCCCTCAGCAACTGCTCTGTGGTGGCTATACCGCCTGTAGTGGTGCCGATAACCACTGCATCGGGGGGAGCATTGGAGCCGGCCATGGCCTGGGTTGCGGCAAGGAGCGCCAGGTGGTGTGTTCGCGGCAGAGCGGACTGTTCCAGACCTTCAACCTGCCCAACCGGTAAATGACTGCCGTGCATCAGGGGAAATAAGGTCAGGGGTGTTATTGCCGAACGGTTCTTACGTAAGGTGTTTTCCGTTGCCGCTAATCCGCAGCCGAGTGAGCTGATGATACCTGCTCCGGCGACATACACTTTTCTATTTGTCAAGAAGCTACCTTGGTTCTATTTTCTTTTATATATTCGGCAAGATCTACCAGGGTTGAAAATACCTTTTCGCCGACTTCCTGGCTGTTGATGATAATCCCGTAGTCCTGTTCAACCATGACGACCATTTCCAAAACATCGATGGAGTCGATGCCAAGCTCACCGCCGACCAGTTGAGCGTTTTCATCAAATTTTTCAGGCGTTACGTCCTGCAGATTAAGGATATCTATGAGCTTGACCTTGAGTTCTTCAATAAGCTGTTGCATAAAGTTGTCATATTCACTGGTTGAGTTAATAATTGACGGCGTCGCATGGAGTAAAATGTTCAATCCCCCAAGTCATCGGAGTTGCTGAGATGGACTCTGCGACAAGCGCAGACTTCGAGAAAGGTTTATGACGTCCCGATGAAAAAAGCAGTTCCGGCCTGAGCCAGAAGATGCTCTGTTTCAGGGAGTAATCAGACTCAATAATCAAGCAGCAACACAGGAACTCATCTTATAAAACGAAGGATATTTTGTCATCAAATTTGGTGGCGATTTCGGAAATAATAAGGTATCAGTGTTGAACATAAGCTATGAATACTCCATCTCTCACCGATCTCAACCTCGAAGACCTGCTCCCGCATCGTGATACCATGATGCTTGTCAATGACGTTCTCGAGGTTGACAGCAAGCATGCTCTGACAATCTGCCATGTGCATACCTCCTGGCCGATGTCTGATGACAATGGAGTATCTTCTTTGATTTTAGTGGAGCTTGCAGCCCAGACCGCAGGAGTATGCAACGGCTGGGACAGAATACAGACCAAGGGAATTCAATCAGATCCGACCGGATGGCTTGTGGGTATTAAAAAAGCTGATTTTTTTATCGATTACCTGCCCTTTGGCGGCAGCATCATAAGCAGTGCTGAAAATATCAATATTTTTGATAACCTCCGGGAGGTTTTCTGTGAACAGCGATTGGATGATGTCCTGATCGGCAGAGTTACCCTCCAGCTTTTTCAACCATGACACAAGAAGAAAGAAGATGACGGATGTAAACGAACAGAAAATCGCCATAGTCACCGGGGGCAGCAAGGGCATAGGCAGAGCGATCTGCGTTGAACTGGCTCAGCATGGATTTTACCTGGTCGTCAATTATATCAGCGATCAGACGGGAGCTGAACAGACCCTGGAAAAAGTAGAACACCATGGAGGCCGGGGTGAAATTTTTCAATTCGATGTCAGGGACGGAGAGGCTACCGAAAAAGCCGTCGAAGACATAGCCTTACGTTTCGGCCGGATCGATGTCCTGATCAATAATGCCGGGATTATTGCCGACGGACTGTTTATGATGATGCCGCCGGATAAATGGCAGTCGGTCATCGATACTACCCTGAAGGGCTTCTATAATATGACACGGCCGGTTATCGAGAAAATGGTGCGCAGACGAAAAGGTGCCATTGTTTCCATTTCCTCTGCCAGTTCCCTTATGCCCAATCGAGGACAAGCCAATTATTCCGCTGCCAAGGCCGGCTTGAATGGCGCCAGCAGGGCCGTGGGCTCGGAGGTTGCCCGACTCGGCATCCGCGTGAATGTCGTCGCACCCGGGCTGATCGACACGGATATGATCCAGGCGGCCCCGAAAGAGCAGATCAAGGCAATGATCCCCATGGGCCGCATCGGCAGGCCCGACGAGGTTGCCAAGGTCGTGGGATTTCTTTGCTCGGATGAAGCCTCCTATGTAACCGGCCAGGTCATTTCAGTAAATGGCGGGATGTTATAAAAAAATTTAAGCCACCAGGATTGCCGTCAATCACTTCAAAACATCTTTCCTGTCCCTTTCCTCCTTATAATCAACCTATATGAAATTCAAACTTATCTATCCCAAATGGAACAAACTGGAGAGGCAGACGGAGTTTCATCTGCCCCCCCATGGTCCGGTCGTCTTTGCTGCAACTCTCCCGGACTACATCGATGTAGATTTCGTGGATGAGAATCTGGAAGACATCGATTTTGATGATCCCGTGGATTTCGTGGGCATTTCGATGATGCTCACGATCCAGGTCAGGAGAGGCTGGGAAATAGGCGATGTTTATCGAAAAAAAGGTATCAAGGTCATCTTTGGCGGAATTGCCGCCATGCTCCATGCCGAGGAGACCATGGCCCATGCCGATGCCGTCTTTCTCGGGGAGGCCGAAGGCAGGATGGAGCAGGTTTTTCAGGACTTCAGAGAGAATAAGCTGAAGCACCGCTATGATTTTATCGATCAACGGCCTGATATCGCCCTGGTTGGACCGGCGCGAAGAGATATCCTCAACCGCCGCCTTTACAATCATAAAGGTGTGCAGATGGTCGATCTGGTGCATGCCTCGCGTGGCTGCCGCTTTCACTGCTACCCTTGTGCGGTTTCCTATCTCGGCGGGAGGGTCTTCCGACCAAGGCCAATTGAAAAAGCAATAGCCGAAATGGCTGGAATCGACAATAACCGGCTGTTCATTGTTGATAACTCCCTGGCCCAGAATACCGAATGGGAAATGGAGCTGTTTCGGGAGATGATACCTTTGAAAAAGAAGTGGTGTTCTCATCCCATCGAGGACAAGCCGAAGGTGCTGGATCTCGCAGCCCGGGCTGGTGCCTGGTATGTGTACCAGGCAATCTTTGACACCTCGGATTACATAAAGGAAAGGGTCAAACGCTACCACGATCATGGAATCGGGGTGGAGGGCACAATATTATTGGGCCTGGATGATCATACGGAAGACTTCATCAAGCGCCTCATTGATTTCTTACTTGAGATCGAGCTGGACCTGGCCGAATTTACAGTCCTTACACCATTTCCCCACACCAAAGCCTATACCGAACTGAGTAAGGAAAACCGGATCATATCCAATGACTGGAATGATTTCTCCGCGGACCAGGTCGTTTTTCAGCCAAAGAATATGACTCCGGAAAAACTGCAGTCACTGCTCGACTACGCCTGGAACACCTTTTATCAGGATGAGCCGCAGCCAATAAAAATGGCCAGGCTGTTTAAAGAAGTGGTAAAAAAGGAAATGGCGGATAATTCGTACAGACCACGGGACAGGAACCTTGCCGGTCAATCTTTCGGCAGAACAGCGGTACGGGAAGATGATCACTGATTTTTCGACACACATACAGGAAGCCATTGCGGCTCTGCTGCACGGACCAAAATCTGCAGATAAAGAATTTGTCCGCGGCATCACTTTCGGCGAAGTATATGCCATGGCGGCAGGACTGCAGGCAGCCATGGCCGAGGCGACCGAGGAAACAGCTATCTGCCTGGCTACGGAAAACAAGGCGACCATAGCGGCGGCACTATTGGCTTCGCTTGCCAGCGGTCCGGCCTTCTTGCTGCCCTACGCCTTTTCGGCCAAGGCGCTCCTGCAACTGCAGAAAACCTGCGGCTTCACCACTGCTCTTGCCGATACGGCCGGCATTCCTGAAGGGATACGGATCCTTTGCCCGCTGCCGGGCGAATATGCCGGAACACCCCTCACCCCGCAGGCTTCACCACAGGCAGAACTGCTAAAAATCTTCACGGGAGGCTCCACCGGTACTCCGCGGGTCTGGTCCAAAACTGCAGAAAACATCTTCTCCGAAGGCTTTTTTCTGGCTGAAAAATATGATGTCAGCGAACACGACTGTATTCTCGCCACCATTCCGCCGCATCATATTTACGGTTTACTTTTCTCGGTAGTCCTTCCGCTTGTTTCAGCGGCGACCGTGATCAGCGAAACGCCGTCGTTTCCCAACGAAATCGTGGACGTAGCCGAAGATCATGGGGCAACTCTTCTGGCCGGGGTTCCTGCCCATTATCATGTATTGCGGGATAAAAAAATATCCCTGCGCCTTGCTTTTTCTTCCGCGGGCATGCTCGACAGAGAAGACAGCGAAGCCTTTTACCGGAAGAACGGCATAGGTGTGGAAGAAGTCTACGGCTCCACAGAGACAGGCGGGATCGCTACGCGAAACAGATCGACCGGCGCAGAATATTTTACTCCCTTTCCCACCATCGACTGGAAGATTGTGGGAGGTCGACTGGCTGTGCACTCACCTTATGTTTCACCGGATTTACCCGTCGACGAAGATGGTTATTTTATCGCAGGTGATCGGGTGGAATACAAAGGAATAAACCACTTTGCCTTGAAAGGACGGGCCGACAAAGTCACTAAAGTGGGCGGCAAGCGCGTCGATCTTGAAGAAATCAGTCTTTTAATCAAGAATGAAGCGGGAGTAACCGACTGTGTGGTCATAGCCCTCCCCGAATCAGGAGGCCGCGGAAACCGCATTGGCACCGTGATTCAGGGGGAATCGATCGATATCGACGTGATCCGGAAAAAGCTGACCGATTCACTTGAACCATATGCCCTGCCGCGCCTAATCAGAATCGTGAAACACATGCCGCTGAGCGCAAGTGGTAAATACGATTTCGACGCCATTGCCGGACTCCTTGGAAATGAATGATGGACTCGTAAAAACCTCGATCTACGTCGTTGTAGATCTGAAACGGCGATTTTCCGTACCACATGTACTGCCAAATCACCGTTTCAGATACTACGCCTAGTATATCAAGCTTTTTCCAGAGCCCATCTCGGCAACTTCGATGACTTTTTACAAGACTATCATGAATGACATTCTGCACAGCTTTGCCATTGGCTATGATTGCCTGTCTGCCTCTGCCGATCTTCTCGATCGAATCAACGTTTTCCCGGTGGCAGACGGAGATACCGGTACCAACCTGCGTATCAGTCTTGCCCCGTTTCGCAGTCCCGGCCAGGATAGCGGCACCATGCGTTTGCTGCTTGCCCGCTGCGCCACCGGTAACTCAGGCAATATAGCCGCGGCTTTCTTCCGGGAGTTCTGCCGGGCGCAAAGTATGGCCGATCTTCCCGAAGCGGCGGCTTTGGGAAAAAAAAAGGCCTGGCAGGCTATTGCCAGGCCCTGCGCCGGCACCATGCTCACGGTTTTTGACAGCCTGGTCTCAACTCTTTCCTCGCATGAGACATTATCGACAGTGTATTCCCCGTTGAGCCTTGAACTGCAAAAGGCGGTTGGCGAGACCACACGCCGCCTGCCGATTCTCTCTGAAGCAGGTGTTGTCGATTCCGGCGCCCTGGCCATGTATGTTTTTTTTGACGGATTCTTCAGAAACCTTACTCAACACCGCAATTCCGCCGTATCCATTTTTGATCTTTTTGCCGGTAAACTCGCTATCAGCCACGCCTTTCAGCCCGAAACCAGCAGTTCATATTGTGTCGATGCCGTCATACAATTGCCGGAGGGACAGGCGGCGGCCCCCGGAGAACCGGACGAACGGGCGAAGATGATCGACGACCTCGCCGGGCTTGGAGAAAGCGTGGTAGTGGTCGAAAATGACTCGAGTCTCAAAATTCACATCCATACTCCCGATCCCGACCGACTGCGAGGTCAGCTTGATTTATTCGGCAATGTTGTCCGCTGGTCCGATGAAGCAATGAACCGGACGGTGCGGCCCTTATCCGCGGCAGCGGCAAAGTCCCCTCTGCACATAGTAACGGATGCAGCGGGTTCGATCACCAGGGAGATGGCCCGGCTATCCGGCCTCACTCTGCTTGACAGCTATATTATAGCCGGAGATGAATCCAGGCCGGAAAGTCTGTGCAACTCCGAGGATATCTACCGGATGATGCGCGAGGGTGGGAAAGTGACAACCGCCCAGGCCTCAACCTTTGAACGGTACCAACATTATCAGAACATCAGCCGGCAATTCGGCCCTTCCCTGTATCTTTGCGTCGGTGCAGCTTTTACCGGTAATTACGACACTGCACTTTCCTGGAAGATGGAGCACGATATTGACGACCGGTTCACAGTCCTCGACTCCGGAGCAGCATCGGGCAAGCTTGCTCTCATCGCCCTGCTCACCGGCCGCTATGCAGAAAATGCCGATGGTGGAGCAGATATCATTGCCTTTGCCGAAAAAGTCATCGAAGAATGTGAAGAATATGTCTTTATTCACGAGCTCAAATATTTGGTAGCCGGCGGTCGGGTATCAAAGGCAGGCGGCTTTTTCGGGGATCTGCTGCACATGAAGCCCGTGATAACTCCAACCCGAAACGGAGTACAAAAAGTCGGCGTTGTTCACAGCACCAGACAGCAGCTCGCCTTTGCCCTTGAAAAACTGAAGAAACAGTATGATCCATCTGCTACGCCGACCGTCATGCTCCAGTATTCCGACAACCAGGACTGGGTGGCGGAAGTCGTCCGGCAGCAGGTGCGTTCCCTCTTACCTGAAGCGGAAATCCTGCTCACTCCTTTGTCATTGACTTCGGGTATTCATATGGGCCCCGGCACCTGGTCGATGGCCTTCGCCTCTTCTCGGTCCAGCCAATGAACATGGAAACCACCCTGGAGCCGATCATCATTCCTGCAGGCTGCCATAATATGCGCACGACCTCGGCCATCCGTGACCGGCTGGTCATTCTCCTGTGATCATGAACGGTTTTTGGTACACATTGCTCGTCCGCTTCACCAGCCTCTGTGGGCCATGGTTTTTTGTCATGGTTTCCCGCATCGTTGCAACAGGGTATTTTATATTTTCCCGGCGACGCGTGATCGAGAGCCGCCGCTTCTATGCCGCCCTCTTTCCCGAACGGAGCATGTTTTTTCATCTTTGGTGCACCTTCAGGCAATACCAGAATTTTACCACCATCCACCTTGACAGATACCTTAAAGCTCAAGATAAAGCAGTGACATACACCTCCGTTGACTGGGAGCAGCTCGACGGTGTGATCGGCCGGCAAGGCGGGATTCTCCTTATGTCTCACCTGGGAAACTGGGAAATGGCGGCCACGCTGCTGAAAAAGCAGCGGGAAGACCTGCAACTTCTTCTCTACATGGGAGTGAAGGAAAAGGAAGGTGTGGAAAAGATGCAAAAGGATACTCTGCGTCAATCCGGCATAACCATAATCGGGGTGGATAAAGAAGACAATTCGCCTTTTTCGGCAGTTGCCGGCATTCATTTTTTGCGCTCGGGAGGTCTGGTGTCAATGGCTGGTGATGTTGTCTGGCGCAGCGATCAACGCAAGGTGCGGGTCATCTTCCTTGGCCGGGATGCGTATCTTCCCGAAGCGCCTTTTATTTTCAGCCTGGTCTCCGGTGCCCCTCTTTTTGCGTTTTTTGCCTTCCGTACCGGCAAAAACTCCTATATTTTTACCCAGTCCGATCCCATTCCCATCCAGCCGAAATCCCGCCGGGACCGAGCAGAGGCTATCGCCGGGGCCGCCCAGCAATATGCCGATCTTCTGGAGAAAACATTGCGGCAGCATCCATTTGAATGGTATCATTTTGACCGCTTTATCCATTGAACCCAATAAATGCACGTCCTCGAGGAGGCCGTCCAAGAAGGGCATTCCCGGACAACCTCCCAGGACTTCAACTAACCTGCCGGGAATCACAGGGTGCTTTGCCGGATGGTTCAATATTTCCTTTTGCAATTGCAAAAACCTTAGAGTATCTTTGCTGATTTCAGCTCCGGAGTAACCGCAAGGTTACCGGCAATTATTCATTTTTCCGAAAACTTTTCTTAGCTTCGCCCGCCTATCATGACCAGAGATGAAATTCAAAGTAAAATTTTAGCCATCCTCACCGAAGATTTCGAATTCGAACATCCCGGTCCGGATGATAACCTTCGGGACGACCATGGCTTTGACAGTATTGATGCCATTGAACTTTTAAGCAAAATAGAAACTTCGATTCTGGGATTCACCCTCACCCGTGCGGAGAAAGAGAAGGCCATGGCAATCAGGACTATCAATGATATTCTTGGTTATATCGAAGAGATCAAAAACTCCCGAACCTCATAATTGCACTGCATATGAATAGACGCGTCGTTATCACCGCTTGTTCCGCAATCACTCCCATAGGGTATGGAAAAAAAGAGATCATCAAGAATCTGCGCCGGGGTAAATCCGGAGTGCGGCCCCTGCGTGATGACGGACTTTTGAGTAAACGTATTCATTCCCGCGTCTTCGGCACCGTGGATTATCCCATAGAATACGGCTTCAAAAGGTACTATCGAAAAACCATGGGTCCGGTGGCCTACTATGCCTGCCAGGTTGCCAGGGATGTCCTGGAACAATCCGGACTGGATCAGCAATTCATCACCTCCGGACGTCTCGGCGTCGCCTTTGGCTCAACGCACGGCAGCCCTACCGTCCAGCGTGAAATCTACAAAGCCTTTTTCAGCGAACTTGATTCAGAATTCTCGTCCATCGGAGCTGTTGATTATCTCCGTTCGATGGTGCATACCACGGCAGTGAACATCACCAGAATGTTTGGTATTACCGGACGGATCATTGCCTCATCCACGGCCTGCACCACCAGCAGCCAATCCATCGGTTTTGGTTATGAAACGATCAAATACGGCATGCAGGATGCGATGATCTGCGGTGGAGCCGATGAATACGATACAACCACTGTGGCGGTTTTTGACAACCTGCTGGCCTGCTCCGTCGATTATAACGACACTCCGCACCTTACCCCCCGGCCGTTTGACGCCGACCGTGACGGTTTGGTGGTGGGAGAAGGGGGCGGCGCCGTGCTCCTCGAAGAATATGAATCCGCCAAAAAACGCGGCGCGGTTATCCTTGGCGAAATAATCGGCTTTGCCTGCAACAATAATGGCGGCGACCTCATCCTGCCGAATCTTGACGGGATTACCGCTACCTTGCGCCTGGCTCTCGATGATGCGAAAATCTCCCCGGACGATGTTGATTTCATCAGCGCCCACGCCACAGCGACAAAAATGGGTGATGTGATCGAGGCCCAGGCCATCGCCGCGGTCTATGGCGACAAACCGCTTGTAACCGGTCTGAAGAGCTATATGGGCCACACCATGGGAACCTGCGGAGTTATCGAATCGATTCTTACCCTGTATATGATGGAACAGGGATTTATTGCTCCCACCCTGAACCTGGAGAATATCGATGAACGCTGCAGAATGATCCGGCACACCCGCGAACTTACTGAAACAAAAACAGCAATAGCAGCCATTCAAAATTTTGCTTTTGGTGGAGTGAATACCTGTCTGCTCCTTAAAGACGGCAGCACGGTTTAATCTTAATGTTTTCCCCGCGGCAAACTTTCAACCACCGGCCTTCAGGTTCATTGGTGGATATAATTCTCGACTGCAGTGCTACCTTGGCCTGCTGGGCTTGGTTTACCCTGGGTTTTATCCTTTTTTTCTCCTGGCGCTATCTCATTTATGCGCTAAGAGTAAAAAATCCGGAAATTCACTTTCAGCGTCTAAACTCACTTTTCTACAGGGGATTTTTTCGCATTCTCAGCCTTACCGCTCCCCGGCAAAAAATAGAGATTGATACGGAGGCGGCCTCCATAAAATCTTCAGTGATTATCTGCAATCACCTTTCCTACCTTGATCCATTGCTGCTGATCTCACTCTTCCCGCAACATAGAACAATCGTAAAAGCCCGATTTTTCGGGACACCTGTCTTCGGCTGGATAATCACCAAATCCGGGTATATTCCCGCCTCCGGCGAAGGAGGTTTTTCCCGCCTGATGGTGAACCAAATGGAAACCATGGAGCAGTATCTTAAGGATGGCGGCAATCTTTTCATCTTTCCGGAAGGAACCAGAAGCAGAAACGGAAAAATCGGCGAACTCAACAAAGGGGCTTTTAAAATTGCGCGGATGTGCAGCGCACCTCTATATGTTCTGCAAATCCGCAATAGCGACAGACTTTTTACGCCGGGCAGGTTTATCTTCAACACCAGGGTAGAAAATACGATTACCGTTAGAACTATCAAGCATATCCCACCGGACAGGAATGCATCTCCCTCTATCTCCGGCCTGCTGCAACAGGTACGGCAGGTATATATCTCTCAACAGGAAAAGGATCTCGAGGAGCTGTAAAAATCCGGCATGCACCTTATTATTTGTGCGGAGAGGATCGGCTCAGCGATTTTTTGGGATTATGCACCTTGATAATCTCGTAAATCGATATCGCCGAGATGGGCTCTGCGATAAGCACCCGTACGGGCATAAACTCCGACTTCGAGAAAGCTCGATGGTAGGCGTAGTATCTGAAACGGTGGTTTGGCAGTACATGTGGTACGGCAAATCGCCGTTTCAGGTCAATAACGACGTAGATCGGGCTTTTTACGAGTCCGTCATACCTTCAGATTTTCACATTCATGGAATCTTCGAGCAATTCGCCGATATCACCGGCAAGCAGCGCAGCTTCGTCACGATCGAAACGGACGGCACGTTCGGCATATTTGTGGCAATAACGGCAGTCGCTGCAGTAAGTTTCCGCACAGCGAATCGATTGAAAGCCCTCCAGGAAGTTATCCAGGGCCTTATTATCGATAACAAGATCAAGGGAAAGGAGCCTGCGGCGCAACTTGAGCATGCGCAAGGTGAGCTGGCGCTCCTCTTTGTTGTAGTGTCGCATGCGTTCACGCACCTGCTCATCTATATCTTGATGAAAGCCCGAAGGGTCGCCAAGCATTTCCAAAGAGATGATGTCCAGCAGATTCCCCTGGTAGCGACGATCGGCATATGCCCTGGCGGCCCGCAACAACCACGCCGTGGACCTGGAGCGATCTATAATCTTGAACTCATCAAAGCCCATGGCTTCATAGCAGTGAAGATCTTCAGGACGAATCCACCGGCTCATCAGCAAAAGTTCCGGATGAAGCAGGCGGCGCCGGGTACATTGCCAGAGGTAGAAATCGAGAAAAAAGCCGGCCTGCCGTGTATTCTGTGCCAATTGGGATGCATGGCCAACGCTGCAGGCATGTTCTGCCAGATAGTGACAATTATAGATGCACGAGACGTTGACAAAGAGCTGCAGGTCGCAGGACAATCCGGACCGGATTTTAGTAAGCATCTTGAAATCCCGATTGAATTCGCTGTATGGGATAATCAGTGGATTGACACCGAGTGCTTCCTGGTACGTGAGTCGGGACAGGTTGGTCGGCCAGCTGAGAACGCTGCCGCGTATCTCGAGGTCAGGGAAGTTTCGGCGTACCAATGCCACTACGGCAAGATTGGCAATGGAAACCGTGTCAATGCCTATGTCGACCAGCTGAGCGATGAATTCCAGTATGTCTTTCTTGCCTTCCGGTGTCTGCTCAAGGTTGCCGAGACAGGGGGCGTTAAGGAGATAACAGAATGACAGATCGCGCTCGTGGGCTGCAGCTATATAGGCTTCCGCTGAATTCCAGTCTATATGAGGCACGACCATTCCGGCCCTGCCCCCTCCCACAATATCGAAAGGCAGCTTGGCATAAATAGAGGTCGCTTCCGGAATTTCGGCAAGACCTTCAAGTAGATCAATATCCCAATTTGCAGCAATACTTAGTTTCATTGAAATTTCTTACATCCGATTCGTTTTTGATGGACCCGTAAAAGGTGGCCCTCAGGTCATGTATCCATGAACCGCAAACTGGAAAGGCGATGCCATGGTGAGATTTAATGTTTCCGCCAGATTTGCTTTCTGTAATTGCTCCGCTACTTCCTCTAGACTATATGCCGCCCTGAGTGAGAGCAACATGTCGTCGCGCAGCAGTGGAGGCGCATCCGGCACATAGGTATCGACTATACATTCAGCCGATTCTTCGCTGTCCGGGCGCAGCAGGTCCATGATCAGGATTGCGGCATGGGGCAGACTGTATTTATAGAGAGCATTCCACAGGACCATGGGGTCTGCCAGATGGTGAAGAAAGTTGTTGGAGATTACCACCTCATAGCGCTGACGCGGAAGAAGAATGTTTTCGGGCAGAATACCCTGAAAAAGATGAATCTTATCCCCCAAACCCTGCCGATGTATGTTTTTTTTGCCGAGTTCCAGCATCTGAAAGGAGCCGTCTACGCCATGCAGCTCACACCGCGGGAACAGTCCTGCCAGCCGCAAAGGAATTTCGGCCGGTCCGCAGCCGAGATCAAGAATGGCGCCCTGCGGTTCCTGCCCACGGAAAAACTTTCGAAATTGCTGCACAAAAAACCAATGCCCGTTATCGAGGCTGGCTCCGGCATAGGCGGCAACATGCAGTGGATCTTCCATAATTTCCGGTTCCGGAATACGACTCATGGCTTTTTCTTCTTTTATCCCTCCAAAGTCATTTTTCATTATGGTTTTCCATTGCCGATAAAAATCTACAGGCGGTTCCAACCCGGATTAACCGGATTATTTGCCTGGTAATTTTAGGATTTAAATACCTTTTTGATAGACTAGCGAAAACCTGCAACGCGAGTTCGGGTTTCTCGAAGTCGGAATTTATGCCCCTACGGGTGCTTATCGCGACGTCATCTTACAATAAAGCCCTTAATAATGCTTGTGTACGAATTAAAATTTTCCAAATTGTTGCTATTGCGGAGGGATCTCATCCGAAGGATATTTTACTTGTAAACTATCAGGGAAATGTTATATATTTTTGGTTTTCTAAAAATTGATGGCGTCGTAAAAAGCCCGATCTCCCGCATTGCCTTGTATATCGAACTTTTTATCTAGCCATCTGAGAACTCCGTGGCAACTTTTTACGAGATTATCAAAATTGCCTATATAACATTATATTTTGACGGTAAACGACTTCGTATCTGCTTGCCTGTTGAAACTTTCCAGAACTAATGGTACTTATTTGCTCCCCCTCCCGGCGTTTTCTGCTTCAATGCGTTGATCGGCAGGAGAAGACGTGGATTGATATTCCAGAATATCGACTGGCAGAAAGATGGAAGTGACCAAGATTACCGCATCCGTAACCGCTGAATATAATTCCCCTTGGTTTTCCGGCCATTTTCCCAACAATCCTGTTTTGCCGGGAATTGCTCAATTGCAGATGGTTGCCGATCTTATCACCAGACCTCAGGGGTATAATGGGTATTGTATGAGTTTAAGTCGGGTTAAGTTCAGAAAATTAGTCCGACCGGGAGATAAACTTGACGTTGAAGTTTCATGCAGCGATATCCCTCATCACTACATGTTTAAAATTACCAGCGGGAACCATGATGTCTGTTCCGGCAAGATGCTTTTCACCAAAAACGAAAGACTGTGAATTATTCATGAGTAACCACACTAACCAGACCATCGCCCGAATCTCCGAAATCATCATCGATGAGCTCAAGCTTGAAGATGTCACCCCCGAAACCTTTGATGCCGACCTTGATTTAGTTGACGAGGTCGGGGTCGACTCCATGGACCTGGCGACTGTTGCCCTGGTTTTAAGAGATGAGTACGGCATAAGAATCGACGAAGACGATTATCCCAAATTGACCACCGTACGTATCATTGCCGAATATATCATCGACAAACAAAACAGCAACGAATAGATGTCTGCCCAGCACCAGCAATACAAATTCTCGGAAATAATAGCAGATCCGCGTATCAGAGAGCGTTGGGAAAAAGTTCGCCGCTATTTTTTTCTGCGCGAATCAACATACGATATGAGCAACCGTTGCAACATCCGTTGTGAGGGATGTTATTATTTCGCCGGCGAAAAGCAGTTTGCCATAGAGAATAGCGATGAAAATTCCTGGCGCCGACTTTTTCAATCCGAAAAAGAACGCGGCATAACTTTTGCCGTTCTGGCTGGAGCCGAACCATCGCTGGTGCCGCATTTATGTAAGATCTGTTATCAGACGATACCACTGGGAGCGATAGCCAGCAATGGCCTCAAGCCGATTTCCCGGGAGATTGACTACCGGATCCATATCTCCGTCTGGGGCAATGACCGAACCAGTGAAACAATCCGCAAGGCTCCGAACATGCTTGCCAGGCAGATCGCCAATTACAAAGACGATCCCAGGGCCGTTTTCGTTTACACATTCACACCGGAGAACATTGATGAGGCCCGGCAGGTAACAAAACTTCTCACCGATAACGGCCGGCAAATCACCTTCAACATGTTTTCCGCCCCTGTCGGCTACCAAGGACATCTCCGTCATACCTCCGAGACTTTGAAGAAAACACGTGAGGTAATGAGCGAACTGCTGAGGGATTACCCGCAGACGGTTCTCTTTTCGACGTACAACATTGTTGCCCATACTGAAAAATCAGCTTTGCATGAACTTTTTTCCTGTTCCTATCCTCGGATGAATTCCTCCATGGATGTCGGCCTCGGCAGGACATTCCGGCAATATCGCACGGACTTGCAATGGGACCGGGAAGCCGCCTGTTGCGTCCCGGATACGGATTGTGATGACTGCCGCCATTATGCTGCGGGCAGTGCTCTTGTCACCGCCAGAATGTATCGACATGCCATAGACCCTGTGACATTTTCCGCCTGGCTGGATTATGTTGATACGTATCTTGCCGTCTGGGTCAGAGGATATGATAAAGGAGTCAACCTGTGCAACACCTTTATCACTCCGCCTCCAAAGAATTAGATTACCTATGAAAACTGTCAGCTCCCTTCTCGATCACCATTGGTACGAGCGTTATAAAAGAATTTCCAGGCTTAACATCCGCAGCTCCATTTACGATGTAACCAATCGCTGCAACCTGAGATGCAAGGGATGCTTCTTCTATTCCTCCGGTGAAGATAAGGTGGCAGCCGAGGAAAATGATATAGACAAATGGCATGGCTTTATCGCCAAAGAGTTGAATCGGGGTGTCAATCTGGCAATTCTGATCGGCGGCGAGCCGACTCTCTGCCTGGACAGGATTGAAGCCTTTTACAAAAAAATACCCACCTTTTGTGCCACCAACGGCCTGATCAAAGTCCCCAGGGATCGTTTTCCGGACCTGATGGTTGGTATTTCCCTGTGGGGTGATGCTGAAGATGAGAAAATTCTGCGCGGAAAAGACACATTTACACTTTCAAGCGCCAATTACCAGGGCGATCCTCATGCCTACTATCTCTATACCATTACCCCCAAGCAGCTCGGTAAAACTGAAAAAATCATCCGCAAGATCAGAGATGTCGGTCTCAAAGTCCACATGCAGCTGCTGTCCAATGACGAAGATGTGGATGGTTTTTCATGGCAGGCGGACGAACTGATTGCGGTGCGCGACGAGATGGACAGTATGCTGGACAGCTACCCCGACACCGTTATTTCTTCAAAATACTACCACGAGGTCATCACTACGGGTAAAATGCTGGGTCGATCTTTCGGCTGGATGGAATGTCCCTCTGTAACAGAGCCGATCGACAACCGGGACCCTCGTCCGAAAAGATTGATAGGCTTCATTCGCTGGTCATCCGAGTTGCAGGCCATGCATCGCTGCTGCACCTCTGAAACCCGCGACTGTTCTACTTGCAAAGATGGCGCCGCCCACATGAGCTGGGTTATGGTGAACAAAAGAGCGCACATTAAAACGACCAAAGATCTGCAAAACTGGATAGAGGTTTATGAAATGTTTGCCAAACTCTATCAATTTATACCCTGGTAGCGGTTATGGGAAAAAAAGATGCCGTCATTGTCGGTTATGATGCCATTTCCCCCCTGGGATGCGACCTGCAGGGGCAATGGCAAAATGCCGTCAAAGGTCTGAGCGGCATCGGCCCGCTTACCCGATTTCCACTGCCTGAAAATTTCCCGGTCCGCATTGCCGGGCAGGTCCCGGATATAGTCGACAAGGATTATCCTTTTCTGACCGCCCGGCACCAGGCCGCCTGGACATCTCCTGTTTTCAAATACTCCCTGCTTTCGGTCGCCCGGGCCCTGGAGCGCAGCAATATTGAACTGTCTCCTGAAATTGCACTTCGTACCGCGGTAACATACAGCTCCGCGATCGGCGGGCTGGATGCGGTGCTCAATGCCGACAGACGGCTGCAGGCCAACAATAAATTACCCCCTCCATATACCAATCCCAATGCCTGCGTCAATATGGTCGGCGGTAAAATCGCCATTGAAACCGGAGCACAGGGCCCTATCACCTCAACGATATCCGCCTGTGCCACCGGTCTGACCTCAATAATTATCGGTGCCATGTTCCTGGCTCAGAACCGAGCCGACATTGCCATCTGCGGAGCAGTTGATTTTGCCCTGGTCGAGCCTATTGTCGCAGGTTTTTATACCATGAACGGCGCCTACGCTCCCGCAGAAGGTCGGGAAAACGAAGCACCGGAACAGGCCAGCAGGCCATTTTCTGCCAACCGCCGGGGTTTTGTCATTGCCGAAGGTGCAGGTGCAATCATTTTAGCCACCAGAGAATTTGCAGAGACACATGGACTACGCTATAGTTCGGAGCTGGCCGGCTGGGGAATGACATCGGATGCACACCATTTTGTAGCTCCCAATTCAGTCACCATCAGGCAGTGTATGCAGAACGCCCTGACCGATGCCGGTCTTCTGCCCCAGGATATCGCGGCGATTAACGCCCATGCAGCATCCACAAAGCTGGGCGACAAAATTGAATATAGTGCCATGAAGGAAATTTTCGGAAATAATCTTCCCCCGGTCTGTGCCAATAAATCACTCATCGGCCATGCCATGGGTGCCTCCAGTGCAATCGAAACCATTTTTGCATTGCAGGGGATGCAGGAAAGCATACTCCCTCCGACAATAAATTATCAGGCTGATCCGGAAATTGAAATCGATTGTGTCGCCGAAGGGAAACGGTCTCTGCAACAGGAATTTATACTCAAAAACTCTTTTGGCTTTGGTGGCTGCAATAGCAGCGTAATTTTCAAGAAATCGTATTAAAAATCATTTATGAAGGCACCGAAAAACAGAAGGGTTTATGTAGTAGGCTATGACGTTGCGACTGCTCTGGGCAACAGCTTTGCCGCAACATGGCAGGGTGCCGTTGAAGGTTTAGCCGGTTTTCGCAGATTGAGCCGCTGCGAAAGTTCGAGCCGCAGCAATGTGGTCGGTGAAATTCCGGATTGGGATCCGAGCCAATTTTCATATGTTAACCGTAAAGAATCTTCTCTATGGAATGCAGACTACATCTTTCTTACCATGGAGGTTTGCCGGCGTGCCCTTCTCCATGCCGGTCTTGAAATAAATGCAGAAACAGGTCCCAGGACAGGTTGCCTGATCGGTTCCGCTCTCAATGGCACCGATTCTTACCGGATCGCCATGGATAACTATATCAACAAAGGACCGCTGAAAGTCAGCCCTTATCTGCTGCCCAATGTCTGCGCGAATCTTCCGGCCGGTAAGGCAGGTATGCTGATGGGATTCACCGGACCGATTTTCTCCCCTCAGGGCGCCTGCGCCTCGGGAAATCATGCCATTGGAATCGGGGCGAGAATGATTCGTGACGGTGACTGTGATTTTGTTCTGGCCGGCGGTGTCGAAACCTGTATTGTGCCGGAAATAATTCAAGGATTTTCCAATATGCTGGCCACCATCAAGGTCGGCCCCAAAGACCGAGCGGCGGAAGATCCCACCCAGGCCTCACGGCCCTTCAGCCTTGACCGCAAGGGGTTTGTGCTTGCTGAAGGCGCCGGCGTACTTGTTTTGGCCTCCGAAGATGCCCTGCATTCAATGGGCCTGACGGCCAAGGCCGAAGTTGCCGGAATCGGCTGGAATTCCGATGCCCATCATTTCACCCGCCCAAATGCCACTACCATTATCCGCGCAATGCAGGATGCAATTGATGATGCGGAAATCTCACCTGCCGATATTGGGGCCGTAAATGCACACGGTACCTCTACGCCGACGGGAGACAGTACCGAGGTTGATTGCCTTCGTGCCGTTTTCGGCGATTCCATGGCGAATATTCCGGTATCTTCCAATAAATCACAGGTAGGCCATTCGCTTGGTGCATCTGCCGCCATTGAGGCGACTCTTGCCATCGAGGCCATGAGACTTGGTCTGGTTTTGCCCACTGTCAACCATATCCCCGATCCTGCTTTCAGTGATATCGATGTAGTGCCGAATACAGCGCGCAGACATCAACACGAATTTGTCCTCTCAAATTCGTTCGGCTTCGGCGGCACCAACTGCTGTATCGTTTTTCGAGGAGTGTGATGCGACCACGACCTTTTATTCCTGAAAAACTGGAAAAACCCTGCTATGTCAGAGACATTAACAGCGGCAAGATCTGGCATCGCTGCGAGATGCGAACACTCTATGTGGATACCGATCGCTCTCAGGTCGTCTATCATGCCAACTACCTGCGTTATTTTGAATTCGGCAGGGCTGAACTCATGCGGGAAGCAGCCTATCCCTACAAAGAAATCGAGGAGAGCGGATATATCTACCCGATCATCAAAACGGAACTCAACTATTATTCGCCGCTCTTCTACGACGACCTGATGTACATTCATACCCGTCCCGCCGGTATGGAATTAGTTAAACTGCAGTTTGATTATTTGATCACCAGAGCTGACAACGGCGAAATCTGCTGCACCGGTTTTACCAGACACTGCGCAGTGAACAGTAAGCATATCCCGGTTGAAATTGATGAAAAAACGATCAATCTCTGGAAAAAGTTTCCGGATTCATGAGCAGTAAGCGAATCCCCTGTAACATATCGGTACAACCATGGTTTAAGGACCATCGTATCGGCGGCAGGATTTGCCTTCCAGCCGTCGAAACCATGCTTTTTTTAGCCGCCCATTGCGCATCGATTTCCCCTGAAACTGATATCAGAATCATGGAAGATGTTCGCTTCGGCAAATTTCTTGAGATTCCGCCTATTGCGGCAAGGCTGGAGGCTCTGGTAGAGTATTCCGCCAATATCGATCGCCGGGTGCAGGTTAAGCTGCTCAGCCACATCCGCCTGAAAACCATGGCCAGAATCATAGAGCATGGCGAAATATTTTTCCCGGCAGAAACTAGAGACAATCACGCTCTTCAGAACATTGATCCAGCGCCGCCGACAAACACTACGGCTGAGATCAGCGCAGCGCAGTTGTATGACGAAATTGTTCCCCTGGGCTCCCGGTATCATACGCTTCAGGAAAAACTGCTCCTTACAAAAGACGAAGCATGGGGAAAATTGAGGGCTCCCGAAATTTCCTTCTGCTATGCCGTTCAGGATATGATTGGTTCGCCGTTCCCGCTGGATGGCGCTCTGCATGCAGCTTGTGTTTTAGGCCAACGATTGACGGATCTGGTGCTCTTCCCGGTTGGATTTTTCAGGCGAATTATCAGCCGGCCGACTCTTCCGGGTGCACTCTACCTGACCAGAGTGACAGTGACCGCCATAAACCATCGTCAAATAGTATTCGATCTGAATATCTTCAATAATGAAGGTCTTCTTTATGAAACTGTAAATGGACTTCGAATGCGCGATATAAAGCGATAAGTGCAACTGAGAATGCCGGCATTAAATATCCATACAAGTCCAGCTCGGCAACTCCGATGACTTTTTATGAGATTATCTACCTTGAAATAGAGATACTATGGAACCTTTTGAACGAGAATTATTGGAATTAATCATTACCACATGCAACCTTAGCGATATCGAAGTTGACAAGATAGCAAATACCGATCCACTCATCGGCCCGGATTCTCCTCTCGGAACCGACTCTCTCGATGCCCTGGAAATTGCAGTTGCTGTTCAACATAAATATGGTGTGCGAATGGATTCGGAAAATACCAGCCGACTCGTTTTACAGTCTCTGGCGACTCTTGCCGAGTATATCAAAAAGGATAGCGGAAATGCGACCGGTGCTTGAGCATCTTTTTATCACATGTGATCCGGAATGAAACTTTCGATCGAAGAATCCATCCCCGAGTGCATCGGCACTCTTCAGGTAGACGAGGAAGCAGGCGGTAAAAGAAGGGTTTCGGCGGAATGCCTCTTTCCCCCTTCATTTATCGGCTTTGCGGGACACTTTCCCGGAAACCCTGTTCTTCCGGCCATTGTCCAGCTGGCAGCAGTCCGCTGTATTGCCGAACAAGCCCTGCAGCAGCACCTGGTTGCGGAAAAATATTCCCGGACGAAGTTCAGAACCATGATACAGCCTGATCAGAAGGTAAGTTTTCAGCTTATTATTAATGCGAATGAGGGTGGATACAAGGGTAAGTTCCACTTACGAAATGCGGCTCAAGAGTCAATTGCAGAAGGTCTTTTTGTTTTCAACACTCAAGAATGAATCTGAATAGTAACGAAAATGGCAAGGAAAAAATATTTTAACACTCTTGCGGATGCCCCTCAGCCGCTCACCGTTGTCATCGGCAGACGTGTTCGGTTCGAGGAGGTTGATTCCATCGGAATGGTATGGCATGGCCGCTATCCCAGTTATTTTGAAGATGGTCGCATTGCCTTTGGAGATACTTACGGACTAGCCTACTCAACCTTCGTTCAACATCGGGTGATGGCCCCAATCGCCCAAATGCATTTTGATTTTAAATCCCCGCTGCGCTTTGATGAACAAACCACCATCGAAACATCGCTGCACTGGAACGACGCGATGCGCCTTGATTTTTCGTATATCATCCGCAACAGCAATGACAATATCGCCGCCACCGGTTATACCGTTCAACTCCTTACCGAACCTGATGGCACCGTTTTATTTGCCCCACCGGACTGGATTATCCGCTTCAGGCGAAAATGGCGGGCGGGATTCCAAGACGGGCAGAAATAAAAAACTGTGCATCCGCTTTGTCTGATTGACATGGCCACCCCGTTCTACCGAGTATCCTCTTCGGAAAAATTCCTCAAAAATGAATCATTTTTTCACTATTGAAGATTGATTTCGTTACTCGCTTGACATACCATTCAATTCAAAGTATTTTTGGTGTTTTTAATTTTACTGTCTTATACTTTATGGAATACTCAGCTTTGCTGGGCGTATTAGATAGAGTGTAATCAGTTTTTGCCTTTTTACCCGGGAACACTAAGGCTATTGGTATTTATTTGTCTAAACGGAGCTGGAATCTTTCCGGATAAGAGCCTCTAGACTGACCCAGCTGAGCTGGATAAGAACCTTTAGACAGATTATTTTTTTGCAAAAACACAAGAAAACAATCTGTAAGGTACTAAAAATTACAGGCAATTTAAAAAGAGAAGAGCAACGAACAGAGAGACAAATACATTATGTTTGAAAATCTGACAGACAGGCTGGAGGGAGTTTTTAAGAAACTCCGCGGCCACGGCATACTTTCGGAAGAAAACATCGACGAGGCAATGCGTGAAGTTCGCATGGCCCTCCTTGAAGCGGATGTTAACTTCACAGTTGCCAAAGAATTCGTTGCCTCCGTGACTGAAAAGGCCATAGGCCGAGAGGTTTCGCAGAAACTTTCTCCGGGCCAGCAGGTCATTAAAATAGTGCATGAGGAGCTTGTCGAGCTGCTGGGCGGCTCAACCGAGCAAATCAGACTGGACGGCAGGCAGCCGGTCATCATCATGATGGCGGGCCTGCAGGGCTCCGGCAAGACAACCACCTCAGGCAAGCTAGCCGGACTGCTGCGGGATAAAGGCCGCAAGCCCTACCTGGTCCCGGCTGACGTTTATCGTCCGGCGGCCATTGAACAGCTTCAGGTGCTCGGCGAGAGGCTTGGCATTCCCGTTCACCCCTCTACAACTGATCTGAAACCGACGGTTATCTGCAATCAGGCCGTCATTGAAGCTAAGAATCAGGGCTACGATACTCTGATCATCGATACCGCCGGCCGCCTGCATGTCGATGAAAGGATGATGACGGAATTGAAGGAAGTTCAGGCGGCTGTCGAGCCTTCTGAAGTCCTGTTCGTTGCCGACTCCATGACCGGCCAGGATGCGGTTACGGTTGCCGATAAATTCAACCGCGACCTGGAGATCACCGGCGTAATCCTCACCAAAATGGAAGGTGATGCCAGAGGCGGTGCGGCCCTCTCCATTAAAAACGTCACCGGCAAGCCAATAAAGTTCGTGGGCACCGGCGAAGCACTTGACGCCATTGAAATTTTTCATCCCGACCGGGTTGCCTCGCGTATCCTGGGTATGGGTGACGTGCTCACGCTTATCGAGAAAGCCGAGGCAGTTGTCGATAAAGAACAAGCCGACAAGCTTGCCAAAAAGCTGCAGAAGAGCCAGTTTTCCCTGGAAGATTTCCTCGATCAAATTCAGCAGATCAAGAAAATGGGCTCTCTTGAGCAGATCATGGGAATGATCCCGGGCATCAACAAGCTGAAACAGATCAAGGATGCACCGAAACCGGACGAAAAGGAACTTGGTAAAACCGAGGCCATTATTCGTTCCATGACTCTCAAGGAACGTCGTGATCACCGTATAATCAACGCCAGCAGACGACAGCGAATAGCCGCCGGCTCGGGCACAAGCGTCACCGATGTCAACAGGGTGCTGAAAAGCTACACGGCGATGTTGAAAATGATGAAGAAAATGCGTGGCAAACCGGGTTTTGCATCGGGAAAAAAACGCAGAAAGTTGCCCAAGGGCATAAGAAGATAAATTATTTAATGACGAAGAACTCAGATATTTACCACTTACTATAACCGGAGGATTAACCTGGTATGGCAGTTCGCATTCGATTAACCAGACTTGGCAGAAAGAAAAAACCTTTCTATCGTATTATCGTCGCCGACAGTGAAAATAAACGTGACGGTAAGTTCCTTGACATCCTGGGAACATATGATCCACTGCAGAATCCTGCTGCGGTGCAGATCGATAATGACAAATTACAAGATTGGCTCGGCAGAGGCGCATTGCCGACAACCACGGTAAAGAGCCTGATCAAGAAGCAAGCCGTTGTCGGCGAATAGGTAGAGTATGCAGGATTTAGTGGTATACATAGCCAAAGCGCTTGTTGACAATCCCGATGAGGTGAAGACAACCGTGAGCGAAGAGGAAGACAGCATCACTATCGGACTCAGCGTCGCTCAAGAAGATCTTGGTAAAGTCATCGGCAAGCAGGGCAGAACCGCTCGGGCCATGCGCACTTTGCTCGCGGCTGCAGCTGATAAGGAAAACAAGAAAACACGCCTTGATATTCTTGAGTAGTGGGTGAGTTTCCATGGCTGATGAGTTTAGCTTTGCCGAAGATGAATATCTTCTTGTAGGAAAGGTCACCAAACCGCACGGACTGCATGGTGAGGTAAAAATATTCCCCTTTTCGGAAGATGCTCAAACGCTTTTGCAGTATCCCAAAATAGTGCTGGTGGACCGAACAGGTCGGCTGTCTCCTGTTCTTCGTGTGGAAAAGGCACGGGTACAGGGCAAGACGGTGGTTGTCAAGCTCGACACCGTCAACGACAGAAACGAGGCGGAAGCCCTTCAAGGCAAGGGAATTCTGGTATTCAAAGAAGATCTTCCGGCGGCTGGAGAGGATGAGTTTTACTGGTATCAACTGTATGATCTGCCGGTATTTACCGATGCCGGAGAAAGACTTGGCGTGATAACGTCAATCTTTTCGAATGGCGCACAGGATATTATGGTGGTAGAGGATGATGATAATGAATATCTGATTCCGATACTCGACACCATCATCAAGGAGCAAACCGAAGAAGGTGTCGTTATATCACCGCCTCCCGGGCTTCTTGAAATCAATAGCGGCAGCAGTGCATGATTTTTGACATATTGACGATTTTTCCCGATTTTTTTCAGTCTCCGCTTGAGGAGAGCATTCTGAGAAGGGCCAGGGACAAAGGTAGTATAGAAGTACATATTACCAATATTCGCGATTTTGCCTTCGACAAACATGCCATGACCGACGATAGACCCTTCGGCGGCGGCGAGGGCATGGTGATGAAGGCGGAGCCTCTTGCCGCTGCATTGCAAAGTATCGAAAAGGTTATTGATACACCTCGGGTGATTCTACTCAGCCCTCAGGGCAGAGCATTCACTCAGGAGGTAGCAGGGGAACTCGCGGCCGAGCCGCAGCTGATTATGATCTGCGGCAGATATGAAGGAGTTGATGAACGTTTCCGGCAGCACTACGTCAGTGATGAAATCTCAATTGGAGACTATATACTCACCGGAGGCGAACTTGCCGCTCTGATAGTCATTGACGCGGTCACCCGACTGCTTCCCGGGGTACTTGGCTGTGCGGCATCCGCTGAAAAGGATACCTTCAGCAGAAACCTGCTGAAACATCCGCAGTACACGCGGCCTCGAGAATTTGAAGGTTTAGCGGTACCGGAGGATTTGCTGTCTGGAGATCATCAGCGCATCGAGGAGTATCGTTTTATTGCGTCAATACGGCAGACACTGGCAAAACGGCCGGAGCTTCTTGCACGTGAGACTTTTTCGAAAAGTGAAATTAAACTCCTGAAAAAAAATGAGCTCTATGCTCCAATAGAAGAAATACGGAAAGGTCGGATAAGTTGATGCAGGAACAAAAAGAAAGGGGTGTTGATATAGCCCTGGTGCATCATCCGGTTCTTGGCAAGAAAGGTGAAATTATCGGATCGGCGGTAACCAATCTCGACCTTCACGATATAGCACGGATAGCAAGGACCTATGGGGTGGATGAGTATTATATTGTCACCCCTTATGCGGATCAGCAGGAACTTGTAAAGGAAATACTCGAACACTGGCAGAAAGGTCATGGCTCGACCTACAATCCTGCCAGAAAAGAGGCTTTCAGTCTGGTTAGGCTGGCACATTCACTTGAAGAAGTCATTGAGGGCATCGCCCGCAAACGGCAGCTCAAACCGATGCTGGTGACCACCAGTGCAGGTACTCAGGAAAAATGTATTTCCTACACTGAGTCACGCAAGCGCATTGACAACGGCGAGCCCACATTGCTAGTATTTGGAACCGCCCATGGCCTTGCTCCCGAGGTGAGTGCGAAAGCGGACTACACTCTGCCCGCGATCGCAGGCAGGACGGGATATAATCATTTGCCCGTCCGATCGGCTGTTGCCATCATCTGCGACAGACTGTTGAGTGATGAGAACGACAAATAAACGGAACCACAACCAATAAAGTTTAACTAAAAAAAAGACGTTATGAGTGCAATCATCGATAAAATTGAATTAGAGCAGATGCGCCAGGACCATCCGGATTTCCGTCCTGGAGATACCATCAAGGTGTACATCCGCATCATTGAGGGCAGCAAGGAACGTGTGCAGATCTTTCAGGGAGTCGTAATCAAGCGCAAGCGCGGCACAATGAATGCCTCCTATACCGTCAGGAAAATTTCCCACGGTGTCGGCGTCGAGAAAACATTCGCCCTGCATAATCCTCGAATTGAAAAAATTGAGGTTGTCTCCCGAGGACGTGTACGCAGATCCAGACTCTTTTATCTGCGCGCCAGACGGGGCAAAGCCGCACGTATCCGCGAGCGCTCTACCCGCTAAAGAAGATCTGCTCTTCAGGGGACTCGCAGGTGCAACAGTAGAGTTTCCTGAAGGGATTTCCCAAGTGAAAGGGTCTTCGCTGCTCAATATCTTGCCGTCCGAGGATGACAATTTTCGGCTTGAAAGAAGTTTGCGCACTCAGGGCTTTACCTGTATTGCCGGCACCGACGAGGTCGGACGTGGTCCTCTGGCAGGACCTGTGGTGGCTGCATGTGTTACTCTGCCGCCGTACTGTGATGCATCGCCTTTTCTTGACTCCAAGGAAACCAGTCATGCGCAGCGCCTTAAGCTGGGCAGTCTGCTTCAGGAAAATGGTGCAACTATCGGCATCGGCATAGTTTCCCACAGGCAAATTGACACCATCAACATCCTGCAGGCATCCCTGCTTGCCATGAAACTTGCTGTTTTTCATCATTCCACCGTAGGAGCCACGCCGGATTTTATTCTGGTAGATGGAAGATTTGAATTACCGCTGAGCGTCCCTCAGCTTGCCTTGATAAAAGGTGAAAGCAAGAGTGGCTCGATAGCAGCTGCCTCCATTGTCGCCAAATTACAGCGGGATCGCATCATGACCTCTCTTGACGAAAAATATCCTCATTACAATTTCAGACAGAACAAGGGATACGCTACCCTCCATCACCGGCAGGCAATCGCCGGATACGGTCCCTGCCCCGTACACCGTTTGACGTTTAAAGGAGTACGGGAATTTGTCATATAACGGTATCTCTCTCGGTAAGGCCGGTGAGAAATCGGCTGCGCATTTTCTGCGTAAAAAGGGATATACCATAATCCAGACAAATTATCGCACCAGATACGCCGAGATCGATATTATTGCCGATCACCGCAACACCTTGGTTTTCATCGAGGTTAAAACCCGAAAAACCAATTTTCTCGAAACACCGCTTGCGGCTGTTACAGTAAATAAACAGAGACATATCAGCATGGCTGCCCAGCTGTATCTCGGCAGTAAGAATCTTTTTGACAAAGATGCCCGTTTTGACGTCATCGCCGTTTATCTCGGTGGTGGTACAACCCCGCGGATAGAGCATATTGAAAACGCTTTTGAGCTCAACTTCGGTTTTTGAGATGGCATCGTCAAGAAATCGATCTTCAGCTCTGCAGCCTCAATGACTTTGTAGCGTCTTATCAGCGTTGATAATCTCGTAAAAAGTCATCGAAGTTCCGGGATGGACTCTGGAAAAAGCTTGATATACTAGGCGTAGTATCTGAAACAGCGATTTGGCAGTACATGTGGTATGGCAAATCGCCGTTTCAGATCTACAACGACGTAGATCGGGCTTTTTACGAGTCCATCAGCGTTGATAAACTCATAAAAACCTAGATTTTCGGATGGCTAAGTAAAAAACTTCATATGCTAGGCGCGCAAAATTTCTATTATTTCGGCGTACTAGGGTACGTCGTAAGGATAGAAATTTTGCAGCAACGACACAGATAAGCGAAGACTTCGGATGAAAAATTTTTACGACGCCATCAGCGTTGCATATCGATCTTTTTTTTATCCGATTAACCGGGAACTTTGCGCTGATTTCTATGATTCTCAGCAAATGGGAGAAATCACATGTCACTGATTGGTATAACGATGGGCTGCCCCGTCGGAATCGGGCCCGAAATTATTCTTCGATACTTCCAGGCCACCGGTAATCCCCGCAATAATAGAACCGTCGTGATCGGTGACCTTGAGGTTCTGCGCTATAATGCCTCTCATTTCGGCATACCCATCGAGTGTGTTCCGTGGCAGCCCGGCGAAGCATTACCTGATAGCGGCATTCCCGTTTACAGCGTTACCAGCCTTTCACCGGACATGCTCAACTGGGGCCGGCCCAGCAAAGAGACCGGACTGGCCATGGCCGGATATATAGAGACAGCCGTTGAGTTGGCCAGGCAGGGAGCCATTGACGGAATAACCACCTGCCCTATTTCCAAAATAGCCCTGCAACGCGCCGGCTACTCCTACCCTGGCCACACCGAGATGCTGGCAGATCTCACCGGAGAGCACCATTTTACCATGATGATGGCCGGCACCTCATTGCGGGTTACTCTGGTTACAATTCACTGCAGTGTACAGCAAATAGCCGCACGATTGAGCATTGAGACAATTCTGCAGCGCATCCGCATCACGCACACATCCCTGATTACCGACTTTGCGATCCCCAAACCTAAAATTGCGGTAGCCGGTCTCAACCCTCACGCCGGCGAAGAGGGCATGTTCGGCGTTGAGGAATCGGAAATTATTTTGCCTGCCATCGAACAGGCCAGGGCGGCAAACATGAATGTCGATGGTCCCTACCCTCCCGACACGGTCTTCGTCAAGGCCGCGGCAAAAGAGTTTGACGCAGTCGTCTGCATGTATCATGACCAGGGACTCATTCCCTTTAAGCTCCTGCATTTCGACGACGGCGTCAATGTGACCATAGGTCTGGCTCTGGTGCGCACTTCCGTGGATCACGGCACCGCCTATGATATTGCCGGCAAAGGGGTGGCAAAGGCCGACAGCCTTGCCGCGGCAGTGAAAATGGCTGCAGAAATCGTGGAAAACAGAAAGAAAATGTGCAATTATACCTTATCATCATGATGTAGACTTGGAAATGACAGACAATGGACCAGAATGAGAACAGCGAGATGAAGCGCGGCAGCCTCATCGTTTTTGAAGGAATCGACGGCACCGGTAAATCCACGCAGTTAGAGCTGCTGGCAGTACACCTGAGAGCGAGCGGGTACGATGTTGTTACCACAAAAGAGCCGACGGAAGGTGAATTCGGCCAGCGGATCCGCAAACTCTATCTCAACCGGGATGAGGTAACCAGGGAGGAAGAGCTTGATCTTTTTCTGTGCGATCGCCGTGATCATGTGGAACACCTGATACGACCCTCCCTTGCAGAGGGTAAAATCATCCTCTGCGACCGCTATTATCTCTCCACCATGGCCTATCAGGGTGCAGCCGGCATGAATATAGATGAAATTGCCAGAAAAAACAATTTTGCTCCTGAGCCCGATCTGGCTCTCATTTTTCAACTGAACCCGAGACAATCCATTGAGAGAATTACCAGCAACCGAGGAGACCGGCTCAACGATTTTGAACAGGAAGATTCTCTTAAAAAGGTTGAAAGAATTTTTAATTCACTCAGTTATCCTTATATTTGTTATATTGATGCCGATCAAACCATAGAGGATGTTCATCATGCCGTCACGGCTGCGGTATACACTATCTTGAACAGGCCAGAATAAATATATGAACATGTCCCGCTTCATTCTTTGTATATCGCTTTTAGTCATTGCTCTGCTTTCCAGCGGATGCGCCAACGGCAAACAGCAGGAGCCCGTTGCTCCTGAAATTCCATGGCAGGAAAGCACGGACTCCTCCTGTTCCTACTTCTACTTCCTCTGGGGGAGCAATGCCGAATACGATGAGAGGTATGATGAAGCGTTGGAGGCCTATGAAAAAGCCTCGATCTGCGATCCCGATGCGGACTATATTGCCGAAAAGATTCCGGTACTGCTGATCCAGCTGGGCCGACTTGAGGAAGCAGCCGCCTGGCTTGAAAAATATATTGCCGGCAGACCTGATAAAACGGTGCAAAGGTTTATACTGGCTCGTCTCAGGATTCTTGAAGGAAAAGAAGATGAAGCCATACAGATTTATCGAGAGGCGCTCGAGGTCGAGCCGGACAATGCCAATATCCAACTCCGCCTCGGACTCTTACACGGTAAAAAAGGTGAATTCGAAGTAGCTGAAAATATCTTTAAGGCCATTCTGGAAAAAGACAGGAATTCATATTTCGCCCTTCTCTATCTGGCGCGACTCTATACTGAAAACAACGAACTCGATAAAGCGGAGCAGCGGTACCTTGAGGCTCTGCAGCTGAACTGGTCAAAAGAGCTTTCCTACGAAATCGCCGACTTTTATAATCTTCGCAAACAATTCGACAAGGCCCGGCAGGTGTACGAAGATGTTCTGAAAAAAGACGAAAGGGATGAAGGCGCTGCGCTTGGAATGGTGCAGACCTATCTTTTTCTCGAAGAAGCTGAAGCGGCGCTTGAAGAACTCACCAGATTACGACAATTCAGCAACAACCCGGATAAAATAGACCTTGTCAGAAGCCAGATTCTCATCAATCTTGGTGAAAATGAAGCGGCCAAGAAAATTCTTACTTTTCTGGTGAAGGAGAAGGCGCTGTCCCAGGCGAATTACCTTCTTGGCGTCATACTCTATGATGAATCGGACTTTGAAGAAGCGATCAAGGTTTTACAGAGGGTTGAACCAGGCGCACCCGAATACCGCGACAGCATAATGCTCCAGGTGAGAATCCTGGAAGAATCGGATAAGTCAGAGCAGTCGATCAAACTCCTTCAGAATGCTCTGGAAGATGAGCAAACCAGGCTGCCCTCCTTTTATTCATGGCTTGCCTCGATCTACCAGCAGCATGATAATATGGAAAAGGCGCTTGAAACGCTGGCTGAGGGAATAGTTGTTTATGAAAATGATGAATCGCTTCTGTATGAATATGGTATCCTGCAGGAGAAAACCGGTAATCATGAATTGGCCATGCAGTTGATGGAAAAGATACTTGTCCTCAATCACAATCATGCCGATGCCCTGAACTTTATCGGTTACAGCTGGGCCGATGACAATATTAACCTGCAGAAAGCCTATGAGTATATCGGCAGAGCCCTTGAGCTTAAGCCGGACAGCGGCTATATACTCGACAGCATGGGCTGGGTATACTATCGCCTTGGAGCTTTTGACAAGGCCGAAACGGAGTTGCTCAAGGCTGCTGAACTTGAACCGGAAGATCCCTATATATATGAGCATCTGGGCGACACCTACAGAGCACTGAACGACAAAGAGAAGGCATTGCATTATTACAGGAAATCCCTGGAATATCTGACAGATGATCAAAAAAGCACAACCATTCAAAATAAAATCAATACACTCGATGATCACTCATAACCACCTCACCCTCTCGATGATTTTCCTCCTTCTCGTTATCAGCGGCTGTGCTCCGAAACAGTGGCAGGATCCCCTTGGTGAAAAAGAAGAAAAAGCAAGCCGTGAACTGCTTCTTGCGGAACTGCAGAGACAGGAGCAGAATTGCACCTGCTGCATCGATGCGGAAATCTCCGCCACGTGGGACTCCAAAATCTACGATGGAGGGTTAAACGGCTATCTGCAGATCTTCCTGCCGTCCTCCTTCAAATTAGTGGCTATCAATCCTCTGGGACAGCCACTCTTTGCCCTGACCACCGACGGTAAAAAATTTCAGACCATTAACGCCGTCGAGGGAGTATTTAAACATGGCAGGGTTTCAAGCTTTGTTGACAGACATTCCATTCCCAAAAATGTTTTTCATTCCGAGTGGGGCAAATGGCTGACGGGAAAAATATTCTTTGAGGAAGAGCAGCTTACGGAACTCCGTCGTGATGCTGCGGCACGAGGGATCTGGCTTACTGTGGAGAAACCTGATGATTCAATTTTTTCCAAGGAATACCTTCTCTTTGATCCCCTGGACAGGCTGCTCCTGGAAAGAGTTGTCTACGACAAAAAAAACCGCGAGGCAGCACGGGTAATCTATAATGAATGGATCCAGGAAAACGGTTGCCCCCTGCCGACATCCATTGAAGTGGTGGGAACATCCTTTGGTACAAACATACAGATTGAACTCAAGGATATCCTGGTCGACAAGATGTTTTCCGAGGAGACTTTCTCCCTCAAGCTTCCGCCTGGATATCTACGACAATATTATCCCTGATGGACTCCCGAGCAGCACCGTACGGGCATAAACTCCGACTTCGAGAAAGCTCGATCCAGGTCTTTGCGGACTGAAACGGATCTGAGCCATTTCGGCAACTTCAATTTTGTACGAGATCATTGTCCCTGACCATGTCTGTTGCACTTCCTATTTCTCACCAAGATTACTGATAATAATCACGAAAAGATTGTCTTCCTTGAAAAAGACCTGCTTCAGGTCATAGTTGTAACTGTCCGCGAGTTCAAGAACAACCCGGACCTTATCCGGATCCCGATGAGTTGAGATTTTGACCTTTCTTATATATTCCCCTTTTGTTTCGATAACGGGATCGATTCCGATAGCAAGAACGGCGTCGAGAAAATCACAGACAACGAGAAGATTATTCTCTTCGGTTGAAAAAACGATAGGCGGATAAAAACCGTTTAATTTGAAGAGCACCATTTCCTGGTCATTTGTGCTGCGTTCGAAAGTGACATCGTGAAGAGCGGCAAAACGCTTACTTTCAGCTTCCACCGTTGAGGTGTCTTCTTCCTCCGCTGTGCCATCTGCCTCGGCGTTATCTTTAAAAGCATCAGTTCCTTTTTCAAAAGAGCCCTCCGGCTCATCTTCTATTTGTTGTAGGCTTTCGGTGGAAGTCTGCTTATCGCTGCCTTCCTCCGTTGCGGTATCTTCTTCCTCCGCTGAGCCATCAGCCTCGGCGTTATCCTCAAAAGCATCAATTCCTTTTTCAAAAGAGCCCTCCGGCTCATCTTCTGATTGTTGTACGCTTTCGGTGGAAGCCTGCTTATCGCTGTCAACAGGGGCAGGCGGCGGTGAAGAAGTGGAAATCTCATTTTTTTCATCTTTCTCCACCGGCGCTGCAGTGACTGGTTCAGCGGGAGCCTGCGGTTCTTCAGGCTGCTTGGCTTTCTTTAAGATCCTGATGATCAGCTTGTTCTCCTCTTCTCTGAAATCTCGAACGACACTGAACACACTGCTTTCTTTAAGATCGATGACGATCCGGGTTTTGACCACCGGCGTATGATGGAGTCCGACACGAACTCTTTTTATCAAATCACCCCCTGCGGCAATAACCCGTCTATTACCTGCGGGATATCCAGTATTTAAAAAGTCACAGACTACGCGAGGATTGTCTCCATTAAGCTCAAAAACCCGGGGGACAATCCTGCTGCTCAATTTCACCTGTATAGTCTCAATATCATTTTCTTCCAGAAAGTGAATGGATTCAATCATTGCCTCACCATTTTTTTCTGCTGAAATCGCCGATATTGTCCAAAGCAGGACCAGTATCATGAAAAAAAATGATAATATATTTTTCATTATAACTTCTCTTTTTCTGTGATTTTTTAAATACATGTCCTTAAATTTAGATCTGATAGGTAATTGAATACTGTATCCCTGCTTGAAAAGTCAACTGATTTCCGTTAAATCAAAGCGGCTGTTCTTTCTTCAAGAACAGTTCATCTAGTATAGAGATTAATTCCAGCATCACCGGGTTAAAAGATACCCTTTCCATAAATGATCTACCGGATATAATGAGCCAATCTATTTTACCCTATGTTTCCAAGCCCGGGCGCTACCTGGGAGAAGAGTTCAACTCCATAAAAAAGCAATGGCGGCAGGCGGATGTCCACTTTGCCCTGATCTTTCCCGATCTCTATGAAATAGGAATGTCCCACTTTGGTTTGCAGATACTCTACCATCTCCTCAATCGTGAGGAAAAGGTGGTGGCAGAGCGATGCTTCTGCCCGGACCTGGATGCCGAAAAGGTGATGGAGGAGAAGGGATTGTCTCTCCTTTCTCTGGAGTCGGCGACACCGCTTTCCTCCTTTGACGTCCTCGGCATCACTCTCCCTTACGAGCTTTGCTACACCAATATTCTCACCATCCTCAAGCTCAGCGCCATCCCTTTTTACAGCCGGGATCGCGATGAATCCCATCCACTTATCCTCGGAGGCGGTTCCTGTTCGATGAATCCTGAACCTGTTGCGGATTTTTTCGATGCGATTCTGCTGGGAGATGGAGAAGAGGCCATCATCGAAATTGCGGGGGTGATCAGGGATGGGAAGAAAACAAATATAAAGCGAAGCGCCCTGCTCGGCAAACTAGCTGAAATTAAGGGAGTATATATTCCAGCTCATTTCCAACCGGAATATGACAAAGACCACCTGATTACCAAAATAGGCGAAGCAGCAGCTCATGCCGGCAGCGTGGAAAGAAGAATCGTCGCCGATCTCGATGATGTCTCCCACCTGTGCAACCCTCTGGTTCCCAATGCGAAAATTGTTCACGATCGGCTCGGTGTGGAAATCGCTCGAGGCTGCACCAGGGGCTGCCGGTTCTGTCAGGCAGGAATGATCTACAGACCAGTCAGGGAAAGAACGGTTGAGCAGATTATGAAGCTCGCTGAAAAAGGAATAGAGCGTTCCGGTTTCGAAGAACTCGCCCTCCTCTCTCTTTCAACCGGCGACTATTCCTGCATCGACGACCTGCTTCCGGAACTGATGGATAAATTTGCTGAACGCTATGTCTCCGTATCCATGCCCTCCATGCGGGTGGGCACCCTTTCCCAGCCTGTCATGGATCAGATAAAGAGGGTGAGAAAAACAGGTTTTACCGTTGCCCCCGAGGCGGGCAGCGAACGATTGCGGCAAGTAATAAATAAAGGCATCACCGAGGATGACCTTCTGAAAACCTGCAAAGATGCCTGCAGTATGGGCTGGAAAGGCATAAAGCTGTATTTTATGATCGGCCTGCCTACTGAAACGCTCGAGGATGTCGAGGCCATTGCCGCCCTTGCCCGAAAAACCAAAGAGGCGACCAGCTCCGCCGGAAACCGGCGAATGCAGGTGACCACCAGCGTCGGCACATTTGTCCCCAAACCCCATACTCCCTTTCAATGGGAAAGACAGCTGTCTCTGGAAGAGAGTCGGGAAAGAATTTATCATCTGAAGAGGATTATGCCCTCAAAGGGTTCCAAATTGAAATGGCACAATCCCGAGATGAGTTTCCTTGAAGGTGTCTTTTCCCGCGGTGACCGACGACTGGCGCAGTTGATCGAGACCGCCTGGTCCAAGGGTGCCCGTCTGGACGGCTGGACGGAGCATTTCGATCTGGTAATCTGGCAGCAGGCCGCTCAGGGGTGCGATATAGACTTAACCGGTTATCTGCGGGCCAGGAACCATGATGAAATACTCCCCTGGCATCACCTCTCCAGTGGCATTGATCCGCAGTTTTTAAAAGATGAGCTGGAAAAGGCCCACAGCGGAGACTATACCCCGGATTGCCGCTACCATGGCTGCCGGAATTGCGGCTTATGTGATTTTGATGAAATCAAACCCATTGTTCACAAACGAAGACAGCAGCCCGAAAAGCCATCACGACAACCCGAAAAAGTTCAAATCCCGCAGGAAGCCGATGCCCATTTTAAATATATGGTGAGCTATTCCCGCAGAGGTAATATAAGTTATCTCGGACATCTGGAGATCCTTCAGTTACTTTTCAGGACATTACGCCGTGCCCGGATCCGCACCAATTTCTCCAAAGGATTCAACCCCTCACCGAAAATTTCCTTTGGCGGAGCGCTTCCCGTGGGGATGCAAAGCGAGGCGGAGTTTTTCATCATGGATTTGCCAAAACCCCTGAAGAATACTGCCGACACTGCTGCTCAACTGAATTCGTGCCTTCCGGAAGGCCTTCAGGTGCATGATATCAGACTTCATTCCGGCAAGATACCACAGAGCGTCGTTACCTCCTACACTGTGACCCTGCCCCGGGAATTAACCCATGATGAAATTATGGCGAAGGATACCTTCCTGGATTCAGAACATTTCCTTATAAAGCGTAAAAGAAAAGGTCTGGAAAAGGAGATAGACATTCGTCCGCTTGTAGAAGATATAGCCACGGTCAATGAAAAGACCCTGCGGTTCCGGATAAAATCCACTGCTGGAACTCCGGGCATCAAGGTCCAGGAGGCTCTTGCACACATTCTTTCCTGGCGGCAGGAGGAACTTATTGAAATCAGGATTGTCAAAGCATCCTGGTCGGATTTGAATGAATAAACGGCGGTAACATTACCTTGTCACCAGTGGTGATCTGATACGGAAATAACCACTACTTCGTCCCTGTTTTTTTCATTTACCTGATTCCCCTTAATCCTCAGCTCAAGGTCGGGACTACTCTTTTCACGGGTCTCTGCAGCCCGGACGGCTGCAGCGAAGCCCCCATGGACGGGTTTATGGCGTCCCGATGAAAAGAGCAGTCCCGGCCTGGGCCGGAAAATGCTGAGTTTTAAGGGTAATCAGATTCATTTATTTATCAAAATGTTGCCCGACAGACACCATCATGGTAGAAAGATATTTCAGTTCGATTGGAGCCAATAAAGCAAAAAATACTGTAAAACTGCTGGTTTTTAACTGTTTACTGAATAGTTACAAAATATTAACTGCTCTTAAAGAGGATTCCCGATGAATAAAAAGATAGTACTTCGTGATGATGAGATGCCCACGCAGTGGTATAACGTGGTGCCTGACATTCCCAATGGACTGCAGCCTCCCCTTGATCCGGAAACCAAGGAGCCCATGGGTCCCGAAAAACTCTCAGCCATTTTTCCCATGGGACTTCTGGAGCAGGAAATGTCTACAGCCAGATTTATCGATATTCCCGAGGAAGTATCGGACATACTCAAGATCTGGCGCCCGGCTCCACTGGTAAGGGCCTATAATCTGGAACAGGCCCTGGGAACGAGATCAAAAATCTATTTTAAAAACGAAAGCGTCTCTCCGGTGGGATCGCATAAACCCAACAGTGCTGTCGCTCAGGCATATTACAACATGAAAGAAGGGGTGAAGCGCCTCACCACCGAAACCGGCGCCGGCCAGTGGGGTTGCGCCCTATCCTTTGCAACCAGCAAATTCGGACTGGACTGCAAGGTCTATATGGTCCGGGTTTCATTCGACCAGAAACCCTATCGAAAATCAATGATGCACACCTATGGAGCGGAAATTGTCCCCAGCCCCAGCGAGCAGACCAACACAGGTAGAAGAATACTCAAGGAATATCCAGACACCCCGGGCTCTCTGGGAATAGCCATTTCAGAGGCACTGGAAGATGCCGCCACTCGTGATGACACCAAATATGCCCTCGGCTCGGTGTTGAACCATGTTGTTCTCCATCAGTCGATCATAGGCCTGGAGACCAAGAAACAACTGGAAATAGCAGGAGATTATCCAGATGTGATTATCGGCTGCTGCGGCGGCGGTTCAAACTTCGCCGGACTGATGGTGCCCTTTGTTCCCGATTATCTTGAGGGCAAAAAAATCCGTTTTGTCGGGGTCGAACCTGCCTCCTGTCCTTCGCTTACCATGGGAAAACTGGCCTACGATTTTGGTGATGTTGCCGGAACCACTCCGCTCCTCTACATGTATACCCTGGGACACGACTTCATTCCCCCGGGAATTCATGCCGGTGGACTGCGTTATCATGGGATGGCGCCGATTGTTTCCGCTCTTGTGAGGGAGAAAATGATCGAGCCCATCAAGGTTCACCAATTGGAGTGTTTCGAGGCCGGCGTATTGTTTGCCAAAACGGAAGGAATAATCCCCGCCCCCGAAACCTGTCATGCCATTCGCGGCGCAATAATCGAAGCAACGCGCGACCTCAAGGAAGAAAAGACTATTCTCTTTAACTTTTCGGGGCATGGATTGATCGATATGGGTTCATACGACAAATACTTCTCCGGAGAACTGCAGAATTATGACTACCCGGAAGAGCAGATTCTCAAATCCATGGCAAACCTGCCCAGGATCTGATTTTCCGCCCCCGCACCCTCCCCGGAGTCGCCGGTTATGCTGAAAGTGCACAACCAACCATCATTGGCAAAGAGGACCGGTCTGGTCCTCTTTTGCCTGCTCTGCAGTGTAATCTTATCCGCGATGCCTTTAGATGCCGTCGAGATTGAAGGTTTCGGTTCCCTTATCGCCAATGGAGGATATGCGCTGCAGTTAGCAGATGAGGTTGTCCTCTCCGGCAATTCCGATACCTCCTATATTCCGGCATCCACCATCAAAGTGCTGACATCGCTTATGGCGCTGGAGATCCTCGGTCCGGAGTATCGTTTTGTCACCCGCTTTTTTATTGATCCCGACAAGATGCTCTATATCCAAGGGGAAGGTGATCCCTTTCTTACCTCGGAAATGGTAACCCGGATGGCGGTGCAATTAAAAAATTCGGGTATTACCGAAGTCGAAACAATCGTGCTTGACGATAGCGCCTTCACTCTGGAAACTCCTCCTCCGGGATCCACCGGAACCAGCAATCCCTATGACGCCCACAACAGCGCCCTGGCTGTTAATTTTAACGCTCTTCCCTTTAAAGTAACCGCAGATAGCAGGGTGCTTGCCGCCGAAAAGCAGACACCTCTTCTGCCGATGATGGAAGATCTGGGCCGAAATTATCCGGCAGGAAATTATCGGGTCAACGTCAGCGGTTTTCCCTCAGGGAAAAATCACTCCAACATCCTGCGCTATTCAGGAGAACTGATTACAACGCTGTTCACCTTGCAGGGAATAAAGATAAACAACGGGTTCAAAAAAGGCACAACTCCACGGGAGGCTCGGTCAATCCTGGTCTATGAATCAGAAAAAGATGTTGCCGAACTGGTTCGTCTCTGCCTCTTTTTTTCCAATAATTTTATTGCCAATCAACTCTATCTCAGCTGCGGCGCACGGATTCACGGATTTCCGGCTACCTGGGAAAAGGCAGGCAGAGCCGCCCGGGAATATATAACTCTGCAGCTTCAGCTGCAACCGGAGGAAATTCATATGGAAGACGGTTCCGGACTTTCCACTGATAACAGGATCTCACCGGCTGCGATGCTAACCGTCTTAAACAGGTTCATGCCATATGCGACCCTTATGAAAAGACAGGAAGACACTTATCTCAAATCGGGAACACTGACCGGAGTCTATTGTTATGTGGGCTATTTCGGGACGGTCGGCAATTTCTCTCCTTTCGTTTTCTTCCTCAACCAGATGCACAACAACAGGGAATTACTTCTCCACCTTCTGAGAAAAGAATATTTGGACACTTTTTTTTGACCAGCGCCGCAGTACTGCGGACAGCCGACCGGGACATCTCTTCTTAGATATTATCTGTTTGAAAAATGATTTTTCCGTGGTATTTTGAATATTTCAAGCGTTTGCATATCTTTTTTTAGCTTTACCACAGGAGATTTCAGTGTCACCAATTCGCATAGTATTCAGTTTGCCGCCAACCCTGCTGTTACTTTCATCTTTCCTCGTACTGGGTGGGTGCAGTGCTCCGGAAGGTAATATTACCGACGGCAAAAGGTGGTATAGCATGCATAATTGCCATGCCTGCCACGGCCAAAACGGAAATGACGGAAGAGCGCCCAATATTGCCGGCCTCGATATGAGCTATCGCGCATTTCTAAGCCGGCTCAGAGAGACGGAGACGGCAGTTATGCCACGGTACCCTAAAGAAAAAATCAATGATCAGGACGCTGCCGATATTCTCGTTTATCTGAAAAGTCTTGACTGATCAGTGGCATCATTCTTCTTTTCTCACCCTGCCGGCGCCATTAATCCAATGGCAGCCTATATCGCTTCTCGACTCCTATAGCATGCCTTGTAATTAGCAGACTGCGGTACTGGCTGTTATGCATCGTCAACCGCACAATTGCCCTTGCAAAAGCGCAATCAAATGCCTATAAGGCAGAGATACGATTCAGTAGTTGAGCAATCCCTTTGTTTTCTCTGCCGTAATAGGGTACATTAGTACCTTCTTGTTTTTTTCTGGAAAGGGGTCAGCCAGGGGATTTGAATTCTCCGACCCGTCTGCATCGCTATCAACCTATCTACATATATGACAGAATCACATTACTCACGCATAGAAAAGAATATCGACACATTTCCTTCGCTTCCCTCTACGGTCGCTGAAGTAATGAACGTGGTGAACAATCCCGAGAGTTCGGCCAAAGAACTGACCCAGGCCATACTCCCCGATCAGTCAATGTGTGTTGCCATACTCAAAATTGCCAACTCCGCCCTGTACGGCAGACCGAAAAAGGTAAGCTCCCTGGAGACGGCTATAACCGTTCTTGGCTTCGATGAAATCGAGAATATCGTCCTGAGCAAATCGGTTCTCAATGCATTTGGTGCGGTGTTCCAGAGAAATGATACAATTATAAGCGATTTCTGGGATCACTCTTTTACTTGCGCCCTGGCGGGAAAGATTATCGCCGAACATTTCTCCATTACCGCTCCCGGACGCTTTTTCATCGGCGGCCTGATCCATGATATCGGTAAGCTCGCCATGCTCCTGACTTTTCCGGAGGAATATTCTGCAGAGAAATGGTTAAGCGGCTTTTCATCGGCGGAAAAACTGGAAGAGGAACAACGGCTGTTTGGCATCACCCACCAGGAAGTTGGAGGCAGACTCCTGGAAAAATGGAATTTTCCCGAGCAACTGGTCAATGCGCTGCAATATCATCACCGTCCTGATGATTCTCAGCAAAATCTGGGGTTCCCGATTATTGTTCAGCTGGCCGATGTGCTTTCCTATATTTGCTGCACCAGGGAAAAAGAAGAAGTAATCAACATTGAGATGAGCATCAGAGAACTTATTCCAGGGATCGAGACAACCTGGAACAACCATAAGCTCTCCTGGGAGAGTCTACGGCTGGAAATGTGGTATAACTGGGTAGTTATCGAACGAAAGCACGGCAGTTCGATATTGGCTATCCTTGCCTATTAACTTTGAGTTCTGATTACCCTTATCCTCATACTGAGTTTTCGGGGTAATCAGACTTCGAGTCTATTTCTGTGTATGGTCAGGTTTTATCAAAATACTTTCCGATGCATCGGAAGCAATATTGAGCTACTCTGAATTATTCCACAACCGGTATTTCTCGTATTTTCTCGATTTTCTCAACCAATGTATCAACAGCAAGTCCCATGATCAGTCTGCCCTTCTCCGGAGATGCCAGCCAAGACGCGGCGCCCATTCTGCCATCAGGAAAAACTTTACGCATCTCCTCTGCTGTCAACGGCCAATAATATTGCTTATCTTTAAATTGTTTTTCCTCGACCTCTTTCTCGGCAAAAGCATCAGGACGAAGGAGCATAGTCAGAGAAATTTCCGACGGCGTGGCATGACTGCCGTCCCGGCCATCGAAGAGTTCCTGCACCAGGTCGATCTCCTTGAGTCCCTCATACCAGGCAAAAAGAGCGAAATGGCCGGCTGTGCCTCTCATTTTGATCTCCTGAAATGCGGTTTCGATTGCGTTTTTATTGCCGCCATGACCATTGATAAAAAATATTCTGGAAAAGCCGTGGTGAACAAAAGAAAGACAGACGTCGACTATAACCTGGATGAAAGTGGTTGGAGCAAGGGTGGCGCTTCCCTTAAAATTCATATGATGTGGCGATACTCCATAGTTAATGGTGGGTGCGACAAGCAGATCCATTTTCTTGCCGACCTCCCTGGCCACCCCTTCAGCGGCAATGAAATCGGTGCCGATGAGACCGTATTCACTATGCTGCTCGACTGAGCCAACCGGTATCAGAATGGTGTTTTTCTCTTTGAGATACGTTTCCACTTCCTTAAAAGAAAGATTTTCCAGCAGCATGTAATCTCCTCCATGTGTGAACGGTCAGGCACTACCTGTATACCTGCGCATCCCTGAGCAGTTTTCCCGCACCATCCTTTGCCGAGAGGACAGGCTCTTCCACCAGGGGCCAATCTATTGCGATATCAGGATCATTCCAGATGATACAGCACTCATGCTGCGGTGCATAATATTCGGTGGTCTTATAAAGAAACTCTGCCACCTCACTGAGGACAACGAAACCATGTCCAAACCCCGGGGGAATCCACAGTGATTTTTTGTTCTCGGCGCTCAAATACTCACCAACCCATTTGCCGAAGGTGGGAGACTGTTTGCGCAGATCAACCGCCACATCGAATACCTCTCCGACCACGGTGCGAACGAGCTTCCCCTGAGCCTGTTCAATCTGATAATGGAGACCGCGCAGCACGCCATGCAATGAACGGGAGTGATTGCTTTGCACGAATTCACCTTCGAGTCCCGTCTCCTCCTGCCATTGCCGCTTATTGAAGCTTTCGTAGAAGAAGCCACGTTCATCGCCGAAAACCTTGGGTTCGACCAGGAGAACTTCCGCTATTGCCGTGGGTGTAACTTTCATAATCATTTACCTATTTTTTGTCTGTTACCGTACATTTCCTGATAATACTCTCTGTAGGAACCGTCAACAACACCTTCGACCCACTGCTGATGATCGAGATACCAGTCTATTGTCATTCTGATTCCCTTCTCGAAGCTGATCCTCGGCTGCCAGCCGATCTGTTCTGCAATCTTTCTGGCATCAATGGCATAACGCCGATCATGTCCAAGACGGTCGGTCACATAGGTGATCAGTGATCGTCTGGCCGCCTTGGACGGTAGAAGGCCCAGCTTCTCGTCGAGCGTATCGCAGATAATCTCCACCACATCGATATTCTTTTTTTCATTGTTGCCGCCGATGTTATAGCAATTGCCGATTTTACCGTTTTCTATTACCGCGGCGATTGCCTCACAATGATCCTCAACGTAGAGCCAGTCCCGAATATTCTTGCCGTCTCCGTAGACCGGCAGCTCCCTGCCGTGCAGACCGTTGTGCAAAACCAGGGGAATCAGCTTCTCGGGAAATTGATAAGGACCATAGTTGTTGGAACAGTTGGTGATCATCACGGGCAGGCCATAGGTGTGATAGTAGGCATTAACCAGATGATCCGAGGATGCTTTTGAGGCGGAGTAAGGCGATCTGGGATCATAAGCGGTTGTCTCGGTAAAGAGACCGGTTTCTCCCAGCGATCCGTAAACTTCATCGGTGCTCACATGCAGAAAAAGCGGGTTGCCATCCGCTGAATTTCTCTCCACCCAGCTCTTCCGGGCGTTTTCCAGCAGGGTGAAAGTCCCAATAATATTTGTAGTTATAAAGTCAGCCGGTCCGGTGATGGATCGATCCACATGAGATTCCGCGGCAAAATGGACCACTGTGTTTATTTTTTCTTCAGTAAATATCTCTGCTATCCGCTCACTGTCGCAGATATCCCCCCTGATAAACCGATAGTTTTCCCCCTCCTCAATGCCAGCAAGGTTCTGCAGGTTGCCTGCATAGGTTAATTTATCCAGATTGATGATGCGCCACTGTGGATACCGGTGATTGAGAAGTCTGATAAAATTAGCACCAATGAAACCACAGCCGCCGGTCACCAGGACTATTCTTTTAATTTTCATAAATATTCTCGGTTTTATGTTTGCATTCTGTATGAAAGAGCCCTATTGTGGCCTTTTGTATTTAGCTGATTAATACGATGTGTCGTAAATATTCTGCTTCTTTTTTCTCAAGGGCATTTTAAGTCTCCGCTTATCCCCATCGGATCATACTCTCAAGAGAATTTTTCCTTCAAAGCACTGCACTTTATAATAAGTCGAATACAGAAATTAAAGAAGTATTTTAAAGAACAACATTCCGCCAAACAATACCACTGAGAAATGAGTAAACATCTAGCACAGGAAATAGCCAAAAGAAGAACCTTCGGCATCATCAGTCATCCCGATGCGGGGAAGACCACTCTCACCGAAAAACTTTTGCTCTACGGTGGCGCGATCAATCTCGCTGGTGCGGTAAAGTCCAAGAAAAATGACCGCAAGGCTACCAGTGACTGGATGGCCATCGAGCAAGAGCGCGGCATTTCGGTCACCACATCGGTGATGAAATTCGCCTACCACGATTTTGAAATCAACCTGCTGGACACACCAGGCCATCAGGATTTCTCCGAGGACACCTACCGGGTGCTCACCGCGGTTGACTCCGCCATCATGGTGATCGACAATGCCAAAGGCGTTGAAACCCAAACCGAAAAGTTGATGGAGGTCTGTCGGATGCGAAATACCCCTCTTATCACCTTCATCAACAAACTTGACAGAGAAGGATTGTCTCCTCTCGATGTTATGGCTGATATCGAGGACAAGCTTCAGATTGAATGCTCACCGCTCTCCTGGCCTATCGGCATGGGAAAAACCTTCAAGGGCGTCTACAACATTCTTCACAAGCAGATCCATCTTTTTACACCCGGCCGGGAATCACGAGAAGATGACGGCATTACCATAAAAGACCTTAATGACCCGCGCCTTGATGAGTTGTTGGGCCGACAGGCCGATGATCTGCGCGAGGATATCGAACTGCTGGAGGGTGCGGCCAGCCCATTTGAATATGAGCATTACCGCAGTGCAAGCCAGACACCGGTATTTTTCGGCAGCGCCATCAACAATTTTGGAGTCCAGGAACTTCTCAACGGCTTTATCAGCATGGCGCCGCCTCCCGAACCACGACAGGCCGCCTCACGAATCGTCAATCCCGAAGAAGAGGATTTTTCCGGATTTGTTTTTAAAATCCAGGCCAACATGAATCCGGCTCACCGGGACAGGATCGCCTTCCTCCGTGTCTGTTCGGGAAAATTCACAAGGGGTATGAAAGTCAGACATCATCGGATCGGCAAGGAAATCACTCTGGCAAATGCCACTATCTTCATGGCTCAGGACCGTGCCAATGTGGAGGAAGCCTGGCCAGGTGACATTATTGGCCTGCATAATCACGGGACCATCAAGATAGGAGATACCTTTACTCCCAAGGAAGAACTCAAGTTCACGGGCATTCCCAACTTTGCTCCCGAGCACTTTCGACGGGTCATCCTGAAAAATCCTCTGAAAATGAAGCAATTGCAAAAAGGACTGGTCCAGCTTGCCGAAGAAGGAGCAATTCAGGTCTTCAGGCCGCTTATCGGTTCCGACTATATCATGGGTGCAGTAGGCGTCCTGCAGTTTGAAGTAACCGTGGCCCGGTTGAAAAATGAGTATGGGGTAGAAGCGATTTATGAACCGGTGAGCTATCAAGCCGCTCGCTGGGTCAGCTGCAGCGACAAAAAGAAACTGACCCAGTTCGAATCCAAGAATCAGGGGGCTCTGGCCAGGGACTCAGAAGGATTTCTCACCTATCTTGCCCAGAACGAATGGATGCTCAACTTTTTTATGGAGAAGTGGCCGAACATAGATTTCCACAAAACGCGTGAAAACGTATGATTTACAAGGGAACTTTTTTGCCAGGCCAACCCAGCTGAGCCGGACTTTTTACAGTACCCCTTAGGGGGCTTATAGAGGCAGATTCAAGGATTTAAATACATTCTTCGTTTTCTTGCTTTTTGCACCCTCTCAAGAGGATACAGAAATCCAGCAGGGTCGTGTCGCAGGCGATTTGTTCTTGAATAGAGGAAATAACGTTGTTATTCCTCTTCATCACGAACAAAAATAAGAGCTGCTCCTTCCGTCAGAGCGGCAGCAACTTTTTTGCGGGCGACAGTAATGATGCGCTGAATCGTTCCCCTGGAGACGCCCATACGCTCTCCTGCTTCTTCCTGAGTAAGACTTTCCCGATCACACAGCCGCAATACCTCAAGCTCATCGAGGTGCAATTCAATCTGACGCAGTTCATGCAACGGCGTTCCGGTTGGCTTGAACGCCATTCCGCAAAAGTTCCCCTCGCAGTTTCTGGCTTTTTTAGGTCTTGGTGACATTTCTTTCCACTAAAATAAAGTATGTGTTTTCAACACGTAACCAAACCGGATGGATGAAAAACAAAAACATGTAAATTGATAATCTCGCAAAAAGTCATCGAAGTTACCGGGATGCTCTGCGATAAGCGCAGACCTTCCGGAACATCATCCAAAAAGACTACAGTGTCGTACTGGTAGTGGTATATATCACATAATCGACGCCTTTGGCAAGTGTCTAGTCGCAAGTCACCTATTTTGTTGAAGAGTGGTAGTTCAATGAATCGTCTTGATCCCGGCCCTGATGCAGATTTGCGGCAGGTCCCCGACTATTACTTCCAACAGCAGAGGACCTGTGTGCCCGTACGGATGCTTATCGCAACGCCATCATCAATGCTGACAGTTGCCGGAGCCCTGGCAAGTCTGCGCTGGGTGCATCACCACCAAGCGGTTTTGCTGCAGGTTTTCGATCACACTTTTGACATCGGGCAACTGGCCCTGGTCAGCATGATATACTGTAATTCCGACTTCGTTAAATCCCTGCATTGGCCTTTTACCCAGGCCGGCCACGACAATAGCCTCAACTCCGGCCTTCTGCAGAAGTGTAACCGGGGCCATGCAGCCGCCAGCCTCATGACCTTCGTTTATGATCGTGGTGACATCGGTGACTTCATTGCCCGATGACAGGTCAATAACGGTAAAAATATCACAATGTCCGAAGTGACCTGACCGTTCCGCCTCAAGCCCTCCCGGAGCATTCGTAGGTATTGCAATTTTCATTATTTTCTTCCTCCAAAGATAAAAAATGTGTATATATTGGCCCAATATCGGTGCACGAACTGAACCATCCGGCTCAGCCGGAGAGTTAATTGCACTATTTTGCATATGCACAAAATATAGTATACCTGCCGAACTTCTCTGTCAAGCTAATTTCTTTCCTTGAATTCTCTCATGTGGAATTCGACCGATTTCTGCTGACTACGAGGATGGACAAGCAGTATCAATTCAGGTAAAGTTAAGAAACAGTAAGCAGATAACCGGCACAGCTTTACCCCTTCACTGCCGGGGCCGGACAACCGTCAAATAGCAATTACCCAAACATTCTCCAGAGGGTAAATTACTCTATAGAAAATGAAAAAGACACTCCTGCTGACCTCAATCATCCTGGTCCTGCTCCTTTTATCGGTTCAGACATCCATCTCTATTCCCAAGAGGACCATTGATCCTGCTTTTTCTGATATTACCGTGACCGGTTCAAAGAGTCATCTCCTGCTATTCGCCATGCTCAAAAACGCCTTTACCGAGGAGATGCTGCAGGGACTGCACAGTGGACTTCCTATACATTTTTCTTTTTTCATTGAACTCAGTCAAGCTGACAGTGAAAACTCACTCATCTCCCTGGAGACCCGGCACGTCATAAGTTATGATACCTTAAAGGAGACCTACAAGGTCGAGATAGAGGAAAGCGGCAAGCGTTTTTTCTCCTACCAGTCCCTGGATGAGGCGCAGAAAGCGATCAATGAACTTAATGGCTTGAAAGTGGTGGAACTCAACCGGTTACAGCCGGATACCCCCTATACCATACGAATACGCGCAGAACTTTACAAAAAAACCCTTCCCATGGGTTTGCATCGGGTGGTCCCTTTTATCTCCTGGTGGGATATAAAAACCAAATGGCACAGCATAACATTTACGATATAACCCAGCTGAGATGGACACTTTACAGTACCACTTGAAGGGTATTAGGACCTTGGCTACAGAGGTTGTTTTAATTATTTAAACCTGATTACCCCTAATCCTCAGCTCAAGGTCGGGACCGCTCTTTTCACGGGTCTCTGCAGCCCGGATGGCTGCAGCGAAGCCCCCATGGACGGGGTTTATGGCGTCCCGATGAAAAGAGCAGTCCCGGCCTGGGCCAGAAAATGCTGATTTTCAGGGGTAATCAGATATTTAAAAAATATTACTATTTTGTTTTCCCGTTTTTTTTTGGCAGTTCAGGAGTAAAGCTCTAAACCATGAGTCCGGAAACAGAAACATATCATAACAGCCTTAAAAATCCTTTGCCGCAAACCCTTATCGGAGATGCCGCCATTCTCCAGGAACAAAAGCGCCAGAAGAAAAAGATCACTCTGTTTGTCATTCTCTTCTGTTCCTGCCTGATCCCGATCTTTGTCTGGTTTCAGTCTCTGCTTTTCAATCATGAAGTTACCATTCCGGTAAATTCGAATATTCTCATATTCGTTCTCATCAACGTCAATGTTCTCCTGGTTCTGCTGGTCCTTTTCCTGGTGCTTCGCAACCTTGCCGAACTTTTCCTGGAAAGCAGAAAAAATCTCTTAAACACCAAACTGAAAACCAAGCTGGTCATCTCCTTTCTCTCGCTATCCCTGATTCCTACAATCCTGCTCTTCTTCGTGGCACTGCAGTTTGTCTCCACCAGTATGGATTTCTGGTTTAATGCCAGTGTGGAAAAATCTCTGCAGAAGTCTCTGGAACTGGCCCAGGCGCTATTGCGCGATACGGAAGAGCAGGCCAGTCGGCTGGGTACGGATATCAGCACCAGGCTTCAGGAAGCTTCGATCAGCAAGGATCCCCGAATCGCCTCACGGGAACTGGAAAACATCCTGAGCCTGCAAACGCGCTACGGACCAGACAGCCTTATCCTTGCTGCCGGCGACGGCAGTTTTGAGATCACGGCAGCAAGCACGAGGCTTAAGGGCATCAAGCTTCCTGATATCCCTGTCAATATACTGCAGAAGCTGGAACCGGATACAGCTGGAGAAAATATTATTCAGGAAACATTGCAAGGAGATCTTGTTCGTCATGTTGCCGCGATTCTGCTGGGCGAGGAAAAAATCAGCGCAACACTGACAACAACCCTGCTGATCGACACAGAGCGTCTTGCCGGAATGGAAACCATCTCACAGGGCATGGAGGGTTACCAGCAGCTCAAGTATCTCAAGGAACCGTTTAAATTCTGGCTCCTGATCATTCTTCTGATTGTCACCATGCTCATAATCTTCGGAGCTGTCTGGTTCGGCTTCTATATTTCCAAGGGAATCACCGAACCGGTCGCCAAGCTGGCGGACGCCACGAAAAGGATTGCCGAGGGGGATCTGGAATTTGCCATCGAAGGAAAAACAGATGATGAGATCGGCCTGCTGGTGGACGCCTTCAATAAAATGACGGCCAATCTCAACAGCAGCAACAAGAAACTTGCCGAAACCCTTACCGCCCTGCATTCCAGTTCGCAGGAATCCGAGCAGCGCAGAAGGTATACGGAAATAATCCTGCAGAATGTTTCCACTGGGGTCATTTCTCTCGATGAAGAGGGGCGGATTATCACCATCAACCGCTTTGCCGAGAGCCTTCTCAACATTGACAGGAACTTTTATCTCAACAAGCGCTTTCAGGACACGCTCCTGGAGCAGCATGCCGCAATTATCCACGGCTTTCTGGAAAAACTGCAAATCTCCAGAAAGTTAAGCATACAGGAACATTTGCGCCTGAACATCCAGCAAAAAAACTACTCGCTTCTCATTAATTTCACCCGCCTGGAAGACGAGGAAGAAACGCCGCTGGGGTACGTGCTTGTCTTCGATGACCTCACGAAGATAGAGAAGATGCAGAGAATGACAGCCTGGCGTGAGGTCGCCCGCAGGATTGCTCATGAAATCAAGAACCCGCTCACCCCGATCCAACTCTCGGCTCAGCGGTTGCGCCGGCGATATCCGGATATTCTTGAAGATGGTGACAAAATATTTGATCAGTGCACAGCCACCATCATCAACCAGGTGGATGAGTTAAAACGGTTAGTGAGCGAATTCTCCCAGTTTGCCCGCATGCCCAAGGTTCAAAAGTCGCAAGGCAACCTTGTCGAACTGGCCAACGCCACGCTGTTTCTCTACCAGGAGGCTCATAAGCACATAGACTTTCAGCTTCATGAAAAGAATCCCCTGCCCACTTTCTTTTTTGATGGAGAACAGATAAAGCGATGCATTATCAACCTTCTCGATAACGCAGTTGCAGTTTTGTCCGATGGCGGTAATATTATTATCGAGTTGCTGAGCAATGAGGAGAGCGTCTTCATTCGAGTATGCGATGACGGTCCCGGAACCACACCGGAGGACAAGGGCAAGCTTTTCGAGCCTTACTTTTCCACCAAAAAAACTGGAACAGGGCTGGGGCTTGCCATCGTTTCTACCATTGTCGCCGATCATAGCGGCTATATCCGGGTGATGGACAACAAACCACGCGGTTCAATCTTCATTATCGAACTGCCTCTTCAGGCCGAAAAGAAGGACCGGGCTTAGGTTCGGTCAAATACTTTCCAATGCAGATGAAGATAACAATGCAGCTCGTCAGGAATACACCATAAGCAGGCGGCAGAAGAAATGAATAACAGACGAATCCTGGTAATAGACGATGAGATTTCCATTCAGGAGTCACTCAAGGGCATTCTCGAAGACGAAGGTTTCAGCGCCCTCAGCGTGTCCTCGGCAGAGGAAGGCATGCTTCTTATTGAGGAGAAAAAGGTGGATCTGGTCCTGCTCGACATCTGGCTCGGGGATAACATGGATGGTCTTACCGCCCTTGAGGAAATCAAGAAAATCGATGATATTCCCATCATTATGATCTCCGGCCATGCCAGTATCGAGACGGCGGTCAAGGCAACCCGCAAGGGAGCTTATGACTTCATCGAAAAACCACTGTCCTATGACAAGGTAATCCTCTCGATAACCAACGGCCTGCGCTTTGCTCAGTTGGAACGGGAAAACAGGCTTCTTCGCCAGAGCACGACCAAAAAAACCAGGATCACCGGCAACTCCGCAATCATTTCCGCCCTGCGCGATCAAATCAAGATGGTGGCGCCAACGGATGCCTGGGTTCTTATCCGCGGAGAACACGGGACCGGCAAGGAGCTTGTTGCCCAGGCAATTCACAGCCTTTCAGCTTCCTGCGATCGCCCAATGGTGGAGGTTAACTGTGCCGCCATTCCGGAAGAATTAATAGAATCGGAACTCTTCGGTCATGAAAAAGGTTCCTTTACAGGCGCCAATGCCAACAAGCGCGGCAAATTCGACCAGGCCGACGGCGGCATCCTCTTTCTCGACGAAATAGGAGACATGAGCCTGAAAACTCAGGCCAAGACCCTGCGCATTCTGCAGGAACAGAAATTCGAGAGGGTCGGCGGCAGCAAGACGATCCACGTCAATGTCCGCGTACTCGCGGCCACTAATAAAAACCTGGAGGACGAGATCCAGAACGGAAATTTCAGGCCGGATCTTTTCTATCGCCTGAACGTCGTACCCATTCACGTTCCCCTATTACGCGATCGCATAGAGGATATTCCCCTGCTTGTCGATGACCTCATGGACAGCTTGAACGGCAAGGGACTGGTTAAAAAGGTCTTTGATAAAAGCGCCTATCGGGAAATGATGAAACATGACTGGCCCGGCAATGTCAGAGAACTGCAGAACTTCATCGAAAGGCTTGCCATCATGTGCCCGGATGGAATCATCCATGATCATCATATACAGTTCTTTCTTAAAAGTCCCACCGGAAACATTACGGGAGTGATAAACAACGATATGCGTTTTCCCTATCAGGCTGTCGATTTTAAGGAAGCCAAAAGATCTTTCGAACGCGAATATCTCAATATCAAGCTGGAAGAAAATGAAGGGAATATATCAAAAACAGCCGAACAGATAGGGCTTGAGCGCAGTCATCTTCATAAGAAACTCAAGAGTCTGAACATCATTCAGTAATGATGGACCAGTAAAAAGCCCGACCTGCGTTGTTGGAGTCGAATTTCTCGAAGTCTGCACTTATCGCAGAGTCCATACATCAACAACGATGACTATTTACAGTAATGATTGTGCCGTAAATACAAAGCATAAAATATAAGGAGCAGCAATGGTTTTTCCAGATTATCGGCCCCGCCGTTTACGAAAAAATGAAGCTTTCAGATCACTCATCCGGGAGACGCATATTTCCGCATCACAGCTTGTCTATCCACTTTTCGTCCTGCCGGGAAAAAATATTCGTGAAGAGATTCCTTCCATGCCCGGAGTCTTCAGGATTTCCGTGGACCAGTTGGCCGGTGAGGCCAAAGAATGCCTTTCCCTGGGGGTCAACAGCGTTATCCTTTTCGGTCTTCCCGAGCAGAAGGACGCCATGGGCTCCGGAGCCCATGCCAAAAGCGGCATAATCCAACAGGCGATCAAGGAATTGAAGAACAAGGCCCCACAGCTGATGGTCATTACCGATGTCTGTCTTTGTGAATACACCGACCATGGTCATTGCGGCTGCATCATCGGCAATGAAGTCGATAATGACGCCACCCTCGAGATCCTTGCCAAGACCGCTCTGTCTCATGCCCAGGCCGGGGCGGATATGGTGGCGCCGTCCGATATGATGGATGGCAGGGTTGCCGAAATTCGAGGAATTCTGGACGAAAACAACTTCGACTCCATTCCCATAATGTCCTATACGGTCAAATATGCCTCGGCCTTCTATGGTCCATTTCGCGATGCGGCAGACTGTGCGCCTCAGTTCGGCGACAGACGAAGCTATCAGATGGATCCCGCCAACAGCCGCGAGGCTCTCCGCGAGGCAACTCTGGATGTTGATGAGGGCGCGGATATCCTCATGGTGAAGCCGGCCATGGCCTATCTCGATATCATTGCACGACTGCGGGAAGAGTTTGATCTTCCCATAGCCGCCTATCATGTCAGTGGTGAATATGCCATGATCAAGGCAGCGGCGGCAAATGGCTGGATAGACGAAGAAAAGGCGATGGCCGAGACGCTGTTGTCTTTGCGGCGTGCCGGCGCGGATATCATCGTTACCTATTTTGCCAAGGATATGGCACGGCTGCTGCGACGCTGACCAATGCTCTCCCCTCGGAATCCGGGGTAAAAAAGTACCCGTATGAAAAGCGAAGTACCGGAACCGGGCTTCGCTTTGATACCCTCTTCCCACTCCGCAACCGCAGCACCGCCGGCCATAACCTCCTCAGAAAGAACCCCTCCTGTCCTTTAAACTGCGATATCGCAGCCAGAGAAGACTCACGACCGCGCTACCGCCAATATCGGCTGCAATGTCTGCAAGACTCACATATCTGCCGGGGACAAAGGACTGGTGAAACTCATCACCGATTCCATAAAGGAAACTCAGCAAAACAGCTACTACGGCAATGGTCTTCGGCCTGGACAGGCGCAACTCACATGAGGGAACAAAAAGAATGGTCGCGGCGAGCAGTCCATACAGAACAAAATGACCTATTTTATCCAGAAGAGGTATTTCCGGCAGGTCCAGCTGATCGCCTGACTGATGGGAGAGAGCAAAAATGATCCCCATGACGGTGATCATGGGGATCGTGCGAAAAACCGTGACGACCCTTTCACTCATTTCCAGGTAGTTCAAGCATCGATGTGCACCTGGTCACGTACTTCAGGAGAAAGCTGTTTCCAGATATTGCGCCTGGCCGCGGTAAGCTGCTGTACCGGAGCATTTTTTACAATCTCTTTTTTCTTATGGCGATAAGAGGTAATCTCCATTTTTTTGCCGGTAAAAGAGAAGGTGTGAGTCCATTCAACAGTGATGGTTTCCTCATTTTCTTCCAGCGGGACATCCAGGGGAGTTCCCGAGGAGGCAATCTGAACGCAGTCGGAATCTGTGACCTCCAGTACCCAGGCGTCACCGTTGCGGTCGGAGTACAGCAAAAAAACACCTACCTGATGTACCATTTTCTTTTTTTCAAGGGCCAGCTTCTGAAATTGTTGAATAACACCTCCAAGAGTCGGCTGTTTTTGTTTCCCGGACTGCCTGGGCACCATCCCGCCACCGGAACCGGAGCAGCAGCGTTTAAATTTTTTCCCGCTGCCGCATGGGCAGACATCATTTCGTCCAATCTTCATCTTTTAAACCTTTTTGTAATTACGTGTGCCTATGTTTTTCGGGCTGATCGTGTGCTGATGGGGTGCCCGGAGTCGGAGTTTATGCCCGTCAGGGTTCCCCTGACTTGCTACCCTTTGTAATTACGAGCACTTGCTGTATCCGCAGTCGTGACAGGTTTCGCAGCCCTCTTCGAATACCAGAGATCCGGCACATTCCGGGCAGATGGAAGCAAAACCATGCTGGGTGCCGGCCATAAACGACTTGAAAAGCTTGGACAGCTGGGCCGGCAGGTCGTGCATATGGCCGGAGGAACGGTCCAGCTGCTTTATGATCTCTTCCATCGGCACATTGAAGCGCAGGGCCAGGGAAACCAAACGGCAGGTGGTTGTCCACATGGTGGACTTATCCTTCAGATCTATCCTGTTGTCAAACGGAAATTTGGCGAAAACTTCCATAGGCTGCTCATCCTGATCAAAACAGACGATAATATAGACCGATTTCTGATCCTGATCCTTGAGGCGATATCGCTTGGCATCCAGGGTGTCGGGTAAATTCCGCTTGCATTGTCCGCCGCTGTTGACGATCATAGTGCCTTCTTCAACTTCACTTTTGTTCCTGGAATTGTTGAGCACCTGAGCGTCTCTTGAGCCGTCGCGGTAAACGGTCAACCCCTTGCAGCCTGAACGAAATCCCATGATGTAGGCGAGCTTGACCTCTTCCCGGGTTGCGGTATTCGGTAGATTAATGGTTTTCGATATGGAGCTGTCCACCCCGTTCTGCTGCAGAATTCCCTGCATCATAATGTGGTCTTCGGGCTTAATATCCTGAGCGGTTCGGAAGACCTCCTGCCATTTCTCGGGAATCTCCTCATGGCCGATGACCGTTCCGGTATCAGCTACCTTGCTCATGAGATCCTCGGAATAAAAGCCTTCTTCGCGCGCCGTCGCCTCAAAATGCTTGTTTACCAGGATCAGACGGTCACCGTCCATAACATGTTTGACCATGACAATGGAATAGTAAGGCTCACAGCCGGAAGCGCAGTCGGCGATCATGGAAACGGTTCCGGTCGGCTGAATCGAGGTCAGGGCGGCATTTCGTCGCGGAGGATAGTCATTTATGTCAGGATCATACGCTGGAAAAGCCCCCTTTTTCCCGGCAAGCTCCCGTGATTTCTCTTCTGCGGCCTCCCTGACAAAGCGCATAACTTCAGCACATAACTCCCGGCCCTTTTCACTGTCGTAAGGGACCGCCAACTGGATCAGCATATCGTGCATTCCCATGATACCCAGTCCAATTTTTCTTGTCTTCAGGGTCATCTCCTCAATCTCCTTGATGGGAAATCGATTACAGTCGATGACGTTGTCGAGAAAGGTCGTTGCTTTATGAACCGTATTTCTCAACCTGTCATAATCAACGGCACTCTCATGAACAAAATTGGCCAGATTCACGGAGCCGAGATTGCAACTCTCGTAGGGGAGAAGCCATTGTTCACCGCATGGATTGGTCGCCTCGAATTCACCCAACTGGGGGGTCATGTTGGCCCTGTTGGCGGCATCGATAAACAGAACACCAGGTTCGCCGTTAAGCCAGGCAAGGTCGATTATTTTATCAAAGACTTCGCGGGCATTCAGTTCGTTGACTGCCACGCCGTTTGACGGCTCGATCAGCTGATAGACGTCATCTTCTTCCACTGCCTTCATGAAACCATCGGTGATGGCGACACTGAAGTTGAAGTTGTTGAACTTACTCTGGTCTTCCTTGGCGGTAATGAAATCGAGAATGTCGGGGTGGTCGATACGCAGAACACCCATATTGGCGCCGCGCCTCTTGCCGCCCTGCTTGATGGTCTCTGTTGCGGCATCGAAAACCGCGGCAAAAGAAAGGGGACCCGAAGCGACGCCCTGGGTTGAGCGAACCGATGCATTTTTGGAGCGCAGCCTGGAAAAAGAATACCCTGTTCCCCCTCCGGTCTTATGGACCAGAGCACCATTGCGGATGGCGCTGAATATCCCATCCATGGAATCTTCCACCGGGAGAACAAAACAGGCCGACAGCTGGCCGAGATCGGTACCGGCATTCATCAGACAGGGTGAATTGGGTAAAAAGTCCATGTGGTAGATCAGTGCAAAGAATTCATCCTTCAGGATTTCATATTCTTTCTTGTCTTTCTCCACCTGGGCCACCGCACTTGCGACCCTGCGGCATAAAGTTTCCCAGGTCTCAACGGGAGCACCATCGGAATCTTTAAGATAATAACGTCTTGCCAGTACTGTCTCAGCGGTATTGGTCAATACCTGTTTGGTCAAGTCAGGTGCCATGAACTCCCCTCTTCTGGAATCAATTCTAGGATATATTCTGTATTGCAAAAAAAACGGACTGCGTATAATCTGAGACTAATCATTGCAAATGCTGTTGGATTGCAGCAAATGATCCCCCCTCTCATTGTCAAGCTTATACACCACATTTATGGCATGCTCAAGACCTATCTACAAGATATGGTAGAAATCAAAAAAGAACACCCAAAAATCAACAGCTTAAAAAATAAAAAAATTTGTACTGCAAATTACACTGCCCGATGAGATCCTGATCATCCATTTTCCGTGCCATTCTTGTCTGTTTCTGAAAAGCAATATACACCATCGAGTTGCAATGATATAGAATGGCTCCCAAGTCATTGTTTTTTCTTTTTTCCTCTTTTCTAGATTTCCCTCGTCAAGTCAACAACTTCATCATTTAGACAGGATACTCCGAAAAGTTTCGCTCATACTGTTTCCTTTGATGTCGCTGAATTTCTCTTTTGAGAATGATGATTATTATTTAATAGATATTCAGAGATGAACTTTTATTAGTCGAAAATCAGCCGACTAAAAAAAAGCAAAACCATAATGAGACATAAAACTTTTACACGGTGTACTCATGAAACACTCTATATTTTTTCTCTTTCTCTTTATCTCATCCTTTCTTGCTGCAACCATGATTGGTGTCTATTCCTTAGAGGCACAGAACCAGGAGAAGAAGCGGGAAACAGCAGAAGCTCTATTCGCCGGTGGCTGTTTCTGGTGCATGGAGAAGCCCTTTGAAGATTTGGACGGTGTGTATTCCGTAGTTTCCGGATATTCGGGCGGAACGAAAGAAAATCCCACGTATGAAAACTACGGCGCCAGCGGCCATATCGAAGTAGTCCGGATAACTTATGATCCCGAGATAGTAGATTATGCACAGCTTCTTGAGATTTTCTGGAGACAGATAGACCCAACCGACAGCGGCGGACAGTTTGTCGACCGTGGGCATGAATACACCAGTGCTATATTCTATTATGATGAACGGCAGAAGAGGCTGGCCGAGCAATCGAAAAGACGCCTTGAAGAAAGCGGTATCTTCGAAGAGCCCATCGTCACCCCTATTCGACCGGCGGAAAAATTCTGGCGCGCCGAGGAATACCATCAGGACTACTATAAAGAAAACCCCATACGCTATAACTTTTATCGTTCCAGATCCGGCCGCGATTCGTTCCTCGATAAGCACTGGGAAGGGAGAGGAGCCAACTTAACCGATAAACAGGTACCCCGGAATTTAAAGGATCGTCTCACCCCCCTGCAATACGAAGTAACCCAGGAGGACGCAACCGAGCCGGCTTTCGACAACGAATACTGGAATAACGAACAACCGGGGATCTATACGGACATCGTCTCCGGAGAACCTCTCTTCAGTTCTCTTTCCAAATATGATTCAAAAACCGGCTGGCCCAGCTTCACCAAACCGCTGGTACCGGAGAATATAGTCGAGCGCCGTGATCTCACCTGGCTGGGACCGCGCACCGAAGTACGCAGTAAAAATGCTGATTCACATCTGGGACATGTCTTCAAAGACGGTCCGCCGCCCACAGGCCTGCGCTATTGCATCAATTCCGCCGCTCTGCGCTTCATTCCCGCTGATTCACTGGCGCAGGAAGGCTATGAGGAATTTGAACATCTCTTTGAATAGCACTTGGGAACCGGTGCTGCGTTCTTGACCGGTTCCTGAGCTTTTCCTGCGCTGTTCAGCAAGGAAGATCTCTCAAAATGTGATTACTTCATAACCCTGCTCGATAAAGCCGCCCATTGACGGATGACCTGACATATCGCCCACCAGAGCTATACCCACCTTCTCTATCTCTTCGGCAACCCTCAGCTTCATGGAACAGGCTCTGCAGGCGCCATACACTATTCCCAGCCCTCTGGCCTTTTCAAACTGAGTATATAAAAAATGGTCCGGCTCAGCCATTTCGGGAACCAGTGAAACAGCATCTCCCTCTATGACTATTTTTCCACCCAGACCGCGTTCATGCAGGTCGATACCGTTAAGCAGAACATGTATAAAACACATAGAGTCGTTCCGAAAAGCGAAAATAACCTTTTTTGCCGTGTGCATTCCGTCCTCCTTACTCGCCGAACCGATCCCTCTTGAGGGTATTCATGGCGAGCTCGTAATATTCTTCATGGAAACCTTCATCCAGTTGTTCAACCTCGACATACTGAAACCGCCTCGTTTCATTGTTTTCCTCATATTCACTGAGTATTTGAAGCCGATGTTCCATTTTATGATGCTCGGCATCTTCTGTCAATTTTACCGGATCAGCCCTGCTCTCTGATGCCGCAACCAATGGACATTCTTTCCTTAAGGTAATAAGATCTGTTGCCGATATAAGATTACAGCTTATCCGGAGTTCATCCGGCAATTTCAATGATTTTTCATTCAGGAAATACCCTAGCTGCTACTATTAATGAATTATTCTGTATTTTTTTTCGCGGAATCCTCCTGACAACCACACGTTGAACTCCTTTAAAGGCTTTATGAATTATAGGATTTTTTGCCTCAACCAAATCAGAAATCAACATATAGAAAACTCCAAAAAATTATAAAGAGGTCATAAATGCTCAACAGATTCAAAAACGTCAAATTTACCACAAAACTTTTCCTGGCGATGATTTCGGTGGTAATATTTTCAATTCTCATCACCTCCGGCAATGCAATCAGGATGTCTAAACAAGGGCTCTACACGCTTGGGGAAGGAGCGATGCAGGATATACATCAAAGCCTGTACAATTCGATGGCCGCTATTGACAGCAATATCCGTGAAAAACTGGAAGGTGATCTTCTCCTGCTTGAGCGGCAGATAAACTCCGAAGGCGTATTGTTTCTCGATGAAGGCAGAATGATCAAAGAAAATCTGATCAACCAGATCACCAAAGATACGCTTACCAAAGAAATTCCCAAACTGCAGGCAGGCTTGCGCTATCTCAACAACGACAAGGAGATAGTCGATGATATCCAGGAAATCACCGGAGCGACCGCCACCATTTTTCAGCTGGTTGACGACAAGTTGCTGCGCATCTCTACGAATGTCAGAAAGGCTACGGGAGAGCGGGCTACCGGTACTTACATCCCTTCCGACAGTCCGGTCTTTCAGGCTATTATGCGCGGGGAAACCTATAGGGGCAAGGCTTTTGTCGTTAACGACTGGTATCTTACGGCTTATAAACCCATACGCAATTCCGAGAGCGAAATTGTCGGAGCAATTTATGTCGGTCAGCTGATGATTTCCGCACAGGTCCGCAAACTGGTCTCTGAAACACGGATTGGTTCCGGTTACTTTTTTCTCTACACCGATATGGGTTCATTACTCGTTCATCCGACACTGACGGAATCCGACAATATCTTTACGGTTATTCCAGCCTTTAAAGAAGGGGACGGTATGATCGACTATATACACCAGGGTCAGGAAAATGCAGCCTACAAAAAACGGATTGATGGATGGGGAGTTACTCTGGCGGTCAACATGAATCACGAAGATATCGTTGGCGGTCTCGATGTTGCAATGCTGCGCAACAATCTGCTGGTGGGCCTGTTTGTCATTGCCGGCGGTATTCTGGTCACTGTTTTTCTGGTCCGCTCCATCAACAAGCCGTTAAAGGAACTGGCGGAAAAGGCAATCAAGGTTGGAGAAGGCAATTATACCATCAATTTTTCTTCCAGAGTTGATGATGCCATTGGCCAGCTCACCAACTCATTGGGGGTAATGGTTTCCAAAGGGAAAGAAATGCTGGAAGACATAGTAAGATCTTCTGAATCACTTTCGGCGGCTTCTACCGAACTTGCGGCAATATCCGATGAGATGGTGAAAAACGCCGAATCTACCACGGATATCGCCGATGATGCCTCTGCCAACTCACAGGAAGTCTCAGATAATATGGCTTCAGTTTCAGCGGCGATGGAAGAGTCCACCGTCAATCTGGACATGATTGCCACGGCATCAGAAGAGATGGGCACCACTATCAAGGAGATAGCTGAGAACAGCGCCAAGGCACGGCAGACTACTGAAACGGCAGTGACGAACACCAAGAAATCGCATAAGAGTATTCAGGAGCTTGGAGAGGCGGCCAAGGCCATCGGCTCGATAACGGAAACAATCAGGGAGATCTCGGAACAAACCAACCTGCTGGCCTTAAATGCTACCATAGAAGCAGCCAGAGCCGGGGAGGCCGGTAAAGGATTCGCCGTGGTTGCCAATGAGATCAAGGACCTTGCTCAGGGAACCGCTGAAGCCACGGGCAAAATCAAAGAGGCGATTGACGGTATCCAGGCGAAAACGACTGTGACCGTGAAGGAAATCGAGGAAATTTCCGAAGTCATCAGCTATGTTGATGAAATAGTCAACGGTATCGTCACGGCCGTGGAAGAGCAGTCAATCACCACAAACGAAATAGTCAATAATGTCAATCAGGCCTCGCAGGGAATCTCCGAGATAAACGAAAATGTTGCAGGCAGCAATCAGATGACCACGGAGATGAGCGAAGGTGTCGCGCAGGTTAAGGAGCGCTCGCTGGAAGTGAAGGAGAGCAGTCAACATGTGCGCTCGTCCGCCGACGAACTTTCCCAACTTGCCGAGCGCTTGACTTCGCTGGTGTCCCGTTTCAAAATCTGAAGGAAGGGACGGCGTCAAATACCATATCCACACTGTATAGCGAATTCTTCCGGAACCTGCAGCAGCGCTCTCATGAGCGCTGCTGTTGTTTTATATACCCGGAAAATGGTCAAACTTGATTATTGCGAAAAAGTCATCGAAGTTTCAGAGATAAACTCTGCGATAAGCACACCTGCGGGCATAAACTCCGACTTTGAGAAAGCTCGATGTGCTGGAAGCGGTACCTTACGCGTTGAATTGCCCGTACATGCGGCACGCGGTTCGGTAAACCGCCACTTCAGACCTGCACAGCCCTACTACGACGCAGACCGATATTTTTTACAACTTCATCAAACTTTGAAACTGCCGACTATCTTGTTCAGCTCCACTGCCAGTTTCTGAAGGCCTTCCGAACTGCTTCGTACCAAACGGCTGCTCTCCGAGATAGCCTCGGCGGCAGTATTTACTTCGGCGATATCGCGGGCAATATCACCTGCCACCGATGAGCTCTGACTGACATTTTCGTTCACTTCTTCTATCCCCTGGCTTGCCTGCGAGATATTATTGGCTATCTCCTGAGTCGCCGCGGTTTGCTCCTCAACGGCAGTGGCTAATGTGGCCACAATATCATTGACCCCGCTGATTATCTTGGTAATCTGGTCTATTTCAAGACCCGCGGAACCGGTTGTTCTCTGCACCTCATCGATTTGACTCTTAATGTCAAGAGTTGCTTCCGCTGTCTGCTTTGCCAGTTCCTTTATTTCATTGGCAACTACCGCAAACCCCTTGCCTGCTTCACCGGCACGGGCTGCTTCGATAGTGGCATTCAGCGCAAGAAGGTTAGTCTGGTCTGAAATTTCTGTTATTGTTTCAGTGACCCTCCCAATCTTCTCGGCGGCAACATTTAACTCACCCATCTTCAGGGCTGCACTCTCGGACCGAGTAACTGCATCTGTAGAGATACTCCGTGCCCTTTCCGCATTTTCGGCGATCTCGCTGATAGTCGAACTCATTTCTTCTGCTGCGGCTGAAACCATATTGGTGTTTGTTGAAGACTGCTCCATGGCGGCAGCGACATTGGTGAGGTTTGCACTCATCTCTTCTGAAGCGGTTGCAACATTACCGGCTCGTCGCGAGGTGTCTTCAGCGCCGTCGGAGAGCTGACCTGAAATGCGCAGGAGTTCGGCTGAAGATGTATCAACCGAAGCTGAATTTTCGGCAATCTGCCTGATGATATTCTGAAGTTTGGCAATGAAAGTATTGAACCAGAGAGCCATTTCGCCAACCTCATCCTTTGATTTCACCACCAGACGCATGGTCAGGTCACCTTCACCTTCAGCTATATCCTTGAGCCCGGCAACCGCCTGATTAATAGGTTTGACGATGGACATAGAGGCGATAACCACCAAAAATGCGGCAGCCGCCAAGGCAATCAGCGTTACCAGAATAATGAGATTCCTGATGGTTTTAGTCGAAGTCAGGAATTCATCGGCGTCCTGAGTGGCGCCTGCATACCAGTCGACATTGGCTAAAGGCGCATATCCTGCAATCTTGTCTGCACCTTTATAGGTATATTCATCCGCACCGCTTTTACCAGAGAGCATTTTTCCGGCAAATTCCTCATCCCGGAAACTGTAGAAATATTTAGTTCAAGTATGAATTTTTCATTGGGATGTGCCAGCATTAGACCATCTTTAGCCGTCAAGAAACCATAGCCGGTCTCCCCCACTTTGCTCCCTGAAATGAGATCGACGAGAAAATCGACTTTCACAACTATCCCGACCGTTCCCAGGAATTCAGAAGAATCACTGACAATTGGTGCACAAATGACGGTGGTCAGCTGATCCGTCGCTTTTGAGCGGACCACGTTTCCAACAACCGTTTTTCCTGAAGACCTTGCCTTCTGAAAGTATTCCCGTTGATCGACCTGCAAACCCTGATATCCTAAATTCCGACCCAGTACACCGGTAAAGATAAATCCTTTGCTGTCCGTTAAGAATATGCCTTCATTGGCCTCTCCCCCACAGTGGGTTTTCAGTAAGCGATCTTCTCGGTCTACCGTCTAATTCACCGAACGAGGGCTTGACCGTCCACCTGATTATCTGCTCATTGATGGCGTCACGCCCTCGATATCCTGTGATTTATTTCTATCCAGTGGAGGCAGGCAGCGCAACGGCCGACCGCAGCCCTCAGGGCTGCGGCAAAGCTTCCTGTTTAGGGAACTGCCACGCAAATGATATATTACGCAATCGGGTAAGGTAAGCTCCCTATAGCCGAACCTCAGTCATCCTGTTTTTTTGCAGGCAAGGACTTAAAAATATGAGCAACAGAGGCATCTATGTATTCGGCCAGCTGTTTTTCACTCATCTTGCTCCTGAGTGTGTTGGTGGCATTTCCACGCCATAAAACCTTCTTGTCGGCCGAGTCCAGAACATCAATGACCAGGGTTCCTCGCGAGAATGTCTTCTGCACGATGCCGTCTTTCATTTCCTCCGGCATATTCCCGAGCAATCCGGTGTATCCGGATCGCGAATAGAACGATGCCAGAGAAATATCTTTTACCTCCTCCTCAATTGTGCCGAACCAGGCGAGAAGATAATCAGGTTTATCGGCTGCTCCGGCCTTTGCAAAGCCCATGGACTGCAATCTGTCTTCCACCGCCCGTTTGACCAGCGCATCAATTCTGGGATTATTTACTCGCAGGTCGCTGCTTGGCTCCGAGTCCTCCAGCCAACTGTATGTGGCCATCGCCGTCTGCGGCATCTGCCCCTGGCGATCTACCTGCTGAGATGAGCTGACTTCTCCCGGTCCAGCGCCTCTTGCTTCTCCGGTCGGTGCCTCAACGGTGCAGCCTGCCACCGTTAACAGGAGAAAAATTGCAATTACCGCAGTTGTTACGATCGGTGTTGTTATCAGTCTCATCATGTATACTCTCTCTTCTTGCTTCACGTTTATTTATCTTCTGTGCATGGCTTGACGATCAAAACAATTGTCAATGGCGTTCGCCAGCCGGGAGGCGGACGAGACGAATGTGTGCTCACATACGATTATAGAGCACATTCCGCTCGGCGGGCACATAATTTAGGATAAATTACCCCTGCCTGGACATGACTGCTCGGCCCAAGGCATGTTTGGAGGGGGATGTAGAACCGGGCGGTCTCCTGACTGACCACGAGTATTGAGATGGCATCTGAGAAATATTGAGGTTACGGCTCGTACAATCTCGATCCCCCCTTCTGCAAGGATCAACACCGAAATGGGGATTTCAACAGAAGAAGGAAACGGTCTCTGAGCCCGGTTACCGAGATAAGCGATTTTCGCGCTCAACTGACGGGTGACCTGGCAACCCAGACTAAGCATCCATGCCAGTTTTTCCCTGCGATCATCCTTTTCCTCTCCGTTAATGACGGATTCGCCACCATATCCATAGCCGACACCGCCGGATTCCCAGCCCTCCGGGAAAAAACGAATATACTAAATGCCCCTGGACGCGGCAGAAGGGCATACAGAGACTGACTTAAATATCGTTTGAACGCCCTTTCCAATCCAACCGGAATCATCTTGCTGGAAGCTATCTGCATTTCCATGGCGACGAAAGAGCCTTTCATCCCTTCAAGTGCCGACTTCCAGCTTCTTGCCTGTCTATCTTCCTCATGGCATCCATGACACCCAACTCCGCGATGCGCAGTAGCATCTGTCTCCGACGGCGCCGGTGCGGAAACGCGACAATCTGATCAAAATCTCCAAGAAAGTCCCAGCAAAGGTCCATCTTGAGAAACATCATAAATGAAACTACCTTCCTCGTAATCGACGTCGAGGTAACGGTAGCCGATAATCGTTGAAAATGTCGGTGTCCAACGATAGCCAAGATTGAAATTGGCATCCCACATGAAATCCGAGCCCGCGCCAAACCCGCCCAGAAATAATCCTCCGCTGAGGAAGAATTGAGACTGTCCCAGGAAGGTCAGACCCCTCATCCCCACAATCGGATCGATCCAGTCCTCGTCATTGGAAAAATCCTGCCGAGGCAACTCTCCCGGCCGGAAACGCAACGCGGCATCCACCGCCCAGTAGCGAATTCCCGCAAGAATATCAACTGAAGCAGACGCCTCATCGAATACCCGCACGATGCCCACAACTGATACTATCCATGATTCCGTCTCTGACTCCACCGCGGAAAACAGCGGGCCGGGAGTGGCTTCATCGTCTTCTATGTCGACATAGGCGATATCGGCAGACAGACCGAATCTGCCCTTGCGGGCTTCCCCAACCAGAAATAGCGCACCGTTGACATTGTCGACAACGTCCGAAAAATCTACATCGACATCGACCGGGGGAGCGGCAGGAAAGGTCGCTACCGTGCCATCGAGGCCTGCCAGCCACACATAGGGCACGAGATGAAATTGCCATTGGTCCCCATTGCCCTCACCAGCGGCCGCGTAGACGCAAGACCACGCCATGAGAGAAATCGAGAACAAGGTAAATCCGATACATGGAACACGGTATTTTTTCATGGTATGCTCTCCCTCTTCCTGAGTTGGCCAAGAGTAGAATCTTCTCAATTGTTTTGCAGATATCCGCTTGTCAAATTGTATATGAAACATGAGCTATTTGGAGCTACTTCACCGTATACCCCCTGCCCTCGAGACATGCACTCCGCGCTTTGCTGTAGCGATCGAGCATTGCCTGTCGTAATTCGAGAGAGTGTGGTTCCTTCGTTGTATTCGCCACCGCTTTCCGATGTTTGCCACCATCGAAGTCGGTGTTGGTAACGAATTTGATGACGATGATGTCCAGGGGAGATGCCTCAGCCCACACCCCAACCCACTTCAGCATATTTTCTATGCTATCTCGTCATTTAAAACATACTATTCGCAAAAAAAGTCACTCTTATGTATTTTATCGCCATTCAGCATGTTCAATGACCTAATTTAGGATAAATTGCCGGTAATATCCACTCCGTCGAGCGGGGTTCTCCTTCGACGAGCTTTACTCAAAGCTCAGGCATCCGCAATCGAACTTGATTGCCCCCAACGAAGCGATCGCCTATTACTGCGAAATTTTGCCTGGTCATATCCGTATGGTCGACTGATGCTGGGATAAGCAGTCTCCTTCTATCTATTTCCAACCAACATCGTTGAGGACCACTTTACATCGCTCACCTAATTTGTAGTCGCTGGGCAATCCATCAGTTCATTGTATCGTTGAAGCCGGCAGATCCGGAACTAACTCAAGATAAATTGTCTCTGGATCCGAGGAGTTCCAGGATGTTAACGCCTAGCGCAAACATGCCTCTTGAATAAAATACCGCTCACAGTGCCTGGCAGGGCGAGCCGCTGAAGAAAAGCGGAATATTCAATCCACGGGAGAGAAAACTTTGTTCGTTGACGCGCGGTCAGATTTAAACATAATAATCTCCGGCATCTCTTCTTTTTCCATCCGCATCTTGCCCATCCCTGGCAAAAATCGTCCAAATTTACCTTGCATTGCTTGGACAAAAACGAATACACTTTCTTAAGGGCAGTTAGAGCAGCCAACTGCCGTAATATCGCATCCATCACCGTTTATCATTGTGAATTTGATTGGTTCGACAGGCACCTAATTTAGGATAAATACCCGCTCAGCCAGCTCAACTCCGTCAGCTTCGCTGGAGCGGGGTTCTCTTTTCCATTAAACGCTTTACCGGGAGGGTCCTTCAGCCGGTCGAGGTTACAGATGGTGCAGAACAATAAATCTTCTCAACAGTTATGCCGTGAATCCAATAGCTCCTGCCCGCCGAAAGAGATCAGAAAGCACCTAAGTTGCATTCTCTCGAGTCCGGATTTTGACGCCAGCCAACAACAGCGCGATTTTCTAACCTTTGTAGTCGATCAGAAACTGGCGGGGAACAGTCAAGCCATTAAGGCATATACGGTGGCCACCGAAGTTTTCGGGCGTAATGACAACTTCAGCCAGGCCGACGATCCCATTGTCAGTATCCAGGCAAATAAACTGCGCCGTGCACTTGAGCGCTATTATCTTCTTTCCGGCAGGAACGACGAACTCCGCATCAGTATCCCCAAGGGAGCCTATGTTCCTATCTTCAGCCGTGCACAGGAGTATGTCTCCGAAGTGATGCACAAAGAGCGGATAATGCCTCAGGGGCCCACGGTGCTCATCAAACCTTTTATCAACCAAACCAACCATTCCCGCAACTACCACTTGGGTGAGAGTTTTACCACGGAACTTTCTACAGAGATCTGCCGTTACCAGTGGATCAAGGTGCTCAGGCCAAGACCGGCATTTCTTGGCATAAGCGGCATGAAAAGTTTTGTGCGATTCTTTGTAGAAGGGAGTATCCGGGAAGATGACAAGGGGATCAAGGTCAATGTCAGCTTATTTGACGCCAAGAGCGACAGGCTGATCTGGTGCGATTTTCTGCGAATGAGCGTCGAGGAGGCAGGAATTATAGAATTTCAAGAAAAGTTTGCTGCGAAGGTGGGCACAGTCATTGCCGGGGAAAACGGCATCATCGCCAGGACCCTGTATGCCGAATCGAAAAACACGCATTTTTCCCGACTTGGAACCTATGAAGCGATCCTGCAGTACCATGCCTACGAACAGACATTTTCTCCGGAAGATTTCACGAGAGCCTTGCAGGCCCTGAAAAGGGCATGCTGCATAGAACCCGGATGCGGTCAGGCCTGGTCTTTCCTCGCAAGGCTTTATGCAGCCGCTTTCAGCCTGGAATTACCGGGATTTGACATATACATGACGGAGAAAAAGGCACTTGAGTATGCATTGAGGGGGGCGCAACTCCAACCGCAAAGCCAGGCAAACAGAGTAACACTGGCCTACATCCGCATGCTTGCCGGTGATATTGATCTTGCCCGTAGGGACATAGAGCTGGCGTACGCAATGAATCCGGAATCTCCGTTTATGATGGATGTCATCGGCTATATAATGACCCTCCTCGGCCAGTGGGAAAAAGGCTCGGTGCTGATAAAAAACGTCATGCGACTGAATCCCTACTACAGACCGATGGTTCATTATGCCTTATGGGCGGTTTGTCTGCGCAGAGGAGATTGCGAAGGCGCCTATATCGAAACCACCGAAATACGTCGGAATGTCTGCTTCTGGCATCCACTTGCCAAAGCGGCCACGCTTGGCCTGTGCGGCAGGATCGAAGAAGGCAGAACGCATGCCGAAGAGCTCCTGCGCATCAAACCCGACTTTCCCGAGCGCTGCAATATTCTACTGCAGCGCTACATCAAATTCGACGAGATCACGGAGTGCCTGGTAACAGGTCTTGAGAGAGTGGGGATCAAAATACACTGAACATCATCCTGGAGAACAGAATCTGAACATCAGCCATATTCACAGCTGCTTTTCTTGCGTAGAGGAGGACGGCATGCAAAATATCAAAGAATACAGTCGGCTTCTGGAATCCAGACAGCAGGAATCTACCTGGAAAAAATGGGGCCCCTATCTCAGTGAGCGGCAATGGGGTACCGTCCGTGAGGACTACAGTGAAAACGGCGATGCCTGGGAGTATTTCAGCCACGACCAGGCGCGCTCCCGTGCGTATCGCTGGGGGGAGGACGTTTTCGATATTTTCGTCGAATACGCCAAGGCTGCCCCCGAGGATATCCTGGTCAGGATAACCATGCATAACCGCGGGCCAGCGGCGGCGCGTCTGCATCTGCTGCCGACGCTCTGGTTTCGCAACACCTGGTCTCATGCGCACCAGAATGCCAGGCCGTTGCTGCGCTCAGGTTTTCTGGGAAAGAGCAGAACGATTGTCGTCGAGCACGGCAACGGCTCGTCTCAGGAGAGGCTGCAGGTATATACCCTGAGCGGGGAAGTAGATCCGGCACTGCTCTTCTGCGATAATGAAACCAACAGGAAAAGGCTCTTTGGTATTGCCATAACCAGCGCCTATGTGAAGGGCAGCATCAATGATTTCATTGTTACTGGAGACCAGTCGGCAATCAATCCGGAGCAGACGAGCACCAAGGCCTCCTTTTATTATCCACTCGACATCGAGGCCGGCAGCAGCGCAGTCGTCCGGCTGCGCCTCTCCGCAGCCGAGCTGCAGTGGAAGGAAGCAATGACACTTTCTGCAGCAGATGACCTCTTTGACGATCGGCAGCGGGAGGCGGATGAATTCTACCGCCATGTGACCCCTTCCTCGGTCGGTGAGGACGACAGAGCTATCATGCGACAGGAACTGGCCGGTATGTTATGGACCAAGCAATATTATCACTTCGATGCCGACCTGTGGCTCGAGGAGCACCATGCCCATCCGCTGCACAGTCAGTCCCGTCCCATCAGGAACAAAAAGTACCTGGCCTCCGGTAAACGACTGGAAATCAGGTCGAAACTTTTTGCAGGCGAATACCGTAAGTGTAGAGGCGGCTTCTTTCAGCCTTCGAAGGAGCAAGTATGTCTCTGAATCCGTTGGCTATACTCTATGTGATGGTATTTTTCCTGCTGGCCTGTCTGATCGTGTCGGTTCCTCTCGAGGGAGGATACCATGTTGGTATGCGAAAGCGTCTCAGTGATAAAGGGGCAAAAGACGAATCCGTAGGCGTCATCGTCGGCTCAATCCTAGCCCTGCTGGCGTTTCTGCTTGCCTTTACCTTCAACCTCGCTGCTGCCCGCTATGAGGCACGGCGGCAGGTTGTCCTTGAGGAGGCGAACGACATCGGCACCACCTATCTGCGCACCTCTCTTCTGCCTGAGCCTCCCCGCTCCGAGGTGCAGGAACTGTTGCGCAAATATGTCAATATCCGGGTGGAAGCGTCGCAATCCGATGTCGGCGCTGATGAAATCATCGCCATTATCGATCAATCAGAACAAATACTTGAAGCAATATGGGACAAGACGATGAACGTTGCTTTGCAGAATCCCGATGTGATGACCAGCCTTTTTATCCAGTCGCTGAACAAGACCATTGATACGCAAGCCAAAAGGGTAATGGTCGGGGCACGTAGCCAGATCCCGTTGCCTATTTCCCTGGCCTTACTCGCTCTTGCTATAATAGCACATTTTTGCGCCGGGTATCAGTCCGGGATTTCAGGAAAGAAAAGATCGCCTGTCATTCTCGGCTTGATTTTATCGTTCGCCTTGGTGCTGACGATGATTGTCGACATGGACATTCCCAACAAGGGTTTGCTGCAAACCATGCAGACATCGATGGAGGATCTTCAGGAGACAGTGAACAGGCCTTCAGCATATATTAGCAACCCTTGACATCTTGAGGGTGTAATTGAAATCTAACCAATCGTTATGAAAAAACATGTTATCTCACATTTGTTGGTACCCGCCCTGCTGGCACTGGGGATGATTCTCGTCTCTCCCTCACTTTTATGGGCTTTGGAAAAGGCTGAGAACTTAGAGCAGCTGCAGGACATCCCTCCCGATCGGGTTGATAGTGTCCTGGCGGAACTCAGCGACGAGCAGATTCGATTTATCCTGAAAGCGAAGTTGTTGACCGAGGGTGTGGAAACCGGGGCGGTGGAGAAAGAAACGGGAATGGTACAGCTGATAAGACGCTGGATTCACTTGCTTGACAACGGCAACGGAGAGAACCTGGAGAACAGGGTGACAGGGATTTTTACACATGTTCCGGAAATACTGGAAAATTTGAAAGAGATCTTCTCCCGCCTGGGGAAAAATTCGGTTCCCTCGTCCGCCTGGGCGAATGTTGCCCTCGTCGCGCTTGTTCTGGGTGCAGCCCTGGGGCTGGAATTTGCGGGACGAATGCTGACTGCCTCCTTCCGTCAACGTTTTGCCGGCGCTGCAGTACCGCATATCAACGCCTACACGCGGTTCAGGGCGGGGATATTGCGTGCAGTGCCGGAAGTACTGCATCTTAGCCTTTTTCTCGGCTCGGCTTTTCTCCTTTTTCTCCTGACCGAAGGGAAACGCATCGCGGGAGTCCGCTTTCTCTTCCTGGCCGTGGTCTTCAGTATCATCTTCATCCGGCTCGCCACGCTGCTGTCCCGGCTGTTTTTCGCTCCCCGGGTCCCAGCCCTGAGAGTACTGCCGGTAAGCGATGCAGCGGCTCGGGCAATGCACGCGGGTGTACTCTTTTTCTCCTCCTATATCTCCATTGGCCTGAGCTTCATCGTTCTTCTGGCGGAGCTTGGCATGGAAAGGGATGGTGTGACTCTGGTGACCGTTATCCTGGGCTCTCTTCTCATTTTTTCCATTGCCATTTCCATCCTGTCATACAGGAAAAAGATCACTGCCCATTTGCTTTCCGCAGGTTCGGACGACGGTGGCAAAGACTGGTTCAAGACGCTGTTCGCTGCGCTCTGGCACGTTCCGGCATTGCTCTACCTGTTCATCATCTGGCTGATTTTTCTATTACAGCAGATCATGGGAATATCCCGGGACAATGGCGCCCTGCTCCTCAGCCTACTCATTGTCCCCATCTTCCTGCTGCTCGATAGGATCGGCCAATGGGTGGTAGGGATGACAGTGAGCACCCTGAAGCTGTATCCCAGCGACGGTGAAGAGCAAGACCAGGGAATAAAAACCGCGGCGGAACCGACGGCGGCGCAGAAGGAACGTCTGCTCACCAACAGGGTCGGACGCATCGTGCGGGGAGCCATCTTACTGGCCTTGGTCGGCTGGATCTTCAATCTCTGGGGATACAGCCTGCCCTACTCCGCGGACATATCGAGAATAGTGTTCAAGTCGCTTTTGACACTGGCGGTGGCGCTCTTTTTCTGGCGGCTGATTTCGGGGTATATCGAGACGAAGCTCCGGGAAGACGAGGCTGCACAGCCGGAGAGAAAAACGGAGGACGACGAGTGGGCCCCGGTGGCGCAAAGAGGGAGGGGATATACTCTTCTGCCCATGGTGCGCAAGTTCATCGGCTCCGTTCTCATGGTCATGGTGATCCTGATCATCCTATCGTCCATGGGCGTCGAGATAGGACCGCTGCTCGCCGGCGCCGGCGTCATCGGTCTGGCCATCGGTTTCGGGGCACAGAAACTGGTAAGCGATATCTTCTCCGGCTTTTTCTTTCTTCTCGACGACGCCTTCCGGGTAGGCGAATATCTCGAGGCAGGCGGTGTTTCCGGCATGGTGGAGGGCATCACCCTGCGCAACGTCATGCTCAGGCATCACCGGGGCATGCTGCAGATCGTCCCCTACAGCGAATTGGGCCCGATAACCAATTTCATGCGTGGCGGCGTCGTAGTGAAGTTCAACCTCGAGTTTGCCTACGACACCGACATAGACCTGGTCAGAAGGATAATCAAGAAAGTCGGCCAGGCCATGCTCGAGGACGAGGAGTTCGGTGCGGATTTCATTGCCCCCGTCAAGTCCCAGGGAGTCCGTGAGATCGCCAATTCGGTCATGGTGATTCGGGTGAAATTCACCGCCAAACCCGGCACCCATTTCGTCATCCGCCGCGAGGCCTACCGCCGCATTACCGAGGCCCTTGCAGCAAAGGGAATTCACTACGCTCATCGGAAGGTTATCGTCGAGGTAGCAGGGGAAGGTGAAAGCGGGGAGGATGAAAGGAAGCTGGCAGGTGAAACTGGAGGAGCAGCTCTTTCCGCCATCGCCGAGTCACAACAGAAGAGCGTTGGCAAACAGACGTAAGTCCGGCATTCATGGTCCGCGTGCTGCGCGATGTTGACGGCGCCAACCTGGACCGCGTCCAGATCGTCAAGGGCTGGCTGGACAGCAAGGGCGAACCTCAGGAGCAGATCTACGATATCGCCTGTTCGGATGACCGTACCATCAATGAGAAGAATCGCTGCGAAGGGCTCGTCGGCGATACGGTGAACATAGAAAACGCCACCTACACCAACAGTATCGGTGATGCCCTGATGATGACCTACTGGAAGGACCCGGACTTCGACCCGGAGCAGCGGGCCTTCTATTACATGCGTGTGCTGGAGATCCCTACGCCGCGCTGGACCACCTATGATGCCGCGTTCTATGGCGTCGATCTGCCCGAGGGCGTGCCGCCGACTCACCAGGAACGCGCCTACACCTCGCCGATCTGGTATACGCCGTAAACATACTCCGAACAGGGAAGGTATCGTTTAATCTATGAAAACACAGTTTATCAGCACCCTTGGCGGCCTCTTGCTCCTGTTTTTTCCAGGGACCGTCAGTACCTGGGCCTGCACGATCTGCTACCCGGTGCCGGAGACGACCCTGGCCGATCGCGTCATCAACAGCGAGGTTCTGGTTGCGGTGCGGGAAATATCTGGAAAGGCCTATACCTTCAAGGTGATCAAGTCACTCAAAGGTGGGAACGCCCCGGAGGAAATACATCTCTTTATCGATGCCGCATCACGCCGCCGGCTGGCAGCAGATGTAAAAGACGTCGTCATTCTCTCCCGCAGTGGGAATACGGACTATCGTTTTTTTGCCTATGGCACTCCAGAGGTGCAGCTGCTGATCGAAACCACCCTCGACAAATCGGCCCACTGGCAAAGCGCGGGCGGCAGTGAGGAGCGATATCGATTTTTCCTGCAGTTTCTTACTGACCCCGACTCTACGATCCGTGAACAAGCCTATCTGGAGGTGTCCAGGACCCCCTACCTTCTGCTCAAGAGCTTCGCGGCCGAAGTGGACCGGGACACCATCCATGCCCTTCTTGCCAACTGGCGGTATACGGAATGGCACCCGTTATATATCCTTCTGCTCGGCCACTCAGAGCACCCGGACGACCGGATCCATATCGCCAGGGAGTTCAACAGCTTGGCGGCACACGGCCTTACCATGAACCTGGCGCCATGGACCACCGCCTTTATCGAGTCGCAGGCCTCGGATGCTGACCCCATAACCCTAGCCAGCACCAGATGTGAACGGGGAGGGGTCAGCTGATCTTTAAGTTCTCATTTTTACCGAAACATTGAGTAAGCACAACCTGCGTTGTTATTAAAATGTGCTCCCTGACACAAAAATCAGCGGCCAAGATCCTCTAACTTTTTGACAGCGCTTTCCACCTGCCTTAATGTTTAGCGATCCTGTTACTGCATCAACACATATCGACCCTGACCAGATTTTCCCAAGTTTCCAAAATATCTAGAAAAGTTGGTGGTCATCCAAAAACCATCTACATAGAGGAGAAAAATAATGAGTCGAAAACTTTTTGTATTTATCGGATGCTTAATCATGTTAGGAACAACGAGCTCATTCGCTGCCGAAGAAGTGAAGGACTACTCAAAAACTATTGAAGTATTTAAAAGTTCGCCCGTGGTGCAGAGGTTTTTTGATTCATCCTATGGCTATGCTGTTTTTCCGACAATTGGTAAGGCCGGCTTTGTGATCGGAGGATCCTATGGCAAGGGACAGGTCTACAAAGGTGATGAGGTAACAGGAAAATCGACGGTAGTTGAAGGATCGATAGGGCTGCAAATGGGCGGCAAAGCGTTCAGTGAAATCATTTTCTTCGAGGACCAGCGTGCCTACGATGAGTTCACCGCCGGCAATTTCGAATTCGGTGCCACGGCGCAAGCCATCGTCATAACAGCAGGGGCTGAAGCGAAGGCAGGTACTGCGGGAGCCAGTGCAGGGGCAACCGCCGGCCCGAAGACAGGAGTCCAGGCAGATGTCGATTATCACAAGGGCATGGCCACCTTCGTTCATGGACTGGGTGGACTCATGTACGAGTTTTCCGTCAGCGGCCAAAAATTCACGTATACACCCTTATAGTAAAAACGTGCCATAAAATTTCCTGATTACAAGGAAAACTTGCCCTTTTTCCCACCCTGCGCCAGGTATGCAGGCTACTGGTTCAACAAGATAGTGGCTGCATAATTGCTCGAACTTGCAATTGAACTGCCGCTCTTTGCCACGCAGGATCTTGTTCACTGCCGTCTTCAGATTATCGTAGATACCCCGCCTGCATGTGCCCTGGAAAAAAACGAAGGCCTTATTGTGAACATCAAAAACCATCTCCTGGCTTTCGCGGGGATATGCTGCCACAAAGAGCATTCTGCTGTGGCAGAGACATAAATGAGCAACCTTTATCGATTGTGGTATGCCGCCGAGTATCGCTTTTTCATGGCTCCAGTCGAACTGATATGCATCACCGAGATCAAAACACAAGGGAATATAGCAATGCTCCGGTTCACGTCCTCTTTCTTCCCGCCATTTCTTCGCATAACTTTGAACGCTGTCGTAGGCTCCCTGGTAACCTCCACCATGAAGGATCTCGAACATGCGTTGGGCGGTCATCCTCCAACGTTTCGGTCGGTTGAAATTCTCCTCGAGAAGTTCGTCGAGCCGATTTGTATATGACCCGAGTTTAGGGAACTGCTGTTCCTCACGTTCGTAGCGGTGTTCAGTTACCGGACTGCGAATAACCTTGCGCACTGTATTTCGAGAGATATTCAAATCCCCTGATATCTGTTTTATAGATCGACCCTCTACAAAATGATATCTCCGTATTTTAGCTATCGTTTCCAAAATTAACATCCTCCCCTCCCTCCAAGATCTAATTTGATCATGATAGGGATACCATAGGGGATCAATTTTGGATGCTGAATGACACTACAAGATGTTCGCAGGATTTTCAGGCCTTTCGAAATCGAAGTAACACAACTCAAATATTCTTTGAGCACTGGTACCAAATCAAGAAGTAAGCTTAGAAAAGAGTTGCTGATCTTCAATTAACTTGCTTAAGAAAAGGATGGGGTTTCCGTATAAAAGCATTAGTTTTTAATAGAATCTACAACGGCCTTTTTTAGGTAGGAGAAACATAATGAGTATCTTGACAGCAGTAGTCGTCCAAGATGAATATCCCGTTGCTGAGCGTTTGATTGATATTTGTGAGGATTATGGAATAATTGTGCTCGGTAGCGCGTTAAGGGCAGAAAAGGGCCTGGATGTTATCAGGAGCACTCAACCTGATATGGTACTTATAGGTTATCAATTTCAAGGCATGATGGATGGGGTTGATGTAGCCAAGCTAATTCATGAAGAAGCACCCGATACTCGAGTAGTGTTTGTGACTAAATTCACTGATCCGGAAACGTTTGAACGAATTAGAAAAGAGGATCATCCTTATAGAATAGTGACAAGACCCTTCACCAAAAAGGATATTGAAGAGGCATTGAAGTAAGCCTCTCCTGAAAGCCTGATACAGCTGTCTGCAAAAATGGTTTCAAACCTTGTGAGAAATGGTTTCAAACCTGGCGGCGCGCTACACTACACTAGGGATTTTTCAAAGGGATTTCCTAATATCCAATAGAAAAAGAACTTACGGCATTATGCCGTAAGTTCTTTTTCTATTACTGGTGGGCGAGATGGGATTCGAACCCATGACCTTCGGCTTCGGAGGCCGACACTCTATCCAGCTGAGCTACCCGCCCAAAAAAAATATTGCTGTGAAAACAAACAATTGAGACTTAGCAAAGGGTAAAATAATACTCTACTCAATTGGCCCTGTCAATCTTCTAAAACTTTACTATACTTTTTCTATGAATAAAAAAAGGGATGTTTGGTGCTTAATGATATAGGCCGGATAATCCATTACTTATTTCGGCCGTTATGACAGGGATAATCGTGTCCCCGCCCCTTTCTCCTGAGCCGATCTGAGGATGAGATCGGCGGTAACCAGATCCTGGACGGCAACTCCAACCGATTTAAAAACCGTTATTTCATCATCGCTCTCTCGTGCCGGAATTTTTCCGGTGACGACATCGCCAAGATCACCATGAATCGACTCTTGGGTGATAATCCCCTGGGCAATGGGCTGTAGAAGATCTCCGGCTTCTGCCAGACACCCCTGCATCTGATCGACAACAACCTTGGCTCGGGCAATGGTTTCCGGTGGTATCTCTATCATATCAGGCTTATAAGAACCTACACCGTTGATATGAACACCGCTCTTGAGATGCCGATCTTCAAAGACAGGTTTTCGGGATGGAGTGGCGGTACAGATAACATCCGCCTCCTCAAGAACGGCAGCCGAATCAGCGGCAACCACTTCGATATTCAGCCGTTTGCTCATTTTGTCGGCAAAAGCCTCGGCTTTTTCAGGTTGTATATCGAAGACATAGGCCTTATGGATTTTCCTGACCGCACAAACTGCCTCGAGTTGCGTTTCTCCCTGTGTGCCTGTCCCGATTATCGCAGCGACACTCGCCTCTTTACCGGCAAGAAGAGAAGTCGCAAGTCCGGAGACAGCTCCTGTTCTCATGGCAGTGATGGCTTCCCCGTCCATTACTGCAAGCGGAACGCCGGTACTTGAGTCGAACAGCAGCATCATCGCATGCACCATGGGCAGCCCTTTTGCGGGATTGTTTCTGATGTTGGTAACCGTTTTTACGCCCACCTTTTGGATATGCGGTAAATAAACCGGCATAAACAAGGCGTTGGCGTTGTCCGCATCCATCTCCAGGCGAGTCCGGACCGGCATTACCGCTTCACCTTTGCTCAGAGCGCTAAAACCATCTTTCATCGCTTCTATGCAGCTCTCCATAGTCAAAAGAGAGTATATGTCGGTACCGGAGAAAAAAAGTATGCTGTTATTCTTCATCATTACCTCGCGGTAAATGTAAATCCATAGGTGTAAGGCAATCAGGGCGAATGGCTATATTGACGCAGCTCACCCTGCGGCCTGAAGTGTTCATCGAAACTGATCATGTTTCGGGCTGAAGGGATCGGGCCACCCTTTTTTTTCAGCCGTCCTTGACAATATCCCGCAAAACATGGCGACCAAGAAGGCAAAAGGCGAATTGGTCGTGATGCCGGTAAGAAAAAAGGCAAAGCACAGAACAGCGAAGATATTACGGTAAAATTTCATCTTTCTCCTTTACCAAGGTGTTCCCATTATATAATGGGGCAGGAACAGGGATAGCTTGGGGAAAAATACCGTCACGAAGAGTACCGGAATCCAGCATAACAGGATGAACCACAGACAGGGCTTCATCATCTCATCAATCGGTGCTCCTCCCAGCCGTCCGGAGAGATATAGTACAGGCGCCGCCGGTGGGGTGATGCAGCCAAGACCCGTGTTGACGCCGACAATTGCGGCATAGTGAATGGGATTGAAGCCCAAATCCAGTATGATAGGCATAAGGACCGGTGTCGACAGGACCACTACGCTGATATCATCCATGAGCATGCCCAGGATAACAAGAAAGATATTGATCATGAACATGACCATGAGCGGGTCAGTGGAAATGGCATAGAACACGCCAAGCAAGACGCCCGGGAGGTCTTCCAGAATATAGAGCCGGCTCAGCATTGCCACAGAATAGAGCATCACCATGATGACACCGGTGGTAACAGCAGTTTCGACCATTACCTCATAGGTGCTTTTCGGGTTGAGCCCTTTATAAACGAACAAGCCGACAGGGATCGCATAAAGTACGGCCATCGCCGATGCCTCTGTGGTGGTCATTATTCCGCCGTATATACCTCCGAGAACTATTACCGGCAGCATCATCGCCGGCAGAGCCATCCTTCCCCTTGATTTGAACAGTCGTATCCTGTCTTTATTGGTCCTGTTTTTCTTTTCGCCTATTTTTATGGTGGTGTTATGACGGAGAAGCCACCAGTTCACCGAGATGAGCAGTGCAATGGTAATGAAGCCGGGAACAACTGTGGCGAGGAAACATGCCAGCACCGATTGACCGCTTATCCAGGCGAAGATAATCAAGGTTGCATTGGGCGGAATAAGCAGTCCCAGAAGTGAAGCGTTTGCCAGAAGTGCAGCGGCAACCCCCCGTGGATATCCTTCAGCATGAAACCGTGGAAAAATGATGGATCCGACACAGGACAGTGTGGCACAGGCAGCTCCGGCGATAGATCCGACAATGGCACAGGATATGACGGTGACGATTCCCAGTCCCCCCTTGAAGTGCCCGACAAAAACATCGACGAAATCAATCAGTTTTTCGCCGATTTTTCCACGCTCCATGATGCCGCCGGCGGCGATGAACAGAGCAATGGCAATCAACGATGTGGAATTCATCTGGCCATATCCGTAGGGGAGCAGCTGCGTGGCCTGATAGCCATCCCCGGCGGGGCCACCGAAAAATATCAACCATGCCGCTGAAGCCATGAAGCTTACCGGGACCGGGACGCCGATTATCAAGCAGAGCACAAGAATTACGAGCGCAACAAAAATCATTTCTTTTTCCTCCTGAACAATTCACGCAGACTGAGAACCAGGTCCCTGGCGAAGTAGTAGACCATGAAAAGCAAGCCTAAGAAAACGGATAAATAGCCCAGCCACAGCGGAATTCTCCAAACGCTTGTCTTGGGAATAGCTATTCCGGTGCCTAAAGGACCCATAAACCCGAACATAAAGAATTCATAGCCGTACCACGCAAAAAGCCCACCTACACAGACGGTTATGAAATTTCTCAGAACGACTAAAAACTCCTTAAGTTTACCATCGGGCAAATAGGCGTTGACCAGATCTGCGGAAACGTGGGTGCGGCTATAGGCTCCGATTGCCGCTCCTATGAAATAGAGCCAGAAAGCAAGTATTTTGACCCATTCCTCATAGCCGTACAGATTCTTCTCGAGGACATAACGAAAAAAAGCGGCGAGACAGATGGTGAGAGTAAGGACAACAGCAGAAGAAAAGCAGATGATGGAAAAAGAATTGATGATTATGCGGTCGAAGATATTTTGAGGTGCGTCCACGGTAGTAACGCATTCAGCCGTTGTGGCACATACATCTTCATTCTTGATATCTGACACGGGACAACTCCATGGCGTAGTCTGAGGCCGGGGGAGCACATACCCCCCGGACCCAGCTTTTCGATTAAACTAACGCTGAAAAGTGAAAAAGGATCATTTTGGTGCAAGTTCTTCTCGGAATTCGTCCATGAGTTCCTTGGTCATGTTCCTTTCAAGTTTCGGCCAAGTAGAAGCAGAAGCCTTCATTATGGGCTGCAGTTCTTCCTTGGTGTAGGTGTGAACCTCTATGCCTTTCTCTCGCATGAGATCCATGTAGTGGTTATCAACATTCTTGGCGTTATCAATACTGCTGGTGGTGGCGTCGGCAAGAATTTCCTGGATAACGGCCTGATCTTCCGGCTTGATCTTGTTCCAGGTCTGGCCGCTGATCATGTAGTTGAGAACCTCGATAGAGTAGTTGGTCATATACCAGTGCTTGAGGACATCGCCGAGAGCGGTATAGGCAGCTGCTACAGGGTAACCATTGACGCCGTCTACAACACCGGTCTGAATCGCCTGATAAACGTCGGCATAAGGAACTGTCTGGGTATTGTAGCCCATGGCCTGCGCGGCAAGGTTATATACGTCCATATCCGGAACACGGACAAGGACACCCTTCTCTAGATCAGGATTGAGGGGCTCATTGGCCGCTTTGGTGGTACCGGTCCCGATCATACCCTCAACATAGAAACCCAGGAGCTTAACGCCGAGCCTTTCGTTGAACTCGTTCATCTTACCGAAAAGCCAGCCATCCTGTGCAAAAACTTTCTTTGCATCTTCATAGTCGCTGACATATCCGTTGATGTAGATAAGTTCCATCCGGGGATCAAACTGGCTGGGAACGGAGATACAGGACATGTCAATGGTTCCGCGAATCTGCTCTTCATAGACCAGACTGTAGTCGCCAAGCTGGTTGGCAGGAAAAACTCTAACTTCAATGCGGCCATCTGTTCTATCCTTAATCTGCTCGGCAATCTTGTTCATCATTTCGGTAGCCGGATGATCGGTTGCGTTCTGTCCCGCAAACTTAAGAGTCAGTTCCGGCTCAGCTAGAACAGTGTTTGCACCGAAAAAAAGCATGCTTATCAAGGTGACACAAACAATTCGTTTTTTTAAGAACATTCTACATTCTCCCTTTGGTTAAAATTAAGCGAATTAATTAATACCTGGAAACAACGTACGATTTGCCTTTTTATCCTCCTTTTTCTGTGGTTGACTATCAATGGGCAACAATGCAGATGATCCCATTATCCCCCTTTTAAAGATATACAAACTTCAGATTGTACACAATAAATACATACATTCTCTTTGTGCTGTTGCTGTATACACTATTTTGCTACCAGCGGCAACCATCGATTTCTTCGTACCTGCATTGGCTTAGCCTCATTAAAAAAATGTACAATAGAAAAAGTTAGGTTTTATTAGTTATTTTCTCAAACCCTGAGATCTGTTTAAAACAACCTTTTTCAGAATCGGTCCAATAAAGATCGCATTAATCATTCTCGATAATCTCGTAAAAAAGTTACCACAAAGCGCTCAGATAACCAGATAAAAAAATATTTCAATAAGGATTGGGATTTTTACGACGTCATCAATTCTTCAGCATTCGCACGCCCACGTCTTCCAGTTGACAGTCCATCCATCTTACCTCATTAACGTATCTTCCCGGAGAACTACTTAATAACCACAAATCAATCAAATATCAGCATCATTTTTTTTGAGCCTGCAACTATTTTATCGAAGGTTTTTACCTGCGGCAGCAGGTGCCTCAGAACCAGGAAGATACCCTGTATATGCAAAAGAAAAAACTCTTTATCTTATAGTAAACCAGCAGTTGAACAGATAAGCAACTTTCACTCGCATCCCGCTTCAACTATTGCCAATTGCGCACCCGTATTTGCCTTGGCTTCAGAAGATTATAATCCTCTCGTTGGTCAGAATCAAAATATCTTCAAACTACCTTGAAAATAACTCTTTTATTAATCTCGTGGTTATTGAGAAAGTTGGTGAATATTATCCAATCTGGAAATAATTCACCTCCCATGCTTTCTTTTTTATTAAGATAGTAGTAGCTATTTAATTTTGATGGCGCCTAAGAAGGCTGACCTCTTTTAAACCGACAGCTCAAGATATAATATCAGAAAGACAAAAAACCTTACATCCTGAACTTTTGCATGTTAACCGGTAACGATTATGTTCAAACCGAAATGCTTACCCATCCTGATCGGCAGTCTTCCGCTGACTGACCATCAGAAAGCCACGGAAGTCATTCTCTCATATACTCCGGAAATTCCGCTGTGGCCTCAATTACCCAAACTTCCCCGGGAAGGGATGGTTCGTCAGTTTATCTCGGGGTTCCCGGGACTGCAGGAAGATGGAGGACGGTTTTGGATCGACACCGGTGTATCCGATTTTGAAGAGCAGATGACTGCCTTTTATCAGGAATATATGGAAATTGAAGAAAAGTCCGGTTCCGTTTTTTCCACAGGTTCCAGGTTTGCTCTGAATGCCGAAACCGCCACGGGGTTCGAGGTATTTATCAATACCATGAAAGCCCGGCGGCAATCCTTTATTACACTCAAAGGACAAATCACCGGCCCGGTAACCACAGGTATCGGAGTAAAGGACCAGGAGAACAGATCCATTTTCTACGATGACGGACTGCGGGATATGCTGATCAAACTCCTCACCCTCAAAGCCTGCTGGCAAATCGTAAAGCTCAAAGAACTAACCGGAACGGCCTCTCCGATTATATTTATCGACGAACCCGGTATTGTCAGCTTCGGCTCAAGCGCCTTCGTCGGTATTTCCAAAGAGATGGTCTCCGAGGCAGTGGCCGAGGTGGTTGCCGGCATTCAGGGAGCAGGAGGCCTCGCCGGAATTCATATCTGCGCCAACGGCGACTGGAGTCCTGCCCTTTCTTCGGCCGCCGACATCATCAGCTTCGACGCTTATTTTTATTTTGACAACTTCACCCTCTATAGGGAACAGCTCACCCGCTACATTAAGCGAGGCGGCATCCTGGCCTGGGGCATCGTACCCACCGGAGACCCCGGGGTTCTCCAGGTGGTTGACGCTGAAAGCCTGTTTAAAAAATGGCAGGTGCAACTCGAGTTTCTATCCTCTTTCGGTTTTTCCCAAAAGGAGCTTATGGAACAGACCTTCATCGCTCCATCCTGCGGAACCGGTTCACTGCCGATAGAGTTGGCCGTAAAGGTCCTGCAGCTTACCGCCGAGGTTTCCGAAAGAGCACGAGTATTTCTGGACAGCGCTTGATCCTCGGTGCATACTCTGGGCACCAAACGATTCGATTTCGCAAATCTCTATTCTTTTTCACCTCTTTAATGATACTCTCGATTATTTCCCTGTCCCCGCCACTATTTTCATAAATCGTCTGAAGTTGATATCACCCTGATTTTGATTAACTTCCTCGCACAACGGGTATTTTCGAATGATAATAATGTATTTTTCTCTTGAAAATTACACATAGTTGGATTAAGACAATACCAATGACAGTAACAATGTTCTTTTGATTCGAACGATTTAAACGTTTATATAAAGATTTATCTAAACATAACAGACTGATAACAAAAATAACATCACCGAATATCATAACAACAAAAAGAAAATTACTGTCGCTTTCACAACTTAGTCCATCTTCGAATTTGAATGCTATTATAGATATATAAATGCATACCGCAACTTTCACCTTAACCCTTATTTCGGATGTCAGTAACGATGTTAAACACCCTTAAACCTGATATCCACAAGCGACTCGAGGCTGCCGTACTGGAGGTTTTCTCCCGGTCCGACTTCCATAAGGCCAGCATCAGAGATGTCGCCGAAAGGGCGGGAGTCAGCTTCACCACCATCTACAAACATTACGGCAGCAAGGAGAGGCTGGTCTTCGCCTTCGTCGATGTATGGATGGGCAAGCTTACCGACCGCATCGTCGATCACGTACAAGGAGTTGAGAATCTTCAGGAAAAGCTGCGCAAAGTTTTCTGGCTCCAGATTGAGTATTACGAAAAACATGAAGGATTGGGCCGCATTGTCTTCATGACGCTTCCCATGAAGACCTGGATGGCCGACGAAACTTTCGAACAGCGAAGGATGATGAACCTGGTCGTCAAGGTACTGAGCCAGGGACAGCAAGAGGGAATTCTCAACGACCGGGTGGATGCCTCTGTGCTCCTCGACTTCCTGATGGGATTCGTGCAGCGCAGTTTCTTTATGTGGATACAGAGAGGCAAGCAGGACAGCCTGGTTGAACACGCCAATATCATGTTCGGTATGGTTTGGCGGGGGATATTGCACCCCCGTCTGCTTGATCGGGAAGAACATTCTCAGCTTTTGTTCAAACAATTTTGATGGCCTCGAAAACTGCCCGGTCTTTCCGCGTTGCGGACTTTTTATCTGCCAACCTGGAGTTTTGTGGCACATTTTTATAAGATTATCATTGCAAATATACATGGCACTTTCAGATAGAGTCGTACCCTGAAGGAGGAGATTAGACGAAAAACAAAGAGTAGTTCCGTAAACCATTTGAGCACAAGGAACTCAGGGGACCCAACAAAAACAAAACGAGGGCTATTATGTCGAATTACGATGCTGTATTTTCTCAAAGTATCAACGAACCTGAGAAGTTTTGGGGCGAGGCCGCCAGAGGAATAGACTGGTATAAGGAATGCGAAAAAGTCCTTGATTCCTCCAACCCCCCATTTTACCGCTGGTTCAAAGGCGGCAAGATGAATACATGCTATAACGCGGTCGATCGACATGTGGAAAGAGGTCGTGCCGATCAGACAGCAATCATATACGACAGTCCCGTAACCAACACAATCACCAAAATAACCTACCGGGAACTGCAGGAAAAAATCTCCCATTTTGCCGGAGGCCTGCTAAGCCTTGGAGTCACAAAAGGCGATACCGTGGTCATATATATGCCCATGATCCCGGAGGCAGCGATTGCCATGCTGGCGTGTGCCCGGATCGGCGCCATCCATTCCGTAGTTTTCGGCGGCTTTGCCCCGCATGAGCTTGCCATCCGTATAGATCACGCCCAACCCAAAGTATTGATTACCGCCTCCGGTGCCGTCGAAGGCGTCAAAAAACTCGCCTACAAACCCATGGTCGACAGCGCTCTGAAACAATCTGTCCACGAGGTGGAAAAGGTTATTCTTTTCCAGCGCGATTTCCTCAAGGCGGATATGACCGCAGACAGGGATATCGACTGGAACGAGTTGGCGCAGAAGAGCCGGCCCGCAGAGTGCGTTGAACTCGATGCAACCGATCCACTTTATATCCTCTACACCTCAGGCACAACGGGAATGCCCAAGGGAGTTCTCAGAGACAACGGCGGTCATGCCGTGGCCCTGGCCTGGAGCATGAAGGCTATCTATGACATCGATCCGGGCGACGTCTGGTGGTCGGCCTCCGACGTCGGCTGGGTGGTGGGACATTCTTATATCGTCTACGCGCCCTTGCTGATCGGCGCTACATCGGTCTTTTATGAAGGCAAACCCATCGGCACCCCCGATGCAGGTGCTTTCTGGCGGGTCATCGCCGAGCATAAAGTTAAAACGCTCTTTACCGCCCCCACGGCCTTTCGCGCCATTAAAAAGGAAGATCCTAACGGGACTTTCCTGAAAAAATATGATATCTCTCATTTCGAATGCCTCTATCTCGCCGGTGAACGGCTCGATCCCGACACCTATCACTGGGCGGCGAATATGCTTGGCGTCCCCGTAATCGATCACTGGTGGCAGACCGAAACCGCCTGGGCTATTGCCGCCAATTGCCGTGGCATTGAAGAGTTCCCGGTCAAACCAGGCTCACCGACCAAACCCGTCCCGGGATATGACATTCGCATCCTCGACAGTGAATGTCATGAAGTTGAAAGGGGCAAGGAAGGCAACATTGTGGTCAAACTTCCGCTGCCTCCGGGAACATTGGTCAATTTGTGGCGCAACGATGATCGATTCATTAAATCCTATATGACTTCCTTCCCCGGCTATTACGAGACCAGCGACGGCGGTTATATAGATGAAGACGGTTATGTGTATGTTATGGGACGAATGGACGATGTCATTAACATTGCCGGTCATCGTCTCTCCACCGGTGCCATGGAAGAGGTTATCGCCAATCATCCCGACATTGCCGAATGCGCTGTTATCGGCACCGAGGACAAACTCAAGGGGCAGCTGCCCGTAGGCTTCTTTGTCCTCAAGGCGGGCGTCACCCGGGATGTCAGGGAGATCCAGGACGAACTTGTCAAAATGGTAAGGGAAGCCATCGGCCCGATTGCCTGTTTCCGGGAGTCGACAGTAGTAGCCAGACTGCCCAAGACCCGTTCCGGAAAAATCCTGCGGGGTACCATGCGCTCCATCGCTTCCGGCAAGGCCTATAACATGCCGTCGACCATCGATGATCCATCCATACTCGAGGAGATAACCGAAACTTTGACGGATATGGGATATCCGAAAAAATAAGACAGTACAGGCGGCAGGGCTTAACATCCCCTGCCTTTTTATGAAGCCTATGAAAAAACCGGCACCACCCGGCCGGTTGTAGAAAAACAGGAAAAATTTATGAAAATCCATGAATATCAGGCCAAACAACTTTTTCGCAAATACGATGTCCCGGTACCTCAGGGCGACACCAGCACAGACCGGCAGGGGGTCGTTGATATTGCCGACAAACTCGGTCTGCCGGTGGCGGTAAAGGCCCAGATCCATGCGGGCGGCAGAGGCAAGGGCGGCGGCGTCAAGCTGGCCCGCGATCGAGCAGAAGTCGAGGCAGCGGCCGATGCAATCCTCGGCATGACCCTGGTAACCAAGCAGACGGGCCCCCAGGGCCGACTGGTAAAAACAGTGCTGATCGAGAAAGGCGTCAATATCAAAAAAGAATTATATCTCTCCATCATTCCGGATCGTGAAACGGCAAGCATTACCATAGTCGCCAGCCAGGACGGCGGTATGGATATCGAAGAAGTTGCTGAAAAAAGTCCCGAGAGAATCATCAAGGTTCCCATCAACCCGCTCATTGGCATACAAGGCTATCATTTGCGGCAGGTAATGTTCGGCCTGGAACTTGATTCCGTGCTGATGAAATCCTTTGGCAAGATCTTGCGCAGCCTCTACACCCTCTTTGTCGATTATGACTGCTCCATGGTAGAGATAAATCCCCTTATCGTCACCGAAGAAAATGAGGTCATAGCCCTTGACGCCAAAGTGGACATTGATTCCAACGCCCTGTACAGACATCCGGATATCGTCGAGATGCACGATCCCAATGAAGATGACGAGGCGGAGGCGGAGGCGGCCAAATACAATCTCAACTATATCAACCTCGACGGCAATGTCGGCAATATGGTCAACGGTGCAGGTCTGGCCATGGCCACCATGGACATTATCAAGCAGGCGGGAGCGGAACCGGCTAATTTCCTTGATGTCGGAGGCGGCGCCGATGCCGAAATGGTTGAAAACGGTTTCAGAATTATTCTCAGTGATCCCAAGGTAAAGGCTATTCTCGTTAATATCTTCGGCGGCATCCTGCGCTGTGATGTCCTGGCCCAGGGAGTTGTCCAGGCGGCCGGCAAGGTTCAGCTCAACGTCCCTGTGGTTGTGCGTATGGAAGGCACCAATGTCGAGGAGGGGCGCCGGATTCTCGCCGAGTCGGGCATGTCTCTGATTAATGCCACCGATCTTGCCGATGCAGCCCGCAAAATTGCGGATATCGTATCCTGATCCGAAGAATCGGCTGCACACCACCGACGTCTTTAGAAGATGGGGGTGGCCAAATTGGAATAGACCTGAATAGTTACGAATACTTCAACATGTATAAAGGAACACCATGAGCATTTTCATCAATTCTCAAACACGCGTCCTCGTCCAGGGCATTACCGGCAAGGAAGGACAGTTTCACACCCGCCAATGCGCCGAATACGGCACCAATATCGTTGCCGGAGTTACACCCGGCAAAGGCGGCCAGGAGATGGACGGTATTCCCGTCTTCAATACAGTCGCGGAAGCACGCAGGCAGACCGGGGCCAACGCTTCGATGATCCTGGTTCCGCCGCCCTTCGCAGCCGACGCCATTCTTGAGGCAACAGATGCCGGAATGGAAATGATCGTATGTATCACCGAAGGTATTCCGGTGATGGATATGCTACGTATAAAAAATTATCTGGCCCGGAAGGACTCCCGCCTGATAGGCCCGAACTGTCCGGGAATAATCACACCGGGCGAATGCAAGATAGGCATTATGCCCGGGCAGATCCATAAACCCGGTGGGCCGGTCGGCGTTGTCTCCCGTTCGGGAACCCTGACCTACGAGGTAGTTCATCAGCTCACCCAATACGGCCTCGGCCAGACCACCTGCATCGGCATAGGCGGCGATCCGGTCAACGGTACAGGTTTTCTCGACTGTCTCAAAGCCTTCAATGAAGACGGGGCAACCGAGTCGGTTGTCATGGTCGGCGAAATCGGCGGCAATGCCGAGGAAGAGGCCTCCGCCTGGATATCGGCGAATATGAGTAAACCTGTAGTCGGCTTCATTGCCGGCCTCACCGCGCCTCCGGGCAGACGCATGGGTCACGCCGGTGCTATCGTCAGCGGCGGTCAGGGCACGGCGGAAGCCAAGATCACTGCCATGGAGGCGGGAGGCATTCATGTCTGCCGCGATCTCGGCAGCCTTGGTAAACTCTGTAAAGAAGTATTTTGATACTGTTGCCGGCCGAAAAGTACTTCGGACGGCAACACAATCCGACTCCCAGATGAGCCCATGGCCGGTTGAGCTCATCTGAAGCTGGCGGATCGGAACTGCAAACAAAAACGGCAGGTTCGTCAAACATCACGGATCTTCGTTTGACTAAGATGGATTTCTCTGCACGAAGGAGACTGTATGAAAGCGAACGACCAACTCGATCACCTGATGAAATTACGCGCGGAAGCACGTCTTGGAGGTGGTCAGAAGAGGATTGACAAAATCCACTCCGAGGGACGTTATACGGCGAGGGAGCGCATTGAGATGCTCCTGGATCCCGGCTCTTTTGAAGAATTCGACATGTTCAAGCTCCATAGGTGCCGCGATTTCGGCATGGAAGACAAACAATTTCCCGGCGACGGAGTGGTCACCGGCTTTGGCACCGTAGATAACCGCAGCGTCTATGTCTTTGCCCAGGATTTTACGGTACTGGGCGGCTCTCTTTCTGAAACATTTGCCGAGAAGATCTGTAAAATTATGGATCTGGCTATGAAAAACGGTGCCCCGGTGATTGGATTGAATGATTCAGGCGGTGCCCGCATTCAAGAGGGAATTGAAAGCCTGGCCGGTTACTCGGAAATATTCCAGCGCAACGTCATGGCCTCTGGAGTTGTTCCTCAAATTTCCGCCATTTTTGGACCCTGCGCGGGAGGGGCTGTCTACTCACCGGCTTTGACCGACTTTGTCACCATGGTCAAAAAGCAGTCCTATATGTTTCTCACCGGACCGAAGGTAGTCAAATCCGTCACCCATGAAGACGTCACCGTCGAGGAACTCGGCGGCGCCGAGATGCATGCCAGCAGGAGCGGAGTGAGCGACTATGCCGCCGAATCGGGTGAAGACGCTATAAACTATATCAAAAAATTACTCTCATTCCTGCCGCAGAACAATCTGGAAACCACCCCTCAGGTTCCCTGTGACGATCCGGTCACCAGGACATCTGCGGAACTGAACAGCTTTATTCCCGACAATCATAACGAAGCCTATGATATGAAGGAGGTTATCCTGCAGTCTGTTGACAACCGGGATTTCCATGAAGTCAAAGAGACTTTTGCCCCGAACCTGATCACCGGCTTTGCCCGCTACAACGGTATGAGCGTTGGTATTGTCGCCAACCAGCCGGCCCATCTCTCCGGTGTGCTCGATATAGATTCTTCAATCAAGGGAGCCCGTTTTGTCCGCTTCTGCGACTGTTTCAACATTCCCGTAGTCACCTTCGTCGATGTTCCGGGTTTTCTGCCGGGAACAGCCCAGGAATATGGCGGCGTCATCCGTAACGGTGCAAAAATTCTCTATGCCTACGCCGAGGCCACTATTCCTAAAGTAACTGTTATCACGAGGAAGGCATACGGCGGCGCCTATTGCGTTATGTCTTCGAAGCATCTGCGGGGCGATATCAATTATGCCTGGCCCACTTCGGAAATTGCCGTCATGGGCGCTCGGGGGGCAGTCGGTGTACTCTACGGAAGGGAGGCTAAAAAACAGGAGAATCCAGCCGCCTTTCTTGCGGAAAAGGAGAAGGAGTATCAGGATAAAGTTGCCAATCCATACGTTGCCGCGCAAAGAGGCTACATTGATGACATTATAGAGCCGGCCCGCACCCGTACACGAATCTGCAGGGCATTAAACCTTATCAAGAACAAGCGGGACACCAATCCCATGAAGAAGCATGGCAATATACCTCTGTAAATTCTTTCCCCTTGCGCTGCGCTCTCTAGCGGACCGATGGGAGAAATACAGTATTTCTCTACCTAGATAAAGGAGAATTCCATGGCTGTAAAAATATTCATCAAAAGAAAAGCATCTGAAGTACACGTTATCGAACTTACGATGTTGTTAAAGAAACTGCGCGGCCTGACATTGAGCCAACCCGGATATATTTCCGGCGAAACCCTGCAGCGCATAGATGAACCCGGTGAAACAATGGTTATCAGCACCTGGCGATCCGTGGAAGACTGGAACAAATGGGTCAACAATGAGAAAAGGATGATGATTCAGGGTGAAATTGACCAGATTCTCGACCAGGAAACCGAATATGCAATTTATGGGTGAACCATGGCAGCGCCCTTTCGCGCCTGATTATTCCCGAGTACCTGCATAATGGGATGTTCAGCGTAAACATATTTTTTTCAATACGTGAGTACACCAATGGCAGAAGCAAACAAGAAGATAGCAGCCGCACTTGCAGCGGTAAATGCCTATTTACAGGAGGAGGCAATCCAGCAGCAGGGTGCATGTGCTGCAACCTCGCAAGCGCCTCAACAGGAGTTGAATCTCTGGGGACTCAGTGGACGACAGGACATGATGAACATGCGTCAACTGATACAAATGAAGGCTTTTTCACGCTTTTAGAATCTTACAGATTTTTTCTTGTTTTTTTGCAAGAAAATAATCTGTCTAAAGGTTCTTATCCAGCTCAGCTGGGTTAACACCTTACAGAACGTTTTCTTAAAAAAAAATAGTCTGTCCCAAGGTTCTTATACCCTCAAGGGGGTACTGATCTGGAACAGCATTTTAAAAATTCGAATGACCTCATTAGATGCCAACATGACAAGGTACCCACAAATCCGCTGCTTTTATACAGGCGACTTTTCAAGTGGAATCAAGACAGTATGCTTAATGCAAAGCAGATTAAGAGAGTTATACCATCATGTTTAACCGACCAGGTAAGGAGATGGAGTGATGAGTGACCAAGTAAAAATGACCGAATTACAATATGACAGCGACCGCCCAAAGGCGGGAAATCCTCTGAAAATAATGGACCTGAGTATTCGCGATGGCCATCAGTCACTGTTCGCCACGCGCGGCCGCACCGAAGATATGATTCCGGTCGCCGAAATGATGGATGAGGTAGGCTTCTGGGCTATTGAAACCTGGGGCGGCGCAACTTTCGATACCATGCACCGCTTCCTCAACGAAGATCCATGGGAAAGACTGCGCACCCTGAAGCGCTATATCAAAAAAACCCCTTTCTCCATGCTTCTCAGAGCTCAGAACCTGGTGGGATATCGCAACTATGCCGACGATCTGGCCTATGCCTTCGTCGACCGGGCCGCGGAAAACGGTATGGACGTCTTCAGGACCTTTGATGCGCTCAACGACTACCGCAATTTTGAGACCGTGGTCAAACAGATCAAAAAGAGCGGTAAGCATTTTCAAGGCTGTATCTGCTATACCCTGACCGAGCCACGTCTGGGCGGTGATGTCTATAATCTTGACTATTATGTCAACAAGGCCAAAGAGCTTGAATCCATGGGAGCGGATACCATCTGCGTCAAGGACATGGCCGGACTGATGGCGCCCTATGATGCATATCCTCTGGTCAAAGCTTTGAAAGAAGCGGTATCCATTCCGATCCACCTGCATAGCCACTTCACCTCAGGAATGTCGCCCATGACCCACCTCAAGGCGATTGAGGCCGGTGTCGATATCATAGACACCTGCATGACCCCGTATGCCTACAGGACATCGCATGCCGCCGTCGAACCGCTGGTCATGGCACTGCTGGGAACGAATCGCGACACCGGTTTCGACATCAAGAAACTGGCGGACATCAACGAGGTCCTGGAGAAGAAGGTCATGCCGAAATACAAGCATCTGCTTGATGACTCCAAGGTTTCCATCATTGATATCAACGTTCTCCTGCACCAGACCCCTGGCGGCATGCTCTCGAATCTGGTCAACCAGCTTCGTGAAATGGACGCTCTGGACAAGATCGACGAGGTCTATAAGGAGCTTCCCCGGGTTCGTAAAGATCTGGGCCAGATCCCTCTGGTCACCCCGACAAGCCAGATCGTCGGCGTCCAGACAGTGAACAATGTTCTGCATGACACCCCGGATGAACGCTATAAAATGATCACCGGGCAGGTGAAGGATCTCTGCTACGGCCTCTACGGCAAAACCGCGGTCCCCATCAATGAAGAAGTTCAGAAAAAGGCACTGAAGGGATATCCGCGCGGCGAAGAACCGATCACCTGCCGTCCCGCCGAAGTACTTGAACCCGAACTGGAGAAAGCCAAGGCGGAAATCGGCGACCTTGCCGTTGATATGGACGATCTTATTCTCTACGCCCAGTTTCCGGTGACGGGGAGAAAATTTCTGGAATGGAAATACGGCAAAACAGAGCCGCCGGAAAGCGTCAAGCCTATTACCCTGGAAGAAGTCGCCAAAAGAGATGCACTGCTGAAAAAGGCGAAAGAAGGAAAGTTAGTCGAGAAAAAAGGCGATACTCCTGAAAAAACCGAGGCAGTGCGTACCTTCAACGTCTTCGTCGACCAGGAGTATTTCAGTGTCGAGGTTGATCCGGTGGGCGGTCCAGTGGTCTCCATGCCGCGGCAGAATGCAGCACCCCAGCCTGCACAGCCCACGCAGCCGGCCTCTGCTCCCGCCAATCCAGCGCCGGCGGCAACTTCACAGAGTGCCAATCCCGCACCGGCCTCCACCAGCAGGACAGGTACGCTTCTCTTGGCACCTATGCCCGGTATGATCGTCAGTTATGCCAAAAACATAGGCGACAAAGTCAGTAAGGGTGAAACGGTCGTTGTTCTTGAAGCCATGAAGATGGAAAACGCTTTGGGGGCGCCCTGTGACGGTGTCATCAAGGAAAATAGTTTTAAAAGCGGCGACACTGTGGCTAAAGGTGCTGTTTTGTGCGTTATCGAGTAGCACCACTCTCCGAGAAAGGACATGGACAATATTTCCATGCCCTTTCTTTCAACCTTTTTCCCTTTACAACTCTGCAAACGCATATAACTTTATATGATAAGGAATGGGACAAGTCGCTCTTCCCCGTTGAACTATAACAATCAACCCTTTCAGAAAAGATGATCATCAAAGAAATCAGAGGGAAAAAGCCTCAATTTGGAGCGGACTGTTTTTTTGCCGATACCGCCGTCATAATCGGTGATGTGGAGATGGGAAACCAGTGCAGCATCTGGTTCAATGCCATTCTTCGCGGCGATGTCAACTATATCAGAATGGCGGACAGGGTGAATGTGCAGGATGGGGCTGTGATCCACGGTACCTATAAGAAATCACCAACCAATATCGGCAGTAATGTCTCCATAGCCCATAACGCCATCGTGCATGGCTGCACGATTGAAGACAATGTTCTTATCGGCATGGGCTCCATTGTCATGGATGACTGCATCGTCAATTCCAATACCATTATTGCCGCCGGGGCAGTGGTCACCACCGGGACAACGGTGGAATCCGGCTGCATCTATGCGGGAGTTCCTGCAAAGAAGATCAAGGATATCAGTGAGGAGCTTATCTCCGGTCAAATCGAGCGCATAGCCCAAAGCTATATCAAGTATGCGGGATGGTACAAATAACGTAACTATTCAGGCAAAACTGCCGGTTTTTAGTACCTTACTCCCCAAAAGCTGACATAAAAAACAAGAAAAGGGAAACTACCTTTAGGCAACTTACACTTACCGCCAAGGTACTTATCCCGGCCACTTGCGGCTTTCAGGGGTTAGCTTCTTGCTGAAGAGTTACCAAATAACTAAAGGCCACCTTTTCAAGATGGCCTTTAGTTAAACCGTGTCGTCGAGAAGAGAGAGGAGCCGTGCGGCAGCCACTGTAGGCGAGGTGTGTTCCTGCTCTATTTCCCCGAGTAGGCCGGGAATGGTCTTTTTTACCTTCGCACTGTTGTAAAACCAGTCCTTGAGTCCTTCGTCAAGGAGAAACCCAAACCACTGTCTCGCCTGATCTTTTCGCTTTTGATAGAACTCTCCGCTATCCGTCAGGGCCCGGCGATGCTCTTCGACGGCCTGCCATATTTCCTCTATCCCAACCTTTTCCAAAGCACTGCAGGTCAATACCGGCACCGTCCAGTTGGGACTGTACGGCATCAATAGATGCAGGGCGGCCTGATATTCCTTGCGGGCCAGTTCCGCCTTGCCGACATTGTCTCTATCGGCCTTGTTGATGACAATGGCATCGGCTACTTCGAGCACCCCTTTCTTTATTCCCTGCAGTTCGTCGCCTGCTCCCGCTATCATCAGCACCAGAAAAAAATCGACCATCGAGGCAACGGTGGTTTCGGACTGGCCTACACCGACAGTTTCGATAATGATAACATCAAAGCCCGCAGCCTCACAGACAAGCATGGTCTCCCGGGTTTTTCCGGCGACCCCGCCAAGGGTCCCGCTGGATGGCGATGGTCGGATAAAGGCTTTGTCATTGACGGCCAGCTTCTCCATCCTGGTCTTGTCGCCGAGTATGGAGCCGCCACTGCGGCCACTGCTTGGATCTATCGCCAGTACCGCTACACGAAGGCCCATTTCGGTCAGCATGGTCCCGAAGCTTTCGATAAAGGTGCTTTTCCCGGCTCCCGGCACTCCGGTGATTCCGAGCCTTACCGCGTTTCCCGTTCTGGGAAGAAGGGAGTCGATGATAGTCCGGGCCAGTGCCTGATGCCCTGCCAGTGAACTTTCAATAAGTGTTATGGTACGGGCAAGCACGAGACGATCTCCGGCGATAACCCCGTCGATATAGTACTGTGTGTCCTTAACCATAATTAAATCCTGAGGCGCATCACTTGAATTATTTTTTAAGGAATAAGACCCAGGTCTTACTCCTTAAATTTTCCAGGTCAATATTTCTCTTCCAGCAAAGTCAGTGTCTTATCCGCCGAGACCGGTACCGGGGTACCCGGCCCGAATACGGCTTTCACGCCGGCTTTATAAAGAAAATCATAATCCGCCGGAGGGATGACCCCACCCGCCACCACCATGATTTCCTCACCGCCCAGCTTGCCGAGTTCTTCTATCAAGGCGGGAATCAAGGTCTTATGACCGGCAGCGAGGCTGGAGGCGCCCACGACATGGACATCATTTTCCACCGCCATCTTGGCAGCTTCGGCCGGCGTCTGAAACATAGGACTGATGTCTACATCAAATCCCAGATCGGCATAGGAGCTGGCAATGACTTTGATGCCGCGGTCATGTCCGTCCTGGCCCATTTTCGTAACCAGCATACGAGGCCTTCTTCCATTCTTTTCCAGGAAGGCGGCGGTACGTTGGCGCAAAGCCTCGATCACGTTGCCGCTGGCTCCGAATTCAGAGGAGTAGGCTCCCGAGATGCAGCGCGTGGTGGCGACATATCTGCCGAAGACCTTCTCCAATGCATCGGAAATTTCTCCAACCGTTGCCCTGGCCCTGACCGCAGGCAGCGCTGCCTCGAGAATATTGCCGTCCGACTCGGCCGCCCTGGTCAGATCCGCCAGGGCCTTTTCCACGGCGTTATTATCTCGTGTCGCCTTGATTTCCTTAAGCCTGGCAACCTGCTCATCACGGACGGTGGCAGGAACTTCGCGGACCTCAAAGTCGATCTTTTCGTTGGGCAGTTTGTATTTATTGACACCGACAATAACATCGCTGCCCTGATCGATTCTAGCCTGCTTACGGGCAGCTGATTCTTCGATGCGCATTTTCGGCATACCTGATTCGATGGCTTTTGCCATACCGCCAAGTTCCTCGATCTCATCGATTATCTTCTGCGCCTCGTCGACGATGCTCTTGGTCAGCGCCTCGACATAATAGGAACCGCCCAGAGGATCGACAACATGGCAGACCTCCGTTTCTTCCTGAATGAGGATCTGGGTGTTGCGGGCAATGCGCGCGGAAAAATCCGTGGGCAGGCCAATGGCCTCATCAAAGGAGTTTGTATGCAGCGACTGGGTGCCGCCCAGAACCGCGGACATGGCCTCGAGAGTCGTGCGAATAACATTGTTGTAAGGATCCTGCTCGGTCAGACTCCATCCCGAGGTCTGGCAATGAGTGCGCAGCATCGAGGATTTGGGATTTTTCGGATTGAACCTGCTCATCTGCCGGTGCCAGAGAAAACGGGCAGCTCTGAGCATGGCGATATCCATGAAAAAGTTCATGCCGATGCCGAAGAAAAAGGAAAGTCTGGGCGCAAAGGAATCGACATCCATGCCGGCCTTCAGTGCGGCCTTGACATACTCGACACCGTCAGCCAATGTAAATGCGGTCTGCAAAACGGAGTTGGCTCCCGCCTCCATCATATGGTAGCCGCTGATGCTGATGGTATTATACTTCGGCATGTTTTTGGAGGAAAAGGCCATAATATCGGAGATAATCCGCATCGAGGGCACCGGCGGATAAATATAGGTGTTCCTGGTCAGATATTCCTTGAGAATGTCATTCTGAATGGTGCCGGTAAGTTGTTCATGTTTGACTCCCTGTTCTTCGGCAGCAACTATATAGCCGGCCAGGATGGGGATAACGGCACCGTTCATGGTCATGGAAACAGACATCTTATCCAGGGGGATGCCGTCAAAGAGAATCTTCATATCCTCAACCGAATCGATGGCAACGCCTGCCTTGCCGATATCGCCGGAAACCCGTGGGTGATCAGAATCATAACCTCGATGAGTGGCAAGATCAAAGGCAACCGAAAGACCTTTCTGGCCGGCATCCAGAGCCCGTCTGTAAAAGGCATTTGATTCCTTGGCCGTGGAGAAGCCGGCATATTGTCGGATGGTCCAGGGACGGCCGGCATACATTGTCGCCATGGGTCCCCGTACATAGGGTTCCATGCCCGGCAGGGTATTGACGGTTTCCATGCCCTCTATGTCTTCGGCGGTATACAGCGGTTTTACCCGGATTCCCTCCGGGGTCATCCACTCAAGCTCTTCGACCGGCCGGCCTTTCATCTGTTTGCTTGCAAGTTCCTTCCATTTGTCGAAATCCGGATGTTCACTCATGTGATGCTCCTCGTCATTATTGGCATTGGGTTCGTTGATTTTATTCCGGATACTGATTAAGACCGTTCACATAATTCAACCAGTATCCCCCCGGTGGCCTTGGGATGCAGAAAGGCAATCTTCGCTCCACCTGCTCCGATTCTGGGAGTTTGGTCGATCAACTGAATATCTTTGGCCTTGAGTTCGGCCAGGGCCTCTTCAATATTTTCCACACGGAAGGCTACATGTTGAAATCCCTGCCCTCTCTTTTCGATGAATTTGGCTACGGGACCATCGGGGGAAGTGGATTCAAGAAGCTCTACCTCACTTTCACCTACAGGAAAAAATGCGGTGGTTACCTTTTGCTCGGCAACAGTCTCGGCTCCTTCGAACTCAAGTCCCAGAACCTCGGACCAGAAATTTTTTCCATCATTAATACTATTAACAGCAATACCAAGATGGTCAATTTTCAGAATCTTCATAGTTTTTCTCCACGTTGCTTCATGATTTATTGCCTTTCAAGTGCGTGCTTCCTGTCTCAAAAAAGCTGTTTGCCGTTCTATTTGCCCTGTATTTTTGATTGTGGTTGAGCCATTCCCTGCCAGACCATCTCGAACAACTCATTCGCCTGCCCGGCAAGGCTCTCTTTTTTGCCCCGCTGAATCCACATGAAAAAACTGCGCTGCACAAAACCCATTATAAAATCAAGCAGTACACCGGCTCGAACTTTATTGTTGAGTATTCCTTCTTCCTGTCCCTGGCGCAGAACATCGACCATCAGGTTCATCATTCTGCGCTGCTCAAAGTTTTTATCGGCCATCCAGGTTTTCATAGGTAAGGTCATGAAAACGATACGTCCCAGGCCTTCGTGCCTCTCATAGTAGTCAAGCTGCAGCCAGAATACCTTGCGCAGCTTCTCTTTAAGATCTTCGATCCCTTGAAGATGATCAACAATTCGATCGGTGAGCTTACCCATCCAGACATCCACAAAAGCAAAAACCAGTCGTTCCTTGCTGCCGTAATGTTTGTAAATCGTGGTAAAACTCACCCCAGCCTTTTCAGCAATGTCACGGATGGAGGCTTTGTGGAAATCGGAATGGGAAAAGACTTCCAATACCGCCTTTTCGAGACGCGCTCGTATTTCGGGATTTAATTCATCTTGCATTATCAACCTGTCCATTTTTTCTCAAGCCGGCTTCACTCCATAGCATGATCCAGATTCCATGAAGCAACGCAGGTTATATACCGGCAGGCCCCTTTTCGACCGGTCTGCCATCCTCTACAGTCCACCTGCTGACAAAGACAATGCCCGCTCACTCCATTTAAAGAAATCATGAAGCTGAAGATCTTGAAGTGTACTGTATGTACTTTCGAATAACATTGTTACCTTTATGTATTAACTTATAAACAATATGACCGTCAATGGAAAAATAATTGGTATTAGTAACACTATGCTTCCTCGGCTCCATCCGGTCAGTTGCCGAACAATGAAAGTAAAACCCCTGCCGACACGGCAGATCCGATAACTCCCGCTACATTGGGCCCCATGGCGTGCATCAGCAGAAAATTTGTAGGCTCTTCTTTCTGGCCCACCACCTGTGAGACTCGGGCAGCCATGGGAACCGCCGAAACACCCGCAGAGCCAATCAATGGATTTATATCAATCTTCATCACCATGTTCATCAGCTTTGCCAACAATACACCGGAGGCGGTTCCAATGGCAAAAGCGACGATGCCCAGGCTCAGAATAGCAAGCGTTTCCACCTTGAGAAACTGTTCCGCCGTCGCTGTTGCGCCAACGGTAACGCCGAGAAAGATGGTGATGATATTGATCAAGGCATTCTTTGCCGTATCTTCCAGACGTCCGACCACCCCGCACTCCCTGAAGAGATTCCCAAGCATCAGCATGCCCACCAGAGTCGCCGCCGGTGGAACGATAAGGGAAACGACAATGGTAACGATGATGGGGAAGAGGATCTTCTCTTTCTTCGACACCTCGCGCAGTTGCTCCATCTTGATACCACGCTCTTTTTTGGTGGTCAGCAGCCGCATGATCGGCGGCTGAATAATTGGCACCAATGCCATGTAGGAATAAGCTGCAATTGCTATTGCACCCAGCAGATGAGGGGCCAGCTTCGAAGAGAGGAAAATTGCCGTCGGACCGTCCGCTCCGCCGATAATGCCGATGGATGCGGCTTCCTGCGCAGTAAATAAACCAGAGGCTATTGCCCCCATAAAGGTGATGAATATACCGAATTGGGCCGCAGCGCCAAGCAGCAGTGATTTGGGGTTGGCTATAAGCGGACCGAAGTCGGTCATTGCCCCGACACCGAGAAAAATCAGGGGTGGAAATATTCCCAGATGATCTCCCTGGTAGAGATAATACAACAACCCTCCGGGCTCAGCGGTATGGACTATCTTGTCGGTTATCTCGAGCACCGGCGGGGCCATCAGACCGGCAAAAGGAAGGTTTGTCAGCAGTACCCCGAAGGCAATGGGAACGAGCAGCAGGGGTTCAAATCCTTTGACGATCGCCAGATAAAGCAGCAGGCAGGAAACGCCGATCATCAGCACCGCACCGAAGGTCAAGCCATAAAATCCGGTATTTCGCAAAAATTGGAATAATGCTTCCAGCATAGCCTGTCTCCTTCTCGTTTTACGCCAACACCATGAGCAGATCTCCGGAATTTACGGAAGCACCCTTGGCCACTGAAATTTCCTTGACCACCCCGTCATTAGGCGCCTTAACATCATTTTCCATTTTCATAGCCTCGAGGACCAGCAGGGATTGCCCCCGCTCCACCTTATCCCCGACATTGACCAGGACATTCAGAATGGTGCCGGGCAAGGCGGCAACAATACTGCCTTGCGAATTGCCTCCCGGCTCTTTCTTCGCAACTGCTACTTTCGGCGTTTCTGCGCCGGTCTGTGGGTTATTGGCAGGAATAACCTTCCGCGGTGATGCGGCGGTTGCGCTTAGCTCATTGCCCTCTTCCGCCAGTTCCTCGATGGCAACCATGTATTCATTGCCGTTTACCAGCACACGGAATTTTCTCATGTCGCAAACCTCCAAAAGGACTACAATTTATTATTCAGCTGCTCGGCGATGCCCGCCTTTTGCCATGCAGAGGATGGCTCCTCGATTTTTTCGATATTTCTGATAATGATATTACTTACCGATGTCTTCAATTGCAGGGCGATTGCCGCAGTGACCGCGGCGACAATCTCTTCATCATTGATCACCTCATCTTTGCTGTCTTCCCGGGGAATTACATTCGTAGCCGGAACTGGCGTCCCGGCAGTCAACCTGGCCATGACAGCTATGGCAATCTGGAGGATCACCAGAGAAATGAGAGTAATCCCCATCCCCAGAAAAGTAACGACCAACCCGGCTATCAGCTTTTCCGAGAGGGACAGCGTTTTTATAATCTCGGGGTCGGCGAATTTTGCCAGCAGCTCTACTGTATTCATGCTTCCTCCGATACTGACCCAGCTAAGCTGGGAAGTTTTAGACAGTGTTTCTACAAATTTAACAAGAAACGGATCTGCTAGGTAACAATCCAGCAGAGCTGGATAAGAACCTTTAAGCAAATTATTTTCTTGCAAAAAAACAAGAAAAGAATCTGTAAGGTTCTAAAGCGGCATATTGCCGTGCTTCTTTGCCGGTCTTTTTTCCCGCTTCCCTTCCAGCATGTTGAAGGCATCTATAACTCGCTGCCGGGTTGCCTGAGGCTCAATAACATCATCGACAAAACCCCGTTCCGCTGCTTTATAGGGCGTTGCAAATTCAGCAGCATATTCCCGAAGAATATTTTGCCGGGTCGCCTGCTTATCCTCTGCTTGATCAATATCCCTTTTAAAGATGATATTGACCGCCCCATCAGAACCCATGACGGCAATTTCGGCTGAAGGCCAGGCAAAAACCATATCCGCCCCCAGAGACTTTGAACACATGGCGACATAAGCGCCGCCATATGCCTTCCGCGTAATCAGGGTAACCTTGGGAACTGTGGCTTCACTATAGGCATAAAGAATCTTGGCACCATGACGGATAATGCCGCCGTGCTCCTGAGTTATGCCGGGAAGAAAACCCGGGACATCGACTATGGTGAGCAGGGGTATATTAAAAGCATTACAGGTTCTGATAAACCTTGCCGCCTTATCGCCGGCATTCATATCCAGGCATCCAGCCATAACCTGCGGCTGATTGGCAACAATGCCGATTGATTTACCGTTGATTCTGGCAAAACCGGCAACCAGATTTTTGGCAAAGTAGGGCTGGTATTCAAAAAAGTCTTCGTTGTCGATAATCGGCCTGAAGACATCATGTATGTCATATGCTTTGTTGGGACTGTCCGGTATCAAATCGTTGAGTTCTTCGATTTGCCTGTTTAAATCACCTGCCGCCTCAGTACGCCTGGCGGTTTCCATATTATTCGAGGGCAGGAATCCCAGAAGTTTACGGATAGAATCAAGACAGTGTTTGTCGCTCTCTGCAAGAAAATGTACATTGCCGCTGGTGCTGTTGTGGGTCATGGCACCCCCAAGGTCTTCTGCGGAAACAACCTCCCCGGTTACAGTTTTAATAACCTGCGGCCCGGTGATGAACATCTGCGATGTCTTGTCAACCATAAAGACAAAATCGGTCAGGGCGGGTGAATACACTGCACCACCGGCACAGGGGCCCATGATTGCGGAAATTTGCGGAATCACTCCGGAATAAATGGCGTTTCTGAAAAAGAGATCTCCATAGCCCGACAGGGCATCCACTGCTTCCTGGATCCTGGCACCGCCGGAATCATTCAGTCCAACTACGGGAGCACCGACTTTAACGGCACCATCCATTGCCTTGACGATCTTTCTGGCATGCATCTCACCAAGGGCGCCTCCAGTAATGGTGAAGTCCTGGGAGAAAGCATACACCAGCCTGCCATCCACCATGCCATAGCCGGTAACCACGGATTCACCCTCGAAATCCATTTTGTCCATGCCGAAACGAGTGCATCTGTTTTTAACAAAGGCATCCATCTCAATAAACGTTCCTTTATCAAAGAAATATTCCAGACGCTCCCGGGCTGTCATTTTGCCCTTGGCATGCTGTTTTTCGATCCTTTCCTGACCTCCGCCCTGAGAAATTTTTTCTTTCTTGCGCTTTAGTATTTCTCGTTTGTCAACGGACATATTTTTATGCTCCTCCCCGGTCATTGTTTCATCAAAACCTAGGCACCATATACCTGATATGCATCAAAAAGGTACTGTACATCAGATTGAATAACTGTTGTTACCAGAGTTTAAGATAATTAAAATCTGCCCAAAATATCTATAACTATTTTTCAAAGAATTACCAACACTTAACCCTTTAATCAACATACGACTCCATTGCCTACCCGCTCTCCAATAAATGCTGTTATTAATCTTTATCAAAATCATGTAACTGTAATTATGTCATATATTAGAACTATAGTTACTTTTGTTAATAATTAGAGTAACAACGTTATCTTCTGTTTACAATAAACCATTTTACCATGTCAAGAGAAAAAGCCTTTCCCAGAAGAAGACCAGACTGTATTTAACTATTATGAATTGAGAATATCAGTGATTTTGATACAGGAAGAGACTGGCAATACACCTGCAATGATGAGGAAAAGGGTTGTGAATAACTGCGGGCGTGATCGGAGATAAGTATTTTGCAATGTCCCGATCTGTCACCCTGTACCGGTGGGGATGAAATTTCAGACTGATATCGGAAACTAATATAAGGAGCTACAGATCAGCTGAGAATCTCAGCAGGGAAGCACACAAATCGATAACTGCTGATTCACAGTTCGGGGTTCTGACGCTTTTTCTGCTCCAGGTAACTGCTGAACCGCCGGACATGATGGATAGCGAATTGCCGTGCCTTGTCGCTTTCTCCAGCGGCGATAGACTGGACAATAAGCTGCAGGTCCTGAAAGTTCTCCTCCATTTCCACTTCACCCGCAGGTAAAAATTTGTCGTAATAGCGATGGATATTATCATAGATGGAGTGCAGCACAAAGTTATAGAGGGGATTACCGGCAATGCGGGCGATTTCGGTATGGATCTTCTCATCCACCTGGACAAATCTGTTCCAGCCGGAAAGTCCTTCTTCACGACACCGGGCGGCTTCGTCGATGAGTTTGACCAGGGTTTGATTATCAGCAGCCATTGACCTGGAAGCAGCAAGTGCCGCAACTGCCCCCTCGATCCCTTCACGGAATTCGGCAAGATGCTGCAACGAAATCGTATGAGAGCGTATCAGCATGGCCAGGTTTTCAGCCATCAATTCAGCACTGGCATTTTTAACATAGGTTCCTCCCTTTATGCCGGGACGAATCTCGACAAGGCTCTTCTGCTCCAGAATTTTAAGAGCCTCCTGAAGTATGCCGTTGCTGGTTTGAAACATGTCGCATAACTCTCTTGCTGACGGGAGTTTTTCTCCCGCCACGACATGACCTTCAAGAATCAGTGTCTGGATCTGCTCAGCAACATCCTGGTATATTCGATTCTGCTTCACTCTGTGAAAGAGATTTTCCATAAAGCTGCTTGACAAAGATAAGTTAATTTAATAATCACAATGGCTAAAACCGTCTGTTAATGATAGATCTTCTAAAAAAAACTAGCAAGTAAATCAGCCGTTTTTACCAAGATATCGTGCAGCGGTTAAAAAATGATAACCCCGTAAGATGCCATTAAGTCGCCGAGAATCTGCGATATGCGCCGACTTCGAGAAAGCGGCGACGCGAATACCGTGCAGATGGATGAGCCCATTGTCAAAGCCTACCGTGGTGAATAAGGTAGTCATTGTCATGCAGCCTGAAATCGCAACAGCGACCAGAAAGAATGCAAACCGCACTAAATGAAAGGACCGGCCGGCAAGGCTGATAGATATAAGCAATCAATGCAGAAACAGTCACAGGCATACCTCTTCACTGTGCTGGCGGTGCTTCTCTGGAGCACGGCGGCAACGGCCTTCAAGATAGCCCTGCAATATGTCACTCCTTTCATCCTGCTTTTCTATTCGGCCCTTTTTTCCACCATTGCTCTGCTGGTCATCCTGACCCTGCAGGGTCAACTTGGCAAGCTTAAAAATATAAAGACTAAATCCTGGGTCATGGCGGCCCTTCTCGGTTTTATCAACCCCTTTCTCTACTATCTTGTCCTCTTCAAGGCCTACTCCCTTCTTCCGGGACAAATCGCTATGTCGCTCAACTACGGCTGGCCCCTGGCCCTTACGCTGCTCTCTGTGCCCATCCTTAAACAAAGTCTCAGCCGCGTTCAGCTTCTCGCTCTTGCCGTGAGTTTCTGCGGTGCCATTGTCATTGCCACCCGGGGTGAGATGACTGCCTTTGCAGGAGTGAGTCTGGCCGGAGTGATGCTCGCCTTCACCTCTACCGTTATCTGGGCGGTGTTCTGGCTAGTCAATGCCAGGGATGGTCTTGCTCCGGTTTTCAAACTTTTCCTGGGATTTTGCTTCGGCCTTCTCTATGCCACACTGTTCAGTCCTCTCTTTGGCGGTCTGCATATTCCTTCAATGCAAGCCTTTCTTCCGCTTATATACATCGGTCTCTTTGAGATGGGCATCACCTTCGTCCTCTGGCTCAGCGCCCTGCAAATGAGCAGCAGCGCGGCACGGATCGGCAACCTTATCTATATTTCGCCCTTCCTCTCCCTTTTCTTCCTGTGGCTCATCATCGGAGAAGAAATTCATCAGGCTACATTTATAGGACTCTTTCTGATCGTAGGGTCGATTATCTTACAGGAATTCTATTCCAAGCGCCGACCACCAATAAAACGCAGCTGATCATGCCCGGGCTAGAAGATATTACACAAGTCCTGAGGTAGTCTTTCCAGTACAATCTGTTCACAGATCTTTGTCCAGCCTGATGCGCAGAAATGAAGGAAATCGGGGAATGCCGGAAAGGTAGTAACCAAAATACCTGAAGGTGATGAGCTCGCCGATGGCAGGGGGATTCTCTCGTTCTTCATCGCTGAAGCCGCTCCCAACCTTGAAGCGGATGCCGTCCGGCAATTCGACCAGCAAAGCCCCGAGTCTGCCGATATTTCGACCCTGGCCGGGCAGGTGAGCCACCACAACCGCCTCTGCATCCTGAAAATCCTTGACCTTGAGAATTTCGCTACTGCGTCCTCCGGCATAGAGAGCATCGGGTTTTCTAACGATCAGGCCTTCACCGCCAAGCTCTTCCACTCGCTGTAGTTCCTGCTGGAGATGCTCCTGCTGCCGCACCGGGTTCTGGGAGATCAGGAAGGCATAGGGCGAAGGATGTTCTGCAAACCATTCGCGGGCCTTTTCCAGGCGCCGCATGAACCCCCCGCTTGCTTCGGGTACATCAAAAATACCGAATTTGAGCTGCAGCCAGCCATCGTGAGCTTCATCCTTTAAAACGATCGAAATCGTTTTTTCAAAAGTTCCGCGACCGCCCCAGAGTTCTCCCTCCAGTGCAAAATCGGGCAGATCCCGGATAAATGCCGCCGGTGGGTTGAAAACCTTGCCGTTTTTCGACCATAGTCGCTCTCCATCCCAGTAGCCGCGAACTCCGTCGAGCTTTTCGCTGATCAGCCAGCCCGTGACGTCGCGGCCTTCGGCATACACTTCGGGAAGCATCATCTCCACGGGTGCGCTGGAGGCAGCGGTGATCAGCCAAAAACTCAGCAGCAGAATAACCAGATGAACACGGCAAGGGGCTTTCATAGTTTGCTACCCTCACGGTTTTTAGAGCGGGTTAAGTTTACTTTTTCTTTTGAGAAGAAGCCTCTCAGTTCATTTCCTGCTCCGTCCTGTTAATGATCTCTTCCTGATGCTCCCGGTCAAGATCGACAAAGTAGTCGCTGTATCCCGCCACCCGAACCAGCAGGTTCCTGAATTCATCGGGGGTCTGCTGAGCCTGCCGCAGGGTCTTGGTATCGACAACGTTGAATTGGATGTGATGCCCCCCCAGGCGAAAATAGGTGCGAATCAAGCCGGTCAGCTTCTTCAGATCCCTATCCGTTGCCAGCACATCAGGCAGGAAGCGCTGATTAAGGAGGGTTCCGCCGGATTTAACCTGATCCATCTTGGCAAGCGACTTAATCACCGCAGTTGGGCCGTTCCTGTCGGCACCGTGCGACGGTGAAGTTCCGTCGGATTCCGGCATATGGGCAAAACGCCCATTGGCGGAAGCGCCAAGCATTTTTCCAAAATAGACATGACAGGTAGTGGAGAGCATATTGAGGTGGTAAACGGTTCCTTTGGTATTGGGTTTGCCGTCAATCGCCGTAAACAGGCTCTCATAGACACGCTGCATGATAGCGTCGGCCCGGTCGTCATCATTGCCGAAGAAGGGGGTCTTGTTGCAGAGCTTGAGACGCAGGGCATCCGCTTCTGCAAAATTGTTTTCCAGACACTCCAGCAGTTCCTTCCAGGTGACTGTGGCCTTATCGTAGAGATGCGTCTTGATGGCGGAAAGACTGTCAGTCACCGTGCCGATGCCGCAACACTGAATATAGTTGGTGTTGTAGCGCGGACCGGCGTCATAATAATCCCGGCCCTTTTCAATGCAGTCATCGATCACCACGGAAAGGAAAGGGGCTGGAGAATACCTGGCAAACATCCGTTCGATGTAGTTGTTCACCTTGATCTTCAGATCGACAATATATTCCAGCTGGCGGTCAAAGGCCCGATAAAGCTCTTCGAAGCTCGTGAATTTTCCAGGATCTCCGGTTTGCATACCAACCTGTATGCCCGAAAGGGGATCGATACCGTTATTGAGGGTAATCTCAAGGATCTTGGGAACATTGAGATAACCGGTGAGGATATAGGCCTCCTTGCCGAAGGCTCCCGTTTCGATACAGCCGCTGGTACCTCCCTCTCGGGCATCCTCGACACTTTTGCCGGCCCGGATCTGTTCAAGAACGACCATGTCGGTATTGAAGACCGAGGGATATCCATATCCTTTACGTATCACCCTGGCAGCCGCATCAAGAAAATGATCCGGTGTCCTGCTGCTGATATGAACGCTCGGCTGCGGCTGAAGAAGGTGTAGTTCATCAGAAACCTCCAGGGCAAGAAGGGATACCTCGTTGGCGGCGTCGGTGCCGTCCCTGTTCAGGCCGCCCAGGTTTATCTGGGTGAAGTCATTATAGGTCCCGCTCTCCCTGGCGGTGACACCAACCTTGGGAGGTGCCGTATGATTATTTACCTTGATCCACAGACAGGCGAGCAGCTCCTTGGCCCTGGCCCGGTCGAGAATTCCATCCTCCAGGCCCTGCTGATAAAAGGGCAGAAGATGCTGGTCCAAGTGTCCGGGCGACATGGCATCCCAGCCATTTAGTTCGGTGATGGTGCCCAAGTGCACAAACCAATACATCTGCACCGCCTCATGATACGTTCGCGGTGCATTCTCCGGAACCCATCTGCAGATACGGGCGATCTCGAGAAGCTCCTCTTTTCTCTGCTCATTATCTTCCTGCTTCGCCAGCTGCTCGGCCAGCTCAGCATGACGCCGGGCAAAAATGACTACTGCCTCGCAGGATATATCCATGGCGGTAAGCTGCTCGTATTTATCGGAGGCCAGGGGATCATTGAGGTAATCGAGCCGGTCTATGCTCTGTCGTATCATCTCCCGACAGTCCCTCATACCATATTTGTAAATTTTGCCGTCCAGGACGGTATGACCCGGTGCACGCTGTTCCATAAACTCGGTGAACAATCCGGCCCGATAGGCACGCTGCCAGTCCTCCGGCACCTTGCTGAAGATACGGTCACGCATCGATCGCCCCTGCCAGTAAGGAATGACTTTTTCCTCATAGGTGGCAATATCTTCCTTGCTGATCGTATATCTGGTCATCTCCCTGCTGTTCAGAATGCGCAGATCGTCACCACTGTGGCAGGTCAGTTCGGGAAAAGTGGGGACCACTTTCGGTGCCGGTCCTCTCTCCCCTACTATCAGCTCATCGCTACCGATATAGAGTGTCTTTTTCTGACAGAGATATTTAAAAAATTCGGCTCGCAACACAGGCAGAGAGTATTTACCGCTGTTTTCCCGATAGAACTCCGTCTCAAGCAGGGCACGTTCTATTGACAGTGATGGCTGCGTCTCAAAACTAATTTTGCGTAATCTTTCAATTCTGGCATTCATACTCACCCTCCAACCTGGACTTTTAATTTCATTTCCGTCAGAATTTTTTCACATTGTCCAACCCTTTCTGCAGGTAAAGACGGTAGCTCGATATCAGGATCTGCAAGACCCAGCTTTCTGTATTTTCCTCCCGCTATACTATGATACGGCAGCAGGTCGACACGCAGCGGAAGAGTCGGTAACGATGTCAGAAATTCTCCGCTGCGGCGAATATTCTCTTCATCACTGTTGAACCCCTCTATCAGGGGAATACGGATAATCATAAGACTTCCTCTGTCGGCGAGAATCCGGATATTCTTCAATATTCGTTCATTAGGTACAGCGGTATGGCGTCTATGCTTTTCACTGTCCATATGTTTGAGATCAATGAGGAAGAGCTCACAGTTATCGGCAACCTCCAAAAGCTGTGCAGGAGCAGCAAAAGCACAGGTGTCAACTGCCCGATGAATTCCCAGATCACCGCATGAGCGCAGGAGCTCGAGAAGGAATTCCGGCTGCATAAGCGGCTCGCCGCCGGAAAAGGTAACACCACCGCCAGACTCATCGAAAAACGGTATATCTTTTTTGATCTCCGCCATAACGGCAGCCGCATCGGTCTGCCAGCCCGTGGATTCATGAGCCAGAGCCGGGCAAACTTCGACGCAGTTCAAACAGCGACTACACTGCTGCTCGTCCCGCACTATACTATGGTTTTTCAGGGACAGGCTCCCGGTGGGACATTTGGCGATACACTCTCCGCACCCCACACACCTGCTGCCATTCCAGAGCAGATCCACCCTGCCTTCCATTCCTTCGGGATTATGACACCAGCGGCAGGAAAGCGGACATCCTTTTAAAAAGATAGTGGTACGGATATTCGGTCCATCATGGATGGCATATTTTTTAATGGCAAATATTGTTCCCATTTCTCTAGCGCTCACTCAAACTATAAGTAACTTCAGTATCGGCTTCATCATTTTCCGGCATATTGGCCTTCATCAGCCCGCTGAACCGAACTATATGCTGCCGAGCGGATCTACCGGCCGCCGCCCGGTCACCCCGTTCAACTGCTGCGGCAATTTCGCAAAGGTGCTCAAAATCCTCATGCAGCAGCTCTCTGGAAAAGGGTAGGTATTTGTGGAAATATCCTTGGATATTATCGTGGACGGTGACAAGATTGGCTTCGATAAGGGGATTTTCCGCCATTGCTGCCAGTTTCTGATGAAACAGGGCATCAAGGCGATGAAATTCACCCCAGTCCTGTGGATCCGTTTCAATCAAGGCTTGAATTTGAGAAATAATCCCCTTTAGCCCGGCAATTTCCATCCCATCACCGATTTCTGCGGCTTTCTCCGCCGCATATACTTCCAAGAACTCCCTGAACTCGGCAAGGTGCTCCAGGGAAACTTTCTGATGGCGAATAAGCAGAGCCATGCTGTCGCTCATGGCCTCGGTGTTGGCACCCTTTACCGTGGCTCCGCCCTTTACCCCGGTAGATATGCCAACCAATCCTTTCTGCTCTAAAACCCGAAGCGCCTCCCGGACCGTTCCACGGCTGGTAGAGAACATCTCCTTCAGTTTCATCTCGGATGGCAGTCTCTCTCCCTGCTTCAGGGTACCCTCGCAAATGGCATTCTGGATCTGCTCGACAACGTGCTCATAGGATTTAACCGGCACCAGTTTAGTAAAGTTCAGGTTCATATGTATTCCTTTATTTTCGAATCAAACTGTTTAACTGTAGGACAGTTTAATACGGATACAGATCCTCGTCAAGATCTTCAGGGAAAAGCAATCAGGAATCCTTCCCTCCTGCCCGATGAAGTCCAGTAAATATTTTTTGATTACTCCTGAAACTCAGCATTTTCTGGTCCAGGCCGGGACTGCTCTTTTCATTGGGACGTCATAAATCCGTCCATGGAGGCCTCGCTGCAGCCATCCCGACTGCAAGATTGAAAAGGGCAGCCCCAGCCCTGAGCGGAGGATAAGGACTAATCAGAAGGTTATTTTCGAAATGGGGTAAGAAAAATCCATAGCCACAACCGGGAACCGGATTAATATTCTATTTTTTCCTTTCCAGGTATTCCTGCCATTCCAGAGGCAGCATTGATTTTTTAATGGTATTACAGGATTTACAGGAGGGAACGATATTTTCTCTGGTACTTTTTCCTCCCCTGGCAAGGGGGACAAGATGGTCCATGGTCAAATCTTTAAAGGCTGTTTTTCTGCCGCAGTACCAGCATTTGCCCGCTGATGTTTTCTGTTGCCACCAACGGGTCTTGCGCATTTCTCTGGCTTTTGCCTTCTGCCGTCTGATCTCGGCGTCGTCGACTCCGTCAAATTCAAGAAAGTCACTCACCAGGAACTACCCCACCAACAAGATAGGAACGGATCTCGCCTATAAGATAGAGTGAACCGGCAATAACTATAAGGTCGTTCGCCATAGCCTGTTCTTCCGCGAAATTAAGCGCCTCCCTGACGTTGACGATCTGGTGACAGCGCTTTTTGAGATCATCATCAATGACCGCCAGCAGCATGGCGGGGTCAGCCGCCCGCTCGCCCTCCGGCTTGGTCAGAATGACAGTAGAAGCCATTTCTGCAATTATCGGCAGAGTCAGCCGCAGATCCTTATCTTCCATGGCACCCCAGATGACGATCAATTTATCATAGGTATACTCCCCGGCCAGAGTCTGCTGCAGACTCAAGACTCCTGCGGGATTGTGCGCCCCGTCGATCAGATATCGTAATGCTTCTTTGGCACCTGCATCCGCACTGCTCCCGAATCGGTCAGGACGGGGCAGGACAATATACTCAAGCCTGCCGGGCCAGTGAACAGCGGCCAGTCCCTGCCGTACATCATTTTCGGAGAAGAGGTAGCCGTGTTTTTTGAGGAGGACAAGAACAGCAAGGGAAAGCGAACTGTTGCCCCGTTGATAGTCGCCTTTCATACCGCAGCGCAGATGGCTGAAGTTCTGCTGCTGCAGTTCATCGCTCTCCGCTCGCCAACTCCACATGCCTGGTTCGGTTTCACCAACGGAGAGGAACTCTCTGCCGTAAAGATAGAGCGGTGCATTTTTCTCCCGGCAGCGCTGTTCTATAACCTCGAGGCTGACATCCATAGCGGCGCCGCAGACCATGGGGACGGCTGTTTTAATGATTCCTGCCTTCTCCGAGGCAATTGAGCGCAGATCATTGCCGAGATAGGCCTCATGATCCATGCTGACATTGGTAATCACTGTAACCAGGGGGGCCACTATATTGGTGGCATCCAGCCTTCCCCCAAGTCCCGTTTCAAAAATCACCAGATCCACTTTCGACTCTTCAAACCAGAGCAGCGCAAGGGCTGTGGTGAACTCAAAATAGGTGATTTTCTCCTCTCCCAGTACTTCCCGGATGCGTCCGGCAAGCCGTGTAAAACTCTCTTCGGAGATAAATTGATCGTTTATACGGAATCGCTCACGCACGGAGCTGAGATGCGGAGAGGTAAATAGCCCAACTCTGTATCCGGCATGGGCCAGGACGGTGGCTATATTGACGCTGACGGAGCCTTTGCCGTTTGTTCCGGCCACATGGACAAAGCGCAGAGCCTCGTCCGGTCGTGACACTTTGTCGAGAAAATTCTCCATGGCCTCAAGGCCAAGCTTAATCTTGTGCATCTGCAGGCTATTGAGATAATCCTGCGCGTCTTGATAATTCACTGTTTTTTCCCGCCCCGACTCAACTCTGCCGCACAACGGCGGCATCAAATAATCTGAACTCCAGCCTCCCTGTCAGCCGCCGATTTCCAGCTTGGCATAGTCGAGGTGGAGGGTTTTCAGGCCATGTCTGTCAAAGTGTATATCAAGAGTTCGGGGTTTCGTCAGCTTTTTTACGGTGCCGCTGCCGAAAAAAGGATGTTTGACCTTACAGCCGGGGGAAAAATCTTCCATTGACAGTTTTGGACGTTTTATACTCTTAGGGATAACCGGTACCGAGGATTCCCGGACATCAGCTGATGACTGCATCGATCCCGGGGGATCTCCGACGTTCCGACACAGTCCCGGGGATATTTCCCGCAAAAATGGCGACATGCCGACACGCTTGAAACGACGATCGGAGCTCATCATTTCCTTGGGATAACAGAGATATAATTGTTTTTTGGCACGTGTCGCTGCTACATAAAAAAGCCTGCGCTCCTCCTCCCATTGATCACCGATAGTAGCGGCGGCATGTGGAAACCTGCCGTCGGCAAGACCAATTACAAACACTACCTCCCATTCAAGCCCTTTGGCGGAATGAATGGTGGAGAGAACCAGCTTGTCACCCATATAGCTGTTATCCTTCTCACTCTCGGGAGGATCCAGTGTGGTGTCGTCAATAAAGGACTGCAGATCATCATAGGAGGTCATGATCCCTTTCAGCTGTTCCAGATCCTTTTGCCGTTTGGGATAATCATCTCTGTAGATCTGCTCAAACAATGGCTGGTAGTACTGCATCGCCAGTTCAAACAGAGCACCGGGCGATTCCTCCCGGCGCAATCGTTGAAAAAGCTCGGCAAGCCTTTTTATTCCCTTTTTCCAGGCAGAGCCGGCAGGATAGGCGGCAAGGGCCGCTATCGGGTCATCATGACCGGCGATGGTCGAGGAAATTTTCTGGGCGGTCTTCGGCCCTACTTTGTCAAGCTGTAAAAGAATACGGTTCCAGGACAGTGTATCCAGAGGATTGACCAGAATTCTCATGAAGGAAAGCAGATCCTTCATATGAGCGGATTCCGTCAATTTCAAGCCTCCCCGCTTTTCAAAATCATAGCCGTGGGTGGTTAGTTCGACCTCTAACTTATAGGAATGAAAACCTGAACGAAAGAGAACGGCCATGTCCTCAAGGGCAATGCCTTCCTGGTGGAACTTCCTGATTTTCCCTGCCACAAAACGAGCCTCAGCCCGCTCGTCCACCCCCCCATAGAGCTTGGGCAGAACATCTCCTTCGATGCGGCTGAACAGGGTTTTGGCATATTTTTCCGTGGAGTTCCTGATGATGTCATTGGTCAGCGAGAGGATCGGTTGAGTAGAACGGTAATTTTCCTCAAGCTTGATTATCCGGGTTCCTTCAAAGAGCTTGGGAAAACGCATAATATTGTAGAAATCGGCACCCCGGAACGAATAGATGGACTGTGAGTCATCGCCGACGATCATCACATTGTTATGAGTGGTTGCCAGAAGCCGCACGATTTCGGCCTGGATCAGGTTGGTATCCTGATATTCATCTACCATGATATATGAAAACCTGGCGGAAATCGCCTGGCGTGCATCCTCATCCTCTATCAGCAAGCGCTTCCAGTTCACCAGCAAATCGTCATAGTCCATCAGACCGTGATTGACCTTGAACTCGGTATAGTGTTTCTGCAGAGTTAGAATGTCATCGAGATGCTCGCTCAGGTGGCTGTACTGCTCGAAGACAAGATCCTGCAGATCCCGCGATTTATTCACCGATCCGCTGATCATGTTAATGAGGACCCGCTTTGAAGGAAACTGTTTTTCCTTACCGGTCAAGCCGAGAGAGGATTTGAGCAGATTGATAATTCCCTCGGCATCGGCCCGGTCAATGATGGTGAATGAGGAACCGAATCCGAGAGCGGCCGAATAACGCCGCAGCAGCATATTGGCAATGCCGTGGAAGGTGCCGCCCACCACTCTGCTGCAGGAGTCATTGAGCAGTTGTCCGGCACGCCAGAGCATCTCCTGGGATGCCTTGCGGGTAAAGGTAAGGAGCAGGATCCTCTCCGGGGGCACGCCGCTGTTGATCAGGTGGGCAACCCGGTAAACCAGTGTCCTGGTTTTGCCGCTGCCGGCTCCGGCTATCACCAGCACAGGCCCTTCAACGGTGGTTACAGCTTCATACTGCTGCTGATTGAGCTGCTCCTGATTGATATCAGGATGGCTCTGATTTGCTTGGAATTGAGGTAGATTTGTATGCATGGAGACTAATGTAACACAGCAATATGGGCGGCGCAACGTCAGTTGACAAAGATGAAATTAAGGGTATATTATGCGCCCAGCGTGCAGAGAGAAATCTCTTAGCAGGACACAACCGTTAATTCAAATAGTGAGGAAACGATGATGAAAGAAGCAATTGACGCATTGTTCACTCCAGAGTATCTGCAGCAGATTTTCCCGAATGACCGATCCAATGCTTTTTTTGAAGCTCTGTTCGGAGATGCCGATGAAGGTGCCTACGATATCAGTCTGGCCTATCGCGGCTGCAGCGGCAACAATATTTATTTGGAAATGCAGCTCAAGGAGCGACCCGGACGCTGCCTGGCCTGCAACCTCACTCAGGGACTGCCCGCTGTCTTCTCCCGGCATCCCGTGATCAACCTGCAGGGTGTTGTTCAGAGAGTCGACAGCGACCTCAATGACACCGCTCATTGTGTCGACTGGTCTCTGGGATATACTCAGCAGAAAAGCAACGGTCTGCACGCCATCCCGCTTACCATTACTTTGAGCGATTAGCTCCGTATATTTTTTCCTGATTCCCCCTCAGCTCAAGGCCTGGCGATACTGAGTTTCAGGGGTAGTTTGATTTTTTTTTAAAAAAAAAAGGCGCCCTCTCACCGGGTATGCCGTCTTTTTGGTGTTCTCATTTTTTCGCTATCGTACCGCAACTCTTGAGCGTCCCTCGGCTTTGGCATGATAAAGTATGTCATCGGTACGGTCCAGCCATTCCATAAGACTTTCATCCTCTTCCAGCTGAGCCAGGCCGATACTGATGCCGAGCTTGGTTTTTACGTCGGCCCAGATATCCAGCTTATCAACGGCCTTGCACAGCCTTTCCGCCAAAATTCGCCCACTGAATTTATCGGTATTATCAAGAACGAGAATAAACTCATCTCCACCCATTCGCACCAGCAGATCGGAGGAGCGTACGGCATTCTGCAGTTTCTCGGCAACGGCCTTTAATACTTCATCGCCGGCAAGGTGCCCCAGGTTGTCGTTTATATCTTTGAACTTATCGAGATCCATGGAGAGCATGGTTAAAGGGTTCTTATAGCGTTTTGCACTGTTTACCATGCCGTGAATCCGTTCCTCAAACCCCCTCCTGTTGGCAAGCCCGGTGAGTGCATCGTTGCTTGCCCGCTCAAAGAGATCTTCGTAATCAAGAGCACGCTGCAGCGAATCGGTTAAGATGGTCAGAGACTCATTAATGAGATCGATCTGCTCTTCGCTCAGTTTTTTACCGTTTTTAAGTATCAGCAGGATCCCGGCGTCATCGGCACGTTCGATGAGCCACTTATGCGCGTAATGCCCATGATCGTCTTCATAGATGCCTTCGCAATCATCTTTGGTCTCTATCAGTTGTTCGGCAAAGGCGATGGCTCTTCTTCTATTAGGACCATGACCTGAACAGAACAGATGCCGTTTTTTACGCAGGCCATTGCTGTATCCGATAAGCTCATGCTCCACCAGCGGCATCAGCCAGACGGAATAAGCTTCTATCATTCCGGAAAGATTTAAGACTCCGGCAACCCGGGCATGCAACCGGTTCATAAGATCAAGACGTTCGGTCTGCTTCTTAAAATGATCCAGCTCAACCATAACCCGGTCTATATCCGTCAACTGCCGCTCCACAGATTCAACGAGTGATAATTTTGCTGCCGCCTTCATATTTGAAACCTCAAAAGAATTGGTAATATCTTAAAATGCCTTATTTTACATTTCGGCATTTCTTTGGGAATTCTTTAGCTTTTTAATCACATCTATGCAACAGTCATGCCAACAGCCAAACCCCTGACAGCAACACATAGCACTTTCTTCCATTATTTATAAATATTTTAAACACATAAAGCTCGTCAGCGACTTTGCCCTTTTTACCTGTTTGGGTCCCTGCTGGACTTTGAACGAACCTAAGTTCCTCATTTGAAACCAGATAGTCATATTTTTGACGAAGTATCTGGCTGAGTCGTACCGATACGGTTGTCATATTTTTGACTCACCTTCTTTTCTTTAAGCTCTTTTGAGAAGATCAAAAAAAAGTCTCTACTTTACAAAGCTGGAGTAAGCAAAAAAAATTGCTATTCGCCTCCGGAAAAGGTAGTAGTCAAATACGCCCCGCTACACTGAACCAGCTGAGCTGGATAGGCCTAAGCGATACACTGGAGATATTTGCTCTGAAATATTTCTTTTTATGTTATCCCTAATCCTCAGCTCAAGGTCGGGACAGCTCTGTTCACGGATCTTTGCAGCCCGGACGGCTGCAGCGAAGCCCCCCATGGACGGGTTTATGGCGTCCCGATGAAAAGAGCAGTCCCGGCCTGGGCCGGAACGGGCTGAGTTTCAGGGGGAAATCAGATTTCTTTATATGACGAGTTTCAGGCCCACGCCACTGACACAACAGATCCTTACACATCAAGACAGTCATGGACCTTCGCAAGATTATCGGACAACTCTTCATTCTCGGGTTCAGGGGAGCCACCCTGACGATGGAAAATCAGATCAGAGAAGATATCGTCACAGGAAACCTGGGCGGTATCATACTTTTTGACAATTTTCTCTCAGCCTCTGAAAAAGACAGCAATATAGTTTCCCGCCCACAACTGGAAAACCTCTGCGACAGGCTGCAGTCTCTAGCGGAAATCAAACTGCTTATCGGGGTGGACCAGGAAGGCGGCGCCGTCCGGCGGCTTAAGCAGAGGCACGGTTTTCCTCCTCTCCCTTCCGCCGCGGAGATGGGCAGGGATACGAGCTGTAGGGAATCCGCCACTCATGCCAGGAGGACGGGCGAGCTTCTGGCCGCTATCGGGATCAACTGCGATTTTGCCCCGGTGGCAGATATCAATGTCAACCTCAATAATCCCATAATCGGCAAAATCGGAAGGAGCTTTTCCAGCAGTCCGAGGGAGGTCGCTGCTCACTGTGAACAATGGCTCGATGGCCTGAAGCACTCCGGCGTTCTCGGCTGCCTCAAACATTTTCCCGGACACGGCAGCTCGACGACCGATTCGCACAAGGGATGGGTCGATATCAGCAGGAGTTGGAAGAGGCAGGAACTTATTCCGTACGCAGAACTTATCGAAAAGGGAAAAGTACAGGCAGTCATGATGGGACATCTATTTCACAGCGACTTCGATGCCGAACATCCCGCCTCTCTCTCCGCCGATATCATCGGCGGACTTCTGCGCGGCGAGATGCACTATGCAGGCCTGGTCATCACGGATGATCTGCAGATGCGTGGAATAACCGAGCGCTATGGCATCCCTGAGGCCATCGTTCAGGCTTTTTCGGCGGGAGTCGATATGATAATACTCGGCAACAATCTTGAATATGACCCGGGAATCCTGCACAAAGCCGTAAATGCCGTGGAACAGGCGGTCGAGAGCGGCTATCTTTCCCTGGAAACTCTCAGGAAATCCTACGACCGCGTACAAAAAATTAAGGAAGAAATTCTATGAATGATACTACGGCGAGTGAAACACACTCAATTGTAATCGGATATCTTCTCTGGATATTCGGCTTTTTGGGAGCTCATCGTTTTTATTACGGCAGACGTTTAACCGGTACCCTCTATTTTTTCACCCTGGGGCTGCTCTTTATCGGCTGGATCATTGACCTGTTCCTGATTCCGTTAATGAATGAAAAGGCCGACAGGCGCTACAAAAGAGGTCCTGTGGATTACAGCATTGCCTGGCTGCTCCTCGTCTTTACCGGAGTTTTCGGACTGCATAGAATTTATCTGGGAAAATGGATAACAGGTCTGCTCTATCTGCTGACCCTGGGATTATTCGGCATCGGCTACATCTACGACTTGTGGACGCTAAATGAGCAGATAAGCGAAATTAACGGTACATCCATAAGATGACATGTCTGGTATAGCGAACTTCTCGAAATCGGAGTTCATGACCCTACGGGTGCTTATCGCAGAGTCCGTCTCGGTAACTTCGATTTTTTACTGGTTATTCATAAATTAAATACAGCGGCTTCCGCTGAAAACGCCACGGTCATTGTCCCAGCACCTGCACGATATGTTTTGCCATTTTCCCGAGAGATACCGGCTTCAGACAAAAACCGTCAACTCCCGCCTCCATCGCCCTGGAACGTGAAAAATCCTCCAGAAAACCGGAGAAGAGCAAAACCGGAATATCAGGCCGAACCTCCTTGATTTTTTCACAGAGATCAATTCCGGTCATATACGGCATGGTCAAGTCAGTTATCACCAGATCGAATCCATGCCGACTATTAAGAAATTCCAGTACTGCTTCCGGGGCTGACGTGAACTTGGTCACCTTGTAGCCAAGCTTCACGAGCACCTCGGCGGTGGCATCGACTACCTGCTGCTCATCGTCGACCAGCAGAATATGTTCATTACCACCTCTGCAGGTGGAATGGCCCACACCTTCTTCAAAATCAATCTGTTCTTTGATTACAGGCAGGTGGAGGGTGATAGTCGTGCCATGGCCGACTATACTGTCGACCGAAATCCTGCCTCCCTGACGCTTGATGATACCGTGGGCCATGGCAAGTCCCATGCCTGTCCCCTGAGCCTTCTCCTTTGTGGTAAAATAGGGATCAAAAATCTTATCCAAAAGTTCAGGCGCAATGCCGCGGCCGTTATCGGCGACGCTCAACTCCAGCCAGTCACCTCTACCGTCGGATTCCGCCGATTTCCGCAGGGTGATGGTAAGAATACCACCCTGATGAGCCATGGCATCAGCCGCGTTCTTACAAAGGCTAATCAGAATTTGATGAATCTCAACCGCGTCCACGTTTACCATGCCGCATTCTTCATCGATATCCTGACGGATTTCAATGCTGCTCGGTATGGTGGCATGAATGAGCTTTAACCCTTCTTTTATAATGGGATGAATAGGCTGAAGACTTTCATTCATCTCGGTATTTCTTGAAAAAACGAGGATCTGTTCAATCAGCTTATGAGCCCTTTTAGCGGCATAGAGGACCTGATCTATATGTGAAATCGATTCGCCTCTGTCCAAATGATTATTGAGAAAATTAAGCCTCATGATCTCTGCATATCCCATTATAGGCGTAAGAATATTATTGAAATCATGGGCAATTCCGCCTGCCAGAGTGCCGATGGCCTCCATCTTTGACGCATGCCGCAATTGTTTTTCCAGCTGCAGTCTCTCGGTTATATCATGAGCAACAACAACCAATTTTTCTGCTCCATCCACACCACCTGGGACAAGAGCGCAGGTGATGCTGAAAAACTGGCCCGTGCCGTTTGCTCCGGCAACGACAATCTGTCTGCGCACAGGATCTTTGCCTTTCTTGAAAGAGATAATAATCTGGCACCGGCGGCACTTCGAAGTCGTTCCACAGAACAACTCACCGCACCGCCTTCCCACGGGATCGCTGCAGAGCCTGTCCACATTGTTGTTGGCCCAGAGAACCCGCAGGTTTCGGTCAAGAAGAAGAATCGCATCCTCGCTACAGTCCAGGACCGCCTGCTTCTGCAATTCACTCTCGCGCAGGGCGGCTTGATACTTATTCATTTTTCAAGTCCTCAGCGCACTCTTCAAGATACCCTGTTGAGCTAACTATCATCTTGATATTTCGCCTTATAATATGCTCATCCAGCGCTCGCCAGACGTATTCCAGCTAGTTCCGGTGTGTCTTTTCCTTGACTCTTCATTTCTCCGTCATTATTAATGCCGTGTATCGGGACTGTATTGAAACGAGATGTCCCAATATTTAACAACGACATTAAACAACACATTTAACCCCGTTAAGCCAGGTTAAACTAACCCGACTGAACTGGATAAGAACCTTTAGACACCAGAAAACAATCTGTAAGGTACCAAAAAAGAGTCATGTCACCCAAAGAAATATTTTCATCAGCCTGTTCAAGAAAACCGGAAATACACTATCCATGCGTATGGCAATATAAAGTGATCGGAAAAGAACTGCACCTGGTCAAGAATGCCATAAAAGAGATATGTGCTCCGGTTCCCGTCACAATAACCTATTCGCACTCCAGTGCAAGCGGCAAATACCACAGCTTCAATGCGGAAATAGAAGTACAGGACGAGGAAGCCAGACTATCAATCTTTCGTGCACTGCATGATCATGCTGCCGTAAAATTTGTCTTATAACGGAATGATGACAGAAAAAAACCTGCAACAGAAATCCGAACTCATTGATGTTCTACGGGAAACCATTAGCGTTGTACAGATGGTCATTTTTAAAGAACTGCGCAGGGTCTTTGCTCAAAAATACGTGGAAAGGGATACAATTTCCAGAGCAATGCTTGTCGGTGCCATTATCAACAAGCTCTTCGGTATGGAAAATCCGGAAAAAAAGTTTCAGGACTTCAACAGACAGAATGGTGCAGTGATAGAGCAGGAGCTTTTGGGTTTTGCCGGAGAGTTTCCGCAATTGCTGCCATACCTCACCGATGCCCTGCGTGTCCAGGTTCTCTGTGACCAACAGGAAGGCGAAGACTCAACACGCATACTCGAACAGGCGGAAGAGCTGAGAATTCTTATCAAGGACCGCGAAGTGCCCCTGCCTTCGACATTTATGACCCGGGTGCGCGACCTGGGAGAGCAACACGGGCTTACCGTGGCACCGCAGGAGATATCTCCTGAGAACAACAGTCTCATACATTAACCCGGCTGAACTGGACTCTTTACAGTACCCCCTTGAGGGGTATAAGAACCTGTAGACAGTTTATTTTCTTGCAAAAAACAAGAAAACCAATCTGTAAGATACTAAAATGCTGCGGACTTCCCGGCAGCCTTCCCGGTGCCGCAGATACTTCCTAGTGTCTGTCCAGAAATGAGCAATTTCGGAGTCTACGCTTACCTGTTCTAAATCCAGGCGCTCGATGAATTTAACCGTAGGCATATAATTGATATTTCTATGATTAAATTGTGAGAGCAGCCGGTAAGCGCAGACTCCGACGACTTAGGGCGAAAGTGCCATTTCTGGACAGATATTCCTAATCTTGGCTCAAAGCGACCCTGATAACTCCTCTCACCGAATTGCAGAGAAAAATGGCCTTCGCCCGGTGCAGATCATCGAAGGTCAGCGATCGCTCTTGCACCGGGACCGCAGAGCTTTTCAGCAAATGGCTGCGCATCACTCCGTCAAGCAGACCATCCGAGACCGGTGGGGTAACGTATCCGCTATCTCCATAGATTATAAGATTAGTTATGCATCCCTCGGTAACATGACCATTTTCATTATGAAAGAGTGTATCGAACAGCCCCTTTTGGGCTGCAACTGCAAATTCACTGTTGTAAAGATCTCGATTGGAAGTCTTATGATAGAACCAGTTAGATTGGCTATCTATTGCCTTGCCGTTCAAGGCCACTGAGGGAAAAACGTCATCAGCCCCTGCCGGATTCAGCGGAAGCTGCAGCATATGGGGTGCTTCGCAATCCTGGAGTTCTATCTGGAATGTACCGTCCTTTTCCAGAAGAAGCCGGATCCGGGTAGGATTGGCAGCGAAACTCCGCATCCGAGCCTTCAATTCAGCCTCTATCTCTTTGATATCACAGAAGAAGAGAAAATATCTGGCCGAATCCTGAAGACGCTTGAGATGTTCGGCCAGGAGAAAAAAACCGGAGCGAGGATGCCAGAAGAGCGTTTCTATCAACTGGAAATCTTTTTGCGGCGCCGTTAGAAATCTTCCTTTCAACAAACACTCCTGCCACTCCTGCTGAGGATCAGAGTCATGCACTATCCCGGAGCCGATGCCCATCTCTCCCCTTCGGCCATCAATGACCACGGTACGTATGGGAACATTGAAGACGGCATCGCCATCCGGATGAATACAGCCGATGGCACCGGTATAGACTCCTCTTCTCTGTTTCTCCAGTTCATCAATTATTTCCATGGTTCTGATCTTGGGTGCCCCGGTGACTGAACCACAGGGATAGATAGCCTTGAAAAAATCATGAAGTGACATTTTTTCCAGATCACCGCGGTCAGTTCTGCCGCGTATGGTCGAGGTCATCTGCAGCAGGGTCTCATAGGTCTCCACATCAAAGAGAGACTCGACCAGCACCTCACCGTCTTCAAGTTGGTGTATTAATCTGCCGAGATCGTTGCGCAGCAGATCGACAATCATCACATTCTCACTCAGATTCTTTATATCAGAACAGAGAAAATGACGATTTGCAGCGTCCTCCTCCAGCGTACATCCTCTTTTCACCGTTCCCTTCATTGGACGAACCATGATTCCGGAATCATCCTTTCTGAAAAAGAGCTCGGGAGAAAATGACATCACCCGCTGCTTTCCCCAGCGGATATAGGCTCCATACCCAACCGACTGATTGCGCCTCAGATCACAATAGAATTGTTCTGGTGAACCGGAGAAATTAAACAATAACTGCAGCGTATAATTAACCTGATAGGTGTCACCGGCCTCGATATGGGCAAGAATACGGCGTACGGCGTCGATATACTCTTCCTCGTCCAGTGAGGTGCGCAGGTCGGTTACCTGATATTCGTCCGGTTCGGGTCCTTCTCCGACCGGCAACGGAAAATCGGTTTCGCCGCTATGATGATTGAAGGTATGGCATTTTGAAAAGGCACCAAGATCCGCCAGCAGGGCTCCCTTGTCAGATGCTCTCTGCAGCCTTTTTTTCAAGTGGGGTTCCAGGAGATAACCGAATTCATAACTGAACCAGCCGGCGATCCAGAGCCCGCGGCGCTGCAGGTCATGGATGTGCTGCAGAAAAATTGATTCATTCTGCCCTTCGAAAAACCGCAGCCTCTCCCGAGGCTCGACAAACAGGCGAGAACGGCAGTTTACATCGTCTGGTTTTGATGTATCCAGAAAAACAAAATTTTCACATTCACCTAAAAACCGGAAAAGCCGTGATAATTTACTATTAGTAATGGTTTTCATCAATATTATTGAGGGATCTTTTACGGGACCGATTCTGACGAATAATTATCAGAAAATATTATATAAAAGTGGAATGGTTTCTTGCCGTTTCTGCTCAGCCCGCCTTTTCGGCCTCACTGAACATTGCGGATGCTATCAAAATAATCTATAGTACCTGACCCTTCTCTTGAAATCTACATTGTTTGTAATCTATGGTCTTTAGCACAGCCATACAAAAGGTTAAAGATTTTTTGATAATCTTGCGCTTATGACTGCGACAAATGGATCTTTTGTTAATCATTACGGTACAGTAAGAAGGTATATGGACGGTGGTAAAAAATTGGCATCCGAATCAGTTCCAGGCTTTTTCACGCCTGCATGCCATTGATGACTTTGGCCATCCACACATTTTGTCCGCATCATCTCACCGCTTATACAAAAAACCTTCTTTGCCAATGCCGGAAACAGTGTGACTGGCAAGACGAAATTATTTCATTTTTTGTCCATTTCCAGTAGAACATTAATGGAAGCCTTCTTTGTCATCTTGCAAATTCATTTCCAGCGAAATTGATGAAAATTCACGGCCCTGCAAATTGCAAAACGATAAAATACGATACGTCATGTATTTCATCTTCAAATATTAAGCTAAACCTGGTTTTTTGCCCGGCATTGAACAGCGCATAGCGTGTCTGTTTCAGTCGAAAGCAGCGAAATTACCATAAATAACCAAGGAGAAAAACTCATGTCTCGGAAAATGGTCACTATTGACGGCAATCAGGCCTGTACGCATGTCGCCTATGCCACGAGTGAAATTATCACCATCTATCCAATTACCCCATCCTCTCCGATGGCTGCGGAAGCTGATACTAAAGCAGCTGTTATGCAGAAGAACATCTACGGCACGGTTCCCATAGTGAATCAGATGCAGTCTGAAGCCGGCGTAGCTGGAGCGATCCACGGTTCGCTGGCAACCGGAGCCGTATGTACCACCTTTACGGCTTCTCAGGGTCTTCTGTTGATGATTCCCAATATGTACAAGATTGCCGGCGAGCTTACTCCGACGGTTTTCCATGTTACCGCCCGCGCCATCGCCTGCCAGGGACTTTCGATCTTCGGCGATCACAGCGATGTATACGCGGCACGTCAGACCGGCTGGTCAATGCTATGCTCACAGAACGTTCAGGAATGTATGGACATGTCACTGATCGCCACCCAGGCATCTTTGAAATCCAGAATTCCTTTTGTTCATTTCTTCGATGGCTTTCGCACCTCACATGAAATTCAGAAGATCGAAGAACTGACCTACGACGATATGGGGGCCGTCATCGACGAGGAGCTGATTACCGCTCATCGAGAAAGGGCCCTGACCCCTGATAAACCTACCATTCGCGGTACCGCCCAAAATCCCGACGTTTACTTTACCGGCCGCGAAACAGTCAACAAATACTACAACGCCTGTGCAGCAATAGTCCAGGAAACCATGGACAAATTCGCCGAGGTCAGCGGTCGTCAGTACAACCTTTTTGACTATCATGGCTCCCCTGAGGCCGAAGATGTAGTGGTCATGATGGGTTCAGGCTGTGAAACCGCGGCAGCTACCATCGACTATCTGGTGGCCCAGGGAGAAAAAGTCGGCATGGTCATCGTCCGTCTTTATCGTCCTTTCGACTGCAAGGCCATGGTCAACTCACTTCCGAAGACGGTTGAGCGGGTCACGGTTCTAGACCGAACCAAGGAGCCGGGGGCTCCTGGAGATCCTCTCTATCTTGATGTCCGCGCCGCTATCGGCGAGGCCATGGACACCAACAGCTCCATCTATCCGCCGATTGTTCTGTCCGGACGTTACGGTCTCGGTTCCGCGGAGTTCACCCCGGCAATGGTTAAGGGTGTTTTCGACAATATGGCCTCCATGGCGCCCAAAAATAAATTCTGTGTCGGGCCGCATGACGATGTCACCTTCTCCAGTATTTCTTACGATCCCGACTTCAACATCGAGGGTGAAGACGTCTATCGTGCAATGTTCTACGGGCTGGGCTCGGATGGCACCGTAGGCGCCAACAAGAACACCATCAAGATTATCGGCACTGAAACCGACAACTCGGCTCAAGGCTACTTTGTCTACGACTCCAAGAAGTCGGGATCAATTACCACAAGCCATCTGCGCTTCGGCAGTAACGCCGTGGTTGCGCCCTACCTTATCAACAAGGCCAACTTCATCGCCTGTCATAACTTTACTTTCCTCAATCTCGTCGACATGCTCGGCAATCTGGAGGAAGGTGGAACCTTTCTGCTTACTTCAAGCTACGGTAAAGAGGAAATCTGGGAACAGCTGCCCAAGAAGGTGCAGCAGGACCTGATTGCCAAAAAGGCTAAATTCTATATTATCGACGCCATCGCTCTTGGCCAGGCATTAGGTCTGGGCGCCAGAATCAACATGATAATGCAGACCGCATTCTTCATGATTTCAGGGATTCTGACCCAGCAGGAAGCCATTGACGCCATCAAAAACGCCATCAAGAAAACCTATGGCAAAAAAGGCGACAAGATTGTCCAGATGAACTACGATGCCGTAGATGCAGCCGTTAAGAACATTGTTGAAGTTCCGCTCGAGGACAAGATCGACGGCCATGAGCTTCCTCCCACGGTTCCGGCTCACGCTCCTGATTTTGTCAAGTCAGTGACTGCAACCATGATGGAGGGCAAAGGCGACAGGCTCAAGGTTTCACAAATCCCTGATGACGGTACCTGGCCTACGGGTACTACTCAGTATGAAAAACGAAATATTGCCGTTTCCGTTCCCAAATGGCTGCCGGACAACTGCATTCAGTGCGGTCAGTGTGCACTTATCTGTCCCCATGCCGCCAATCGTATCAAGATTGTTCCGGAACTGCAGGACGCACCTGCTGATTTCGTCTCCAAAGAGGCCGTGGGCAAGTCCTTCAAAGGACAGCAGTTCATGGTGCAGATCTTCACTGAAGACTGCTGCGGCTGTACCCTCTGCGTCGAGATCTGCCCCGCTAAGACCAAGGCACTCGAAATGACCGCCAACACAGAGGAAGTGCGTCAGGTTCAATCTAAGAATGTCGAATATTTCCTGAACCTTCCGGAGATAAATCCTGCCGACATTAATCCGGCGACCATCAAGGGAAGCCAGCTGCTTAAGCCGCTTTTCGAGTTCTCCGGAGCCTGCGCCGGCTGTGGTGAAACCCCCTATGTAAAGTTAATCTCACAACTTTTTGGCGACAGACTGTATGTCGGTAATGCTACAGGATGTTCCTCCATTTACGGCGGCAATCTGCCGACCACACCGTACACCAAACGTAAAGACGGCCGTGGTCCTACCTGGGCCAACTCACTGTTTGAGGATAATGCCGAATTTGCCTTCGGTATGAGGGCGACCGTCGACAAGCTCGGAATGCAGGCCAAGGAACTCCTCGAGACTGCAGCAGAAAGCCAGCTGATCTCCAAAGAGACGGCAGCCGGCATTGTCGATGCAGAGCAGAAAACCCAGATGGACATCGAGGCCCAGCGCGAACGGGTGGCCAAACTCAAAGAGGAGCTGAAGGGCAGCAAGGATATTATCGCCAAACGCCTCATCTCTCTTGCCGATTTTCTCGTTAAAAAATCCGTATGGGCCTTCGGCGGTGACGGCTGGGCCTATGATATCGGCTACGGCGGGCTCGATCACGTTCTGGCCTCTGGAGAGAACGTCAACGTCCTGGTCATGGACACCGAAGTATATTCCAATACCGGTGGACAAATGTCAAAGTCCACTCCTCGTGCGGCAACGGCTCAGTTTGCCGCCGGCGGCAAGAAAATGCCGAAAAAGGATATGGGTATGATCTTTGCCACCTATGGAAATGTCTTTGTTGCCAAAATTTCCATGGGCGCCAATCCCGCCCAGGCCATTAAGGCAATTGCGGAAGCTGAGGCCTATGACGGTCCTTCTCTTATCATCGCTTATGCCCACTGCATCAATCATGGCTTGAACATGGCAAAAGGCATAGAGCAGCAGAAAAAGGCGGTAGCCTGCGGTCACTGGCCTCTTTACAGATACAATCCGGAACTGGAAGACGCAGGCAAGAATCCGTTGCTCATCGATTCTAAAGAACCGACTATCAGTTTTGATGAATATGCACTCGGAGAAAACCGCTATCGTACTCTCAAGCGTGTTAATCCGGAGCATGCCGATGAACTTATGGCACAGTCTCAAAAAGATGTGCTGAAGTCCTGGAGATTTCTCAAAGGACGTCAACTCTCTCTTGAGCCGCTGGCAGAAGATAACAACTAAATCATCAACAAAGCCGCACCGCCTTCTCGCGAAGGCGGTGCACGCATGAAAAAAGGGGATATGAACGATTTAGTTCATATCCCCTTTTTTTCCCTTTTTTGCAGGGTGGTTTTTCTTCTCTCCGGATCTATTTTTTCTCTTTGGCGCGCTGAGCCTTCAGCTCTTCATATTCCCTAACGGATTCGAGTACCGATTCATCCTGACGCTTCTCGATGTCCTTCATTTTAGCAAGCACCTTTTCTTTCTTTATCTCGAGTGTCTGAGCTCCGAATAGTGTGGCGGCAAGATAGACAAAAGAAAAGTGCATCAGTTCAACATCATCGTTTTTAATCTTTTCGATGGTTTCCTCATCGATAATATAGGTATCCAGAAATGAGCTTTCAAAAATGAACCTCCTGAAGGAGGCCAGATCGGTCGAGGCCATGAAAAACATGCGCTTTGCCTGGTCTGACAAGGACGCCTGCTGCCCGTATGATTTTCGTCTCATCACCAGCCGAAGCCATTCCTTATTCATCTCGTCACGAATATCAACTCCCTGATCGGCTCGCCACTCTTCGATGGTCCAGGTCTTATCTTCTTCGAAACCTTTGCAGTGATCCTCCTTGACCAGGAAAAAGAACTTTTCCTCTTCCGTGCTTTTCTCCTCACCATCCGCTCCACGGCTGCCGCCTTCATGGAAGTCGGCCATACCCACAGGATAATATCGACAAGCGGTAGGCCGGTCACTGTATACGGTGCAGCCCTCGGGGGTGACGAAAGGACACTTGTTGTCATCTTCCCTCAGCTTAAACTGTACTCCGGGCATATCGGTCTTTTCCAGGTAGGTTGGTTCAGTGTATTTGTGGAGAAATTCATAGGCCGGCATGTCCAGACGTTTGGTCAGCTGAAGTATATCGTATGGCGTCAATACTATCTTTATTCCTCCACAACAGGCTGTAAAACAGCGCACTCCCGGATGGCATCTGAATTTGATTTTCGATTCCATGGTCAGCTTGTGCGGCATAATGTTTGATGGATTTAACTCCTTGCCGAAAAGCGTTTTTACCTTACTCAATGAATCTTGTTCTTTCATTACAGCACCTTATATAATAGAAGTGTTAATATATCGAAGTAGAGAAAATGCGGAACATAGCTTTCTAGTTTAAACATCTGCACCAAAACTGTCAAACCAATTCACACCACTACTCTCAAGAAATGTTTATCAATTAATTACAGATAGATATGTATCTAATAAAAGTTTTCTTTACTATATCGCCGATGCGGTACGTTATTTGTTGCAGTTTCACCGGAAAATGCGTAAATACAGGTTGAACTAGTCACAGTCAATGTTTTTTAAAGGATCCACTGTATGAAACTGTTTCACTCCTCATTTGATTTATCATCCGTTAGAACCATCATCTATCATCTGCCGGATGGACAGACCCTGTCCCTGAAAACGGATGGCATAGAGGATTATCTCGACTTTGAGCTGGAATTCGGCCATGTTTGCGATACCTCCGATATAGATGGTGTTATCCATTTTTTTCCCACAGGAAATGCCTGATTGCCTTTGATGCAGCAACCGTTTGATTCCATATTGTCACCATGCTGATTGATCCACATAATGACGGACACATTCACACCGAACTGTGTCATCATGCCGTCGGCAAAATGGAGGAATATGTTATCTGCGCCATCGAAAAAGAGCTTTCCGAAGTATGCTTTCTCGAGCATATGGAAGAGGGTGTTCTCGCATCGCGAACCACCTGGCTTACCGAGTCGGATTTTGACTGGTATTTCGAAGAAGGTCAGAGACTACAAAAGAAATACGGAAAAGAAATATCCATCGGACTCGGTGTTGAGGTAGGTTTTAACCCGGAACATGCCGATACCCTGCTGCACCGCCTCTCGAGGCGAACCTGGAGCCGCATAGGTGTTTCGTATCATTTTCACCGAATGGCCGGGGCGAGGGAGCATCTTAATCTTATCGGCAAAAGTGATGAGGCCGTCTACCTCCTGAGTCTCGAAGACGCGGCTGCCGTTGAGAGGGACTATTATCTCAATCTAATACTAGCTACACAAACCCTCCCGGGAAACGTCCTCTGCCATATCGATGCCGCTTTGCGTCATTATCCCCACAGGGCTCTTCTGGAGCCTCCCTGGCAGCTTATCGAAACCCTGCTGGAGAATGTGAAGAAGAGGGGCATGGCTATCGAGATCAACACATCCGGCATAGCACTCAGAGACGAGGTTTTTCCCAACCGGAAAATCCTGAAGATGGCCCTCGAAAAAAGGATACCGCTACAGGCCGGATCCGATGCCCACAGACCGGAAGATGTCGGCAACTGTTTTGAACTACTACAGGATATCTGCTCCATGCAGCCCTGAAAAACGGCATCCAACTCTGTCTTCCACTCCAAAAAAAAGGTTCGGCCAGGCTTCTGATATCATCATCGATCAAAGATATTCAGCCATAGCCGCTTGCAGCGATGCAGCATTAAAAGGTTTATGGATGATCTTGTCAACGCCGGCCCTCACGGCTGCCTCATTATCGTTGGCATCATTCTGCGTGGTCACCATTATTACCGGAAGTTCGGGACCGCTATATATTTTCCTGATCTCTTTCGTTAGTTGCACACCGGTTATATCGGGCATATTGAGGTCGGTTAAAACCAGCAGCGGCTTCTCACTCTGCAGCCACTCAATAGCGGCAGACGGGAATTCAAACAGTATCGGATCAAACCCCAGTTGATGCAGAGTCGATTTATAAATATTCAGAATCATTTTTGAATCATCGACAGCCACGACTCTCGACCTGGTGGTTTCAATCTTCTCTCCGGCAATCTTTCCGGCAAAATCCTTGAAACCGTTGCCGGTGAGCAGATCATGATAATGATGCAACGTATCTTTGTGGGTAAGTGGGAGATAAATGAGGGCTAACTCCTGAAAGAAATCTTCTTCAGCCAGGCTGAGAAAAACTTTGTCGGCCTGGCTGTCAATTATTATTTTGACGATATGTTTTGCCTCATCGTCCATGTTCCTCAACAGGTTTTTAATACCTGCCCCGAGAATATTGGAAAAATTCTGATCAATGGCTCGAGCCGCTGCAATACAGACGTGCTCTTCGGCATCCAGAAGTCCGGCAGTGAGCGTATAGGCCCCTTTTCTTAAAGGCAGAAGGGCCAGTGCCTCATAGGCGGCAAAACGTACATTGGCGCTCTTCGGCTCATTCTGCAAGAGTTTGCGAATAGGAACAACCGCCGATTCGTCACCGATATCACCGAGGACGTTGAGGGTATGGACCAGAAAATCAGAATCCCTTCTTCCCAGATTGGCGATGAGAAACGGAACCGCCTTCGGTCCTATTTTGACCAACTCCTTTTTAGCAAAACTTCGCATATGCGCGTAATGAGAAGCTAACGTCTCACTCAGCTTCTCGAGAGAAACCCGGTCCTGGACTTCTGCAAAAACCGAGAGGATCAGGAAGTCTATTTCGTTGTCCGCTCCCATCCGTTCGGCAAGCCTGTGCATTGCGGTTGGTGTTCCCACCATCCCCAATGATCGAACGGCGGCACTACCGAGTTCGTTCTTGCCGGTATAAAGAAACTCCGTCAGAGTATGGGTCGCTTCGGGATCACCGATATGACCCAGTGTTTCAATAATAAGGTGTATTTCAGCTTCATCGGTGGTATTGGCGGCTATATCGATAAGCACCGGAGTGGTCTCGTCAAACTTCAGCTCTGCCGCGATTCTGATCAGTTCCTTCTTGTCGGGTAACGCGGGGTCTTTGAGAAAAGACAGCAGCATCTCAGGGTAGGCCAGCAGATTGGAGAGCAGGGTTTCCTTAATGATCGGCATAGCCTCCAGCACATCCGGATACTCGTCGATAAGAAAGAGCAGAAGCGGAATGGAGAACTCCGCTTTGCCTCTGGAGAGTTCATAAACCAGGCGATTCCGTGTTTTCAGGTCAACATCGCCAAAATGGCTGAGAACCAGCCTGGCCTTCATGAGATCTCCGGTCCCGGCATTATCACGAATTTCCTCAATCATATGAGCATAGTTCAGTTTTGCCATCTGCATCTATCCTTTGTGCAACTGTATCTCCCACGCTTGTTAAACCGCCTTTACAACGATCACACCTACCACAAAGCTGGAACAAGTGTCCATGTCAATACCAGGCAGGTTCCTATGCTCACGTGAATTATTCCAATCCCGGCTCTTTAATGGACTGTGTCTTCGGTCGTCTGTCAGGGAAGCCAGGGAGCGCCTATTCTCTTGATGACATTGAATCCACCGCACAGAACACGATTATTGGTCACTCCAGCAGAGTCCAGAAATACCTGGATTTCATAGGACCTGCTGCCGGCATTGCAAAAAATGATCAGGGTCTTGTCTTTCGGCAGCTCCTCATATCTCTCGCGAATGCGATCGTCGGGCATGGAAATCCATCTGTCGGCTCCGAACTTTTCCACAAACGGCAAGGCCTGTTGTTCATGGCGGACATCAAGGGATATCCAGTCCGGCTGCGTGGAGAAATCGTCCATCCAACTGTAGAATTCCTCCATGGTTATCTGACGCAGGCGATTATCACAGAGATTATCCGCCACATATGCCGCGGCATTTACGGTATCCACCGCCGCGGAGAAAGGCGGGGCATAGGCCATTTCCAGATTGGTAAAATCATCAATGGTGGCCCCTTTACTCAGGAAGGCTGCGGCCGCATTTATCCGTGCCGAAACATTATCGTTCATGGCTCCGAATGCCTGAACTCCCAAAACTTTCCGGGTTCTTCTGTCAAAGATCATCACACAGCAGATAATCTCCTGGGTTGGGTAGAAATGGGCCCTGTCGGCAGGAGCCGTAAGCGAAAAATCAGCATCAAATCCTTCGGCCCTGGCCATTTCCAGACTCAATCCGGTCGCCCCGATACAGACATCGAAGGCTTTCATGATGAAACTGCCCACGGCGCCGTCAAAAGTTGAGGGCAGACCGGCCAGATTATCTCCGACAACACGTCCTTCTTTATTGGCAAGAGAACCGAAAGGAGCATAAAAATATTTACCTGTTATCAGGTTGGGGATCTTGACGCAGTCGCCTGCGGCATAGATGGAGGGATCAGACGTCTGCATTCTCCTGTTGACCACAATGCCGCCCATATCGGAGACGCGCAGGCCGGCTGCTCTGGCGATTTCAGACTGCGCCCTGACTCCGGTGGCCATGATGACCAGGTCCGCATCCAGTACTCTTTGCGGCGTTCGAACCGCAGTCACCCTGCCGCCCTCGCCGACGATTTCCGAAGCGCTCTCCCCCAGATAGATACTGACATTACTGTCCCGCAAATGTTTGCACATCATGGCAGAAAGAGACCACTCGATCACTCCGGGCAGAAGCTGGTCCTTGAATTCAATAAGGGAGGTTTCCACACCCCAAAGATCGGTCAGCGCCTCCGCCATCTCGATGCCGATGGCGCCGCCACCGATAACCACGGCTTTGCCGACTTTGCCTTTTGCTATGCGGTCCTTTATCTCGATGGCCTTGTGCAGGTTGGCGATGGTGAAAACCCCGTCAAGTTCGGCACCGGGAATCGGCAGAACATAGGGCTGGGAACCGGTGGCCAGTACCAGCTTATCATAATCGAGAGTTTCTTCTGCCCCACTTCCCAGATCCTTGATGAGCAGCTGTTTCTTCGCTCTGTCTATGGACAAAGCCTGGGTCAGAATGCGGACTTTTACCCCTTTATACTTCTCAAAATAATATTGATCCCGCAATACATGAAAGCTGGTCGAGCGCAATGCTGATTCATCGGCGACATCACCCGATATATAATAGGGAATGCCGCAGCCTCCATAGGAAATCAGGGAATCCTGGTCAATAAGCGTCACTTCCGCCTGCGGCATCAGCCGCTTTACTCTACAGGCTGCCTTGGGCCCCGCTGCCACACCGCCGACAATAACTATCTTTTCCGTCATTTCTCACTCCTTGTGTGAATCATATTCGGATACCGAGTTGTTTTAGACATATGATCACTACCAATGCCAATTTTCAAGCTCTTTCTTTCCTGAAGAAATAATCGCATCTCACTTTTTCAGTTTTTCCAGACGGAATCTATGTCTTTTGTCGAACAGGTTCCTACTTGTCAACCAGATGGAAAAGACGACCCCGAACCCTGTGCCCGCAGCTATGAGAAAGAGGATTAAAATCTGATACTTTACAGCCTCCAAAGGAGGCGTACCTCCCAATATCTGGCCGGTCATGGTTCCGGGCAGACTGACTATGCCGGCGGCGGCCATCGAATTCATAATGGGTATCATTCCTGTTCGCATCGCATTTATTCGAATATCGGCACTTGCGGATTGCCAGGTTTCACCAAGATAGAGCCGCTGTTCAACAACGTTGCGCTTATCATAAAAATCGGAGGTCATTCTATCGAGTGCCAGTGAAATTCCGGTCATGGTGTTGCCCAGCAGCATGCCGAGCAGCGGAATGGCATACTGTGGAGTATACCAAGGCTCAACCTGTATGAGGACTATCAGGGAAAACAGCGAAATGGTGAAGGCGGAAATAGACATTGAAGCTACTCCGACTCCATAGCCGAAAAATCCTGCTACCCGTATTCTCTGCCGGACCACTACTTCCCGGCCGGCGATGAGGACCATCACCAGGGCAAGACCCGCTATCAGCCAAATATTATAAGAAGCGAAAAGCTGCCGCAGGACCATACCGATGAGGAGAAGCTGCAGAGTCATCCGTAATCCCGAGAGGATCAGCCGTTTTCCCAGGCCGAGATGCAGCACAGTGCTGACACCGGCCAGCATGAGAACGAGAGCCGCCGCGAGACTCAGATCGAGGGCACTAAGAGGAATTACCGCCATGGGATACCCGGATTTTCTGTTTTTCCCGGATCAGGCCAGAACTGTTCCAGAGTATGGCGGTGGACATGAAAACATCTACCGGCTACCTTCTTGAGTTGATCATGATCATGACTCACCCAGAGCAATGCGGTTTTCGGAGTTTTCTGGTAATCGGAAAGTAATGTTTCAACAAGAGAGACAGCATAGGGATCCAATGCAGAGCAGGGTTCATCAAGCAACAGGATAACCGGTTTGAGGGTGAGTTCCCTCGCCAGGGCGAGTCTCTGGCGCTCGCCGGTGGAAAGCCTGCTGATACTCCAGGAAAGGACATCTATCTCAAAACCAAGTCGTGTCAGAATATCGACGAGCTCGGGATCTCCGTTGGCCTTGTTGAAGTGGCTGCCGACATCGTCATACCACCAGGCCGATTCGGCCGCAACAAGTCCCACTTTTCTGCGCCAGGAGGGGGCGGGAAAGCACTCCGCCTTGACCCCGTCCAGGAGAATGGTTCCGTCATAGGGTATCGATTCAACCAGGGCTCTCAGCATCTGTGTTTTCCCTATCCCGGAGGGACCGGTGAAACCAACGACCTCATTACTATACAAGGAAAAGGAATAAGGACCGTTCTGCAGATATGTGAGCCGGTCTACGGAGAAGAGCGGATCCGTCATGGCAGGAGCACGGAAAAGGTCGTTCCCTCATCCTTTCGGCTGCTCACCCGCAATTCACCGTTATGGCTGTCGATAATATTTTTGGTAATGGAAAGGCCTAACCCGGTTCCTTTGCTTTTATCGGTAAAGAAGGGATTGAAAATGAACTCCATTTTTTTCTCCGACATACCTATGCCATTATCCTCAATTTCTATTTCCGCACCGCCGGTCTTGGAAAGAGCGCGGGTAGACACCCTCAGCACTCCTTCCTTTTTCATAGCCTGCAGGGCGTTGACCAGGATGTTCAGCAGAGCCCTGTAGAGCAGTTCGATATCAACCTTCGCCGGTACAGGGGTTTCAGCCAGTTCGTTTCTGATTTCGACGTGTTGTTCAGCAGCTTTGGGAGCAATAAAAATAAGGGCTTTTTTCACCACTTCGTTGACATCACGTTTCTCCAGTTTGGCCTGCTGAGGTCTGGCGAAATCAAGAAACTCCATGGTGATGGTGTTCAATCTGCTGGTTTCTTCTATGATGATACGGGCAAGATGTTCATTTCCGGGAGCGACCTTCCTGATGCGCTTTTCCAAGATTTCAGCGGTGCTGCGAACAATTCCCAGTGGACTTTTAATCTCATGCGAGACTGTGGCCACCATGGAACCAAGATGAGCCAGCCTTTCAGACTGGTTCAGCTTTTCTTCAAGCTGCAGCCTTTCATCAACGCGCTGTTCAACCTTCTTTGATGCTCCCATGACTATGGTGCGCAAGACCAGAAAGAGAACCATCATCACTGCACTGGAAACCAGGATGATACTGCCCTGAAGTCGTATTATAGCTTTATAATCACTGGAAAGATCTTTGACAATCTCGATCACTCCCATGATAATCTCTCCGCTCTCGCCGCTCGGACCCACCTGACGGAAGGGGATATAGGTTTTTAAACGGCACTTGAGTGGTTCGGTGCCGGGGACAAGATTGGCAACCGAGCCGGAGGTGAGAATATTCGAATTGGTAATACCGCTGAGGGCTTTACGATACTCCTCCCCGCCGATATCCTCTTTACCAACCTGCTCCATGATGGTGGAATAGGAGATCACATTGACCTTGGAGTCAAATATGGTGACGGATTCGACATTCATTCCCTGTATAATTTCCCGGATTATCTTGTCCAGGGTTTCAAATTGTTCGGGATTACTTAACTGGATCGCTCCATAACGCAGAGCAGTGATGACCACAAACCTTCTGAAGACCTGCTGGTTGAGGTTTTCGGCAAATGCTACTGAATACTCCTCGCTCTGTTCGAGCATGATTTTTCTGGCATGGTTGGATATGGCCCAGGACAGAAAAAGAGTAAAAACAAGGATGACGGCAAGACTTGAAAAAGAGAAGTATTTGACCAGCTTGAAGGGCTGGAGTTGAGCGTCGATCTTCTGCTGCCGAATCGAGTCGAGCATCTCGTATGATTTTTTCTTACCTTTCACCACATACTCCACAACGACGACAAATTGAAGTGTCACAAGGTTCTGTCGAAGCCGACCGCAATCCTTTCAAGTATTCCTGCCAGAGATAGTCGTGCTCTATTCCGTGGTCTATGATATACCACGGAAAATACCTCTTGGCATCACTGCCGGCACTAATAAACCACTCGGCGCGAAGCTCATTCTTCTTCAAACCGGCCTTCCAGGACATGTTTGTGACAGCCATATCGAAGAGGACATCGGCCAGCCGGCGGTCTCCCCGGGAAAGCAATGCCTGAAAAAGGGCATTTTCAGGCTTGTCTGCCTGAAAATGCACGTTGGCAACGTCCTTCAACCCTTTCTTCAGATACGATATCTTCTCCCTGAAATTGGTCAGGGCTTCCTTGACCGTGCCCATTTCGTCGTTTTCCAGCTGTCTGCCGATACCGAAGGGATGATATTGAAACGGCGTCCAGGGTTTCGGTACAAAACAATTGACGGAAAGATAGATTTCCGTCAATCGCCCTCTCTTCTTGCCGATGGCATCGATTTTTTGCTTGATGGCGGCAACCAGATCAATAAATTCCTGCAAATCTTCACAGGTCTCGGTAGGCAGTCCCACCATGACGTAGAGCTTCAGCTTAAAGATACCGGCCTCAGCGAGCCTGCCGGCAGCAGTGAGCAGATCGCCGCGGTCGAGCCCTTTATTGATTACACGGCGCAGCCGTTCTGAAGCACCATCCGGAGCAATGGCCACACTCTTCAGGTCCGATTTCGACAGAAGGTTGAGAAGGCCGTCGTTTATCCGATCGGCTCGCAGGGAAGAGAAAGAAAGAGCACAGCCGCTTTCCAGGATGTAGCCGGATATATGATCAAGTGTTGTACCGCCGGCCATCTCCATGCCTAAAAGGCCAACGCGGCTGACCTCCGTCGGTCTTTCCTTAAGACCTTCAATGACTGCATCGGCATCCCAGAGCCTCGGGGGGCGGTAAATAAAACCGGCGGCACAGAATCTGCAGCCGCGTGAACAACCGCGCCCCAGCTCGGTCAGATAGAGATTGGAAAATTCTGCCAGCGGGGTCAGAAGCTCAGAATGCCCCGCTCTCTCACATTTAGCCAGGCTCAACCGTTTTACCCTGGCCGGCACCCCCGGCTCTGGAACCATTGCCGAGCAGCTGCCTTTTTTATCATAAACAGGAGTATATAATCCGGGAGCATAGACACCTTCAAACTTATGCACAGCCTCCAAGCTGAGTTGCCTCGGGGTAGAGGTGCCTGAATTCTCCGCCAGGAAGTCGACAAAATCATCGAGAATGGGTTCAGCTTCACCCACAAGGAAAAAATCGACAAAAGGAGCAATTGGCTCCGGATTCATAAAGGTGGCCACTCCGCCGCAGACTACCAGGGGTCTGCCTTCCTGTCGCTCCTCCCTCTTTCCGGCAAAGGGCTCGATTCCTCCGGCAAGAAGGATTTTTACAATATGAAGGTAATCGTGTTCGAAACTGACAGAGATAAATATATAGGGGAAATCGTTGAGAGGACGGCCCGATTCGAGGGAAACCGGACGTTCACTTTCTTCCGGCAGAAAAAAGCGTTCACAGATAACATCATCCCGCCTGTTGAGAAGAGAGTAAACCAGCTGCAAGCCAAGGCTGGACATACCGACGGCATAACTGTTCGGATAAATGAGGGCAATCGGGATCTTTCCTTTCCACTTCTTGAGATAACCGCCTCTTTCCAACTCCAGCCTATCCCGGCGGCTGGGTGGAGTCTTTTCTTTTCTTTTTTTCAGACTTCTAATTCCTCTGTTACTGCTGCCTTCAAGGCAAATTTTCTCCGACCCGATTGAGCCGGAGCTCTTTTCAGGATCCTAATTCGCCTTCTTTCGCAAATATGTTGGTGTTTCCAAAAATTCATCGTTCCAGCTGTCATGCTCCCGCACACCCTCTCGGGAGGTGCCCAGATTATCGAAGCCGTCAAAATTTGAATTTGGCAGGATGGTACCGGAAGGACGTGGATTTTTTTGGGCGAGCTGTACCTTCACGGACTCTTTCTGCTGTTTCTGGGGTCTGGGAAGATCCTCAACCTGGGCAATGGTTTTGCCGCTACTGATCGAGCTGCCGACTCCGGTGGCAATCACAGTGACATGGAGCTCATCCCCCAGGGTTTCATCATAAAGTGCGCCGATGACGACCTTGGCTTCATCGTCCACCTTTTCCTGGATGAGGGCGGAGGCTTCCATGAACTCGGACATGGCGAAACTCTCCTCCGTCGCCGAAATATTGATGAGCAGACCCCGGGCGCCGTCGATGCCGACATCTTCCAGCAGTTGATTGTCGATAGCACGCCTGGCCGCCTCCGTGGCACGATTTTCCCCAACGGCAAACCCGGATCCCATTACGGCAGGTCCAACCTCCCGCATCACGGTCCTGAGATCGGCAAAATCGGCATTGATCAATCCCGGGACATTAATCAAGTCGGTAATCCCCTTGACTGCCTGCAGCAGGACATTGTCCGCCTGAGCAAGCATATCGGCAAGCTTGGAGTTTTTCTGCATCATCGAAAGCAGACGATCGTTGGGCACGGTGATAATGGTATCCGCATATTTCTGCAGCTCATTCCAGCCTTCTTCGGCATTGCGCATCCGGTTTTTGCCCTCAAAGGCAAACGGTTTGGTTACCACCGCCACGGTTAATGCACCAAGATCCTTGCTGATCTTGGCGACCACCGGCGCGGCGCCGGTCCCGGTACCACCACCAAGACCTGCGGTAACGAAGACCATATCGCTTCCCTTGAGACTGTTTTTCAGCTCCTCTATGGATTCATGGGCAGCCTGCATACCCATCTCGGGATCGGCTCCTGCTCCCAACCCTTTAGTAATACTGGGGCCAAGCTGGAGGCAGATGTCTGCCTTGGACTGATTTAATGCCTGCTTATCAGTATTGGCAGCAATAAATTCCACACCCTGGAGCTTGTTGGCCACCATGGTGTTGATTGCATTTCCGCCGCCGCCACCTACTCCGATAACTTTTACTTTTGCGACGCTTTCTGATTCAGCCATTCTAAACGGCATAGGGTCCCCCTGCTGAATTCGTTTAGCAATTTCACTTTGATAATGTCAAGGTAGGACTATCAAAGAATTACAGTAATATATCATCTGCCGTAAGACACATAAACAAAAAAATACCTTTATCTCACATGATTTTCTTCATCCAGCCCCGGACTCGACCAACCATGGATGAATTGCTCTGTCCCTGTACTAAATGTTTTTTTCTTCCCTGCAATACAAGTCCGACTCCTGTGGTGCACCTGGGAGTATTGATCTTTTCCACAGCTCCGGTGATACCGACCGGATAGCCAATCCTCACCTGCAGATCAAATATCTGCTCGGCCAGCTCCACGATATTTGCCAGCAACGCGGTTCCGCCGGTGATGACGATTCCGCCATTGATTCTGTTCTTCTGTCCGGAGGCAATGAGTTCCCTGTTCACCACCTCAAGAATTTCAGCGATTCTGGCCTGAATGATATCCACCAGAACCTTCTGCGTGATCTTACGGGGCTCGCGATCACCGACGGTGGGCACATCGACGACCAGATTCGGTTTAATAAACGAAGAAATAGCGCTGCCGTAATCTTCCTTCAACCGTTCAGCCTCCTGCAGCGGCGTGCGCAGTCCCATGGAGAGATCATTGGTTAGATTGTGACCCCCAAGGCCGATCTCACAGGTATGCCGGATTGTTCCTTCACAGAAAATGGCGAGATCGGTGGTCCCTCCGCCTATATCCAGCAGGGCAACCCCTAGTTCCATCTCATCGGGACTCAATACCGCATCCGCGGAAGCAATGGATTCCAGGACAAGATCAGCGACATCCAGGCCGGCTTTATTACAGCAGGTGACCAGATTATGAACCGCTCCCATATCGGCGGTAACTATATGAACATTTGTCACCAGGCGGACACCGGTCATACCCAGGGGATTCTGGATCCCGGTATGGTCATCGACCATGTATTCCTGGGGAAGCACGTGAATTACCTGTTGATTAGCAGAAATCTTGACTGTTCTTGCCGCGGTAATAACATCATCGATATCGCTCTTTTTAATTTCCCGGCCGTTGATCGCCAGAATGCCCGGACTATTGAAGCCTTTGATATGGTTCCCGGCAATTCCCACGTGAACGGAATGCAGATCACAACCGGCCATGTCTTCAGCGACTGAAACTGCTTCGCGAATCGATTTTACGGTGCTTTCGATATTGACAACCACGCCCTTTTTCATACCCAGGGAAGGCGCTATTCCTACACCGATAATTTCAACACCATCCTCGAAAGCCTCTCCGACAACACAGCAGACTTTGGTGGTACCGATATCCAAGCCGACAACCAGCTCACCGCGCTCCCTGTGTGTTCTATGCTCTTCCGCTTCCACGGCCGGCAATATTTCCTGTTTTTCTTCCATTCTCTTCAACCTGAGTTTGACTGTGCAACAAGAACCTTATCCTCAAGATATTCCATGCGGATATATTCAACCTCACTGATATCGACACCCTTTTTTCGCTTGTTGTATAACACCGACAACACATTGCGCAGCTGCCTGTATTTCTTATTAATCTCCCCTCTGCCAAAATAAATCGGGAAAGGAAAATCGACCAGCCGAATAATCAAACCTTCGTCCTGATCGAAATGAATCTCAGACACCGACTGGGCTGGGAGATTTGGATTGTTGTAGCTAATCAGCTTGAGAAAGGATACCGCCTCCGCAAGGGCCAGCTCATGTTCTTCCGAGGAACCGGTATTCAGGCCCGTAATGACCGGATAATCCAAATCGTCGCCCTTCTTCACCGGAGCGATTGTTTCACCCAACCTGTTTAGATACATCAATTTTTCCTGACCTGGAATGCCACTGACCAGCAACGCAGCGGCGCGGTGTTCCTTTACCTCAATATAAATCGTGTCCGGCCACACCTTGTTTACTTCAGCACTCTGAATCCATGGATGACTATTTATATAATCCACCACCTGGCTCGTAGAAACACCGAACATGCTCGTCTTATAGTCCAGTCCCGTTATTTCAAGGATTTCCCTACGATCCGTCAATATGCAGCCGGATACCCCTATTTCCTTGATGCGAAAAAGATCGAGGCCGCCGGCATACTGCAGCGCAGGATTTCTGAGTGCCGCCAGGGTCAAAACAAAAAGTGCGGTAAATCCTACTATTTTTGCCGCTCTGAGTCCATATATTTTGCGTTTTTCGGATCTGCATACGAAGCTCCGCTCTTTCCAAGGCAAACGTAAATATTTTTTCAGCTTGCCAAAAAAGGCAGACCTGAGGAGATCCTTGTTTATCTTTGAGTCGCCATAGCTGTTTAAAGCCGACTTCCAGGGCTTGGCATAATCATTTTTTTTCCTGATTTTCAAAGATCTGGAACCTAAGAAGCCACGCAGTTTTCTCACCGATTTCATAATATATGAACCTCCGGATCGAGCTTTATGCCGCTGTCTTTCTCCACTTTTCCCTGTATATGCGCAATCAGATCAAGAACATCACCGGCACTGGCCATGCCCCGGTTTATAATAAAATTAGCATGCTTTTCAGACACTTGCGCATCACCGACCATCACACCCTTTAAACCGCTTGCCTCAATCAGCCGCCCGGCGCTGTGCCCCTCCGGATTTTTGAAAATCGAACCTGCGCTACCGTAACCACCAGGCTGAAGCTGATTCCGCCTCTCTCGGTAACCACGGCATACGGCCTCAACCTCTTCTCTTTTCTTTTGACAAAGCCTGAGCACCGCCCCCACGACTACACAATGTTCTACAAGAGTGTCCGCCTTTCGATAGCTGAATGACAACTGTTCTCTCTCATAGGTTTTTCTTCCCTCTCTGTTGACGACATCGAGGCTGAGCAGCACATCGGAAATCGATCCTCCCCAGGCGCCGGCATTCATGAAGATGGCTCCGCCCAGGGTTCCCGGGATGCCGACGGTAAACTCGAGTCCTGAAAAACCTTGAGCAGCACATTCCCCGGAGAGCCGTGTCAGAGAGCAACCGGCTCCAGCCTTGAGATACACCGCATCTTCGCCGACCTCACACTCATATTCTTTAAAACCGCCGGTAAGAACTATTGCTATACCGGCAAAGCCTTCATCGCGAACCAGCAGATTGGTACCCCTGCCGATAACCCGCCAGTTCAACTGATTTTCCACGAGAAACAGGAATAGTTTCTCCAATTCCCCTACACTCTCCACCTGCACAAGTGCGTCAGCCGGGCCGCCGATACCGAAAGAGGTATAGCTGCGCAGAGGGCAGTTCCACTGCACCGGATGCTTCAGCAGGGCACGCAGTTCATTTTTCTGCAACTCATTCATGCTGTACCGCTTCATTCCGCAGATGCTTGAGCAGTTTTTCCCCGGCGCTGACGATATTTCCGGCACCTAGGGTTAGCACCAGATCATCCTCCTCCAAAAGCTCGAGGAGGCGCTCGGGGACATCGGCCATTCTCTCTATATATAGAGTATGGCGCTGTCCGTGCAGTTTGATTTCATGAAGTAGCTTCTCCGATGAAATTCCGGGAACGGGTTTTTCACTGGCCGCATAGATATCGGTCATAATCAGATAATCGGCACGATGAAAGCAGGTTTGAAAATCTTTATACAAAGCCTGGGTTCTCGAATACCGGTGAGGCTGAAAGACAACCACCAGCCTCTTTTCGGGCCAGGCCTCCTTAATAGCCTCAAGAGTAGCCATGATCTCGGTTGGATGATGACCGTAATCATCAACCACGGTAATGCCGTTTACCACCCCCTTGAGCTGCATCCGTCTCTGCACCCCCGGATAGCTCTGCAATGCTTCCTTGATATCGGCAAAGGCGATCTCCAGTTCAAGACCGACACAGACCGCAGCAAGTGCGTTGTAGACATTATGCTTTCCAGGCGGCGCAATATCAATATCACCCAAGGCCTGCCCTTCTTTCATGACGGTGAAATGTATTCGTCCTTCTGAGAAGGATATCTTCTCAGCATAAATATCGGCCTGGCTGGTGAAGCCGTAACTCATGGTTCTCTTGGCGATTGCAGGAAGGATATCGGCAATGTTTTTGTCGTCGAGACAAAGGATGACCGCTCCATAAAAAGGCACCTTGTCTATAAACTCCAGAAACGACTGCTTTATGTGTTCGATATCACGATAATAATCAAGATGCTCCAGATCTATATTGGTGATAACCTCGATCACCGGCGCCAGCTTCAAAAAAGAGCCGTCACTTTCATCCGCCTCGGCGACCAGAAATTCTCCCTCTCCCAGCTTGGCGTTACCGCCGAGTTTGTCTACCTTGCCACCGATTACGATGGTGGGATCAAGCCCTGCCTTATGCAGCAGCCAACTGACCATCGATGTTGTCGAGGTCTTGCCATGACTGCCGGCAATGGCAATGCCGTATTTCTTTAAGCGCATCAGTTCTGCCAGCATCTCAGCACGCTGAATAACCGGGATATTCTGCTCCTGCGCGACGACAACTTCAGCGTTATCCCTGTCGATGGCGGATGAAGTCACCACCACTTCGGCACCCTCGACCCACTCACCGTTATGTCCTATATAGATTTTCGCCCCCAGCTCCCTGAGATGCTCCGTCATAACCGATGACTTGAGATCGGAACCCGTTACCAGATAGCCGAGATTAATCAGCAGTTCAGCAATACCGCTCATGCCGATACCGCCGATTCCTACAAAATGAATATGTTTCTTCTTTTGATACATAACGGGTTCTGATTTCCTAGTCGGAGATTAAAGCAAGGCAGACATCCACAATATTTGAAGCTGCCTGCGGAACTGCCAGTTCTTTCATGTGCGCCGCCATTATTTTTCGTTGATCGTCGTCGAGGAGAAGCTCATTGATCTGCTGCGCCAGCATCCGGCCGCTAAGGTCCTTTTCCGCAAAAGATCTGCAACCACCGCCCTCGACATAGTATTCCGCATTCCTCTGCTGATGATTATCGGCAGCATGTGGATATGGAACGAGGATCGCCGGCTTTCCCAAAACGGCCAGCTCCGCCAGAGTGGTAGCCCCGGCCCGGGAAACCAGAAGATCGGCTGCTGCATAAATCTCGGACATATCAGCAAAGAAGGGCTCCACCCTGGCATCGATTAAATTTTCCGTATATTTTTGCCGGATAATTTGGCAATCCGCTGCTCCAGTCTGATGAATTACCTGGAACGGCTGAGAGACTCCATGGTGGCAGAGAGCTTCACTTACCAGTTCATTGAGTCGATGTGCTCCCAGACTGCCGCCCAGCACCAGCAACGTTTTCTTTGCCGGATCACACTTGCGCTCAGGTGCCGCCGCCAGCTCCAGGAGCTTTTTCCGCACAGGATTACCGGTGATCACTGTTTTTTCAGAGGGAAAATATCCGGCACTCTGCGGCAGCGAAATGCAGATTCTGTCAACCAGACCGCCCAGTTTGCGGTTGGCCAAACCAGGGACGGAATTCTGTTCATGAATGAGCGTCTTTTTGCCACAGATCCTGGCTGCTGCTACCACCGGGCCGGTAACATAGCCGCCGACACCGACCACAATATCCGGCCGGAACGCCAGAATGTGTATTACCGCCTGGATGAAACCAAGCGGCAGAGCGACAACGGCCTTGATAAGATGAAGAAGGTTTTTCCCCTTAAGACCGAAGCAGAGTATACTTTTCACCTCATAGCCATACTCGAGCAGGCTGGTTTTATCCAGTTTCCGCCGCGTACCTATGAACATAACTTTCGATCCGGGAATCCTACCGCACAACTCCTGCGCTGCGGCAATAGCCGGAAAGAGGTGTCCCCCCGTGCCGCCGCCGGTCAGCATAAGCTTTATCGGTTTGTCGGCAGTTGTCATTCTTCGCGTCCTGTCTGTAGTGTTGCCGCATCCCTCTTGAGTTGCAGTCCTGCCACGCTCTCCCTGAAGATCCGGCCCCGATGCTCGTAGCTCTCGAACATATCGAAGCTGGCACAGGCGGGCGACAACAGCACGGTATCTCCGGGACGCGCCACGCGACTTGCTTTGGCCACAGCCTCTTCCAGGGAAGGCAGGTAATCAACTTCGACGATATCCTCAAGCTGCCTACCGATGCTTTCGGCAGCCTCACCTATGAGGATCAGCTTGACCACCTTGGCCCGCAGGGAATCACGGAGCAATCGGTAATCTTCTCCCTTGTCACGGCCGCCGGCAATAAGAATGATTCTTTGCCCTGCCTGTTTCAGAGCGCTGATAACCGCACCGGTATTCGTCGCCTTGGAGTCATTCCAATAGCTGACTCCGTCAATAACAGCGACATATTCCATACGGTGCGGCAGCGCTTTAAAGGAGTGCAGGCCATCCATGATTGAGTGCCAGTCGCTTCCCGCAGATTTTGCCGCCAGAATCGCTGCTGCACAATTGACCCGGCCGACCGGATTATCAAAAACCGTTCCGGCAAGATCATATTTCTCCAGTTCGTTCTGGCGACGCACATAAACTTCAGATTCACAGATATAACCATGGCAGTCCCTGGAGTGTCCGAAAAGAACGGGGGCTCTTTCCTGCAGCTGTTCAGCAAGCTCCAGGCAGATCACATCGTCGGTATAGAGGATGGCTGTATCAGTCGAACGCTGCTGGCTGAAGATTTTGGCCTTGGCAGCGATATAGTCGGCAAAGCTGCCGTGCCAGTCGATATGATCGGGAGTGATGTTCAGGAGCACAGCCACATCCGGCCTGAATTTGCCACAGTTCTCCAGCTGGAAGCTGGAGACCTCGACAACGGCAACATCGGGCTGTTGTTCAAGCATCAGGCACTCGAGCAGAGGTCTGCCGATATTACCGCAGACAAAGACCTCTTTACCGGCGGCCCTCAGCAAATCACCAATCAAGGTGGTCACCGTGGTCTTGCCGTTTGTTCCAGTGACGGCGACGACCGGACATTGCAGAGCGGGTGCCGCTAGGGCAAGCTCCCCCACTATATTCACTCCGGCCTTTTTCGCCTCCACCACAACCTTCAGATTAACAGGAATACCGGGGCTGATGAAAATGAACTCGCCTTGTCTCAAAAATTCCAGAGAATGGGCACCGCCTTCATATTCTGCGCCGCACTCCTGCAGTAGGGCGCGCTCCTGCGGCGACAGCTTTTTTTCCGGGCGGGCATCGGAGACATACACCCTGGCCCCGAGCATAGAGAGATAGCGCAGCGCCACTCTTCCGGTGATGCCAAACCCCAGGACGACAACCGGTGTTCCTTCCTGTATCATTTCATTATGCATCATCGTAATTTCAGTGTTGCCAGGGCAAAAAGACCTAAGATTATCGAGACTATCCAAAACCGCACTACCACCTTCGGCTCGTGCCAGCCCTTCTTCTCGAAATGGTGGTGGAAGGGTGCCATCAAAAATATTCTCTTCCCGCTGGTCAGTTTAAAATATCCGACCTGCATGATTACCGACATAGCCTCCATGACGAAGATACCGCCGACAATCGCCAGCAAAATTTCCTGTTTGATAATGATGGCCACGGCCCCCAGAGAGCCGCCCAGGGCCAGAGAACCAACATCACCCATAAAAATCTGGGCCGGATAGGCATTGAACCAGAGAAAGCCCAGGCAGCCGCCGACAATCGCACCACAAAAAATTGCAATTTCCCCGCTTCCCGCTACGTAGGGAATCTGCAGGTATTCAGCCAGTACCACATGACCCGCGAGATAGGAAAAGAGCAGATAGACGGCAGCACTTATTACCGTTGGCCCTGCCGCCAAGCCGTCAAGACCGTCGGTGAGATTGACTGCATTAGATGCGCCCATAATAACCAGAATCGCGAATACGATATAAAACATACCAAGATCCGGGTAGATATCCTTGAAAAAGGGGATACTCAGATGGCTGTCAAACCCAGCGTTAAAGTAAATAAAAATGCCAACCACCGAGGCGCCGGCCATCTGCAGCAACAGCTTACCCCTGGCGCTGAGTCCGACGCTGTTCCTGCCCGCTATTTTGCGGTAGTCATCGTAGGCTCCGATAGAACCGAAAAAGACGATGGTGAAGAGCGACAGCCAGACCAGAGGATTATCAAGTCTGGCCCAGAGCAGGGTCGAAACGACGATGGCCACTATTATCAGAAGTCCCCCCATAGTGGGAACCCCCTGTTTGACCAGATGACTTTCAGGGCCGTCCCGGCGCACAACCTGGCCTATCTGAAACTTCTGCATAGCCCGAATAAAAATAGGCCCAACGATAAGTAATATCAAGAAGGCCGTCAACGCGCCCCCGATGGAGCGAAAAGTAATATATCTAAAAACATTGAAGCCGATAAACGACGTATGCAGAGGATAAAGAAAATGATACAACATTCGCATTAGCACCTTGAATTGCTTTCTTGTTTTTTCGCAAGAGTGCAACTTTTAAAAATGACCTGCCCTGTTCGCGGGGGATGAGTCGTTAATTTTTGTGATTCGGTAATTATTTGTAACTATTCAGGTTGATCCGTTTATTTGGCCAACCACCTGTCTGTAACTGTTTAGAGGTAAGCCTAGACTCCAGGTGCTCCAGATGCTTGCAAGCAGCCTGGGAAACTATGGTGTACCTATGTTTCTCGGGCTGATCGCGCGCAGATGGGGTGCTGCTGAACAGAAGCCGGTCAGGCGGTCAGCTGTTCCACCACCGTTTCCAGCCGCATCCCTCTGGAGGCCTTCACCAGCACCCAGGAATCCCGGGACAGCACTCCCTTTTTTTCCAGATTCCTGATCCAGCCCGGAATATCCGCCTTATCGCTAAAAACCACTATTTTTTCATTGTCCATTCCCGCAGAAGCAGCTCCAGCGGCCAGCCGCTCTGCACAGGACCCCACTACAAGAAGAGCGGACAGGCCGGATTGAGCGGCAATTCCTCCGATTTTTTCGTGTGCGGCATCGCTTGATGCGCCAAGTTCCAGCATATCGCCGAGTACCGCTATTTTGTAGCCGCCGCTCATCCCGGCAAGCGCAGCCAGCCCGGCGGCCATCGAAGCAGGATTCGCGTTATAGGTATCATTCAGGATAGAATATCCAGCCGCAGCCCTGACTACCTGCAATCTTCCGGCGGTTGATGAAAAGGCCTCCAGTCCCTGCACTATAACCTCTATATTTATTCCGGCACCATAAGCAATTGCAGCGGCAGCAAGGCTGTTAGCCACATTATGCCTGCCCGGCACCTTCAGGTTGACCATGCGGGTTTCACCGGGTAAATGCAGCTGAAAAGAAACGTTGCCGTCTTCCCGGGTACATACGGCAGTGGCTGAAATATCCGCATTCCTTGACTGCGGTTCAATCATCGACCAGCTAACCTTTCGCCGGCTGCATTTTTCCGCGGCTTCGCGCACATATTCATCATCAAGATTGACGATGAGCAATCCGTCCGCTCCGGTGTTCCGAAAAAGCTCCGCCTTTTCTCCGGCGACTCCTTCGATTGAACCAAGACCCAGCAAATGGGCACCATGAACGTTTATAATACAACTGATATCCGGATCGGCAATGGTCGTCAGCCTGGAAATTTCACCAGGCTGATTCATGCCCATCTCCAGCACCGCCGCTGTGTGTTTCAACTGCAGAGGAAGAAGAGAGAGAGGCAGTCCGATGAGGTTATTAAAATTCCCGGGAGTTTTCAAAATCCTGCCGCATGGCTGGTCCGTGCTATCCGGCCATCGCCGCTCGAATATCGAGGCGGTCATCCCCTTTACTGTGGTTTTTCCGGTGCTGCCGGTGATTCCCACAACAAGTGGAGCTGAAAGCCGGGCCATTTTCCTGCGTCGGTACCCCGCAAGGTTGCCAAGTGCAGCGAGAGTATCTTCCACGATAAAAACCGGCAGCTCTATATTGCTGCCGATACGGGTGGCATCCGAGACGATCAGAGCAGCAGCTCCTTGCGCCACAGCCCTGTCAAGATAATCATGTCCGTCGAAATTCTCACCCTGCAATGCCACAAAAACCTGATCCTTCTCAATGCTCCTGCTGTCCGTGCATATCCCGCTGAAATAAAAATTATCCTGAAAACCGGGGGCAGCAACACCAAGGGCCTCGGCAACACTCTGCATGTCCCAGGACAGAAAGGCCTCTCTTACTTCCAGGGCGTCGTCGAAATAGCGTTTTCCCGTATTGGTCAACTGATATTTCTCATGTCCCTTGCCGGCAATGACAACAACATCATGGTGCGCTGCACTGTGTACCGCATTGTGAATTGCCAAGCGCCTGTCGGGGATGACCACGAAACCGTCTTCCTGCCCTGCCGTCAGCAGCCAATCCACAGGCTTCTGCGGTTTATTTTCAGAGTGAATCCCCGTCAGTATCTGCTCAAGGATGCGTTGGGCCGGCTCCGTTCGGGGATTGTCATCGGTGACAATGGCGACATTGGCTAATCGGGCTGCAATCCTGCCCATCTCGGGCCGTTTGGCACTATCTCTATCACCGCCGCAGCCAAACACACACAACAGTCGATCATGGGGAAGTCCCTTCAAGGTACTCAGCACATTAAGAAGGGCATCGGGAGTGTGGGCGTAGTCGACAAATGTTACCGCCTTCGAGTTTTCTTCTCCTTTCAAGGTAATACGTTCCAGTCTACCGGGAGCGCCTGTCGCCTTGTGCAGCGAATTAACAGCCTCTGCCAGATCAAGCCTCATGGTCTCGGCAATGGCAAGTGTAGTTATGAGATTATCGGCATTAAAGCGCCCCACCAGAGGCGATACCAGCGAAAACTCGCGACCTCCGGCGAGTAAGGTGAGTACGGTTCTGTCGATCTCGACATCTATCTTAAGAGGTTGGACGATGCCGGCTTTTTCCCTGCCGCAGGTGACGAAATCGATACCTCGTTCCTGCACAAGCAGACGAAGAGCGGAGGACCATTTGTTGTCGAGAGCATCATCGCTGTCCTTAAAGGTGATAATGGCTTTCCCCGATTCTTTCAGATAATGGTAAAAAAGAAGGGTTTTCGCCAGAAAATACTCCTCCATGGAAAGATGGTAATCCAGATGATCGTGGGAGAGATTGGAAAATACTGCAATATCGAATTGTATGCTGCCCAGCCTTTGCTGTGCCAGTGCATGTGAACTCACTTCCATCAAAACCGTGGTGACACCGGCGGCTGCCATCTGCTGCAGCAATTTCTGCAGAATTACCGGATCCGGGGTTGTGAAGGGGGCGGGATATTCGTATTTTTCACCGTTACGGTCTGCATATCTGTAGTTTATGGTGCCGATCACGCCAACCTGCCTGCCCTGATCTTCAAGCACCTTTTCCAGCAGATAAGTGATTGTGGTCTTGCCGTTGGTTCCGGTTATACCGATAAAGTTGAGCCTTTTCTCGGGATAGTCGTAAAAAGCAGCGGCAATTTCTCCCAGGGCCTTCCTGCTGTCCTCAACCTCAAGAACCGTGACCTGCGGCGCTGCGGTAAAAAGGTTTACATCCACCTTTTTTTTCTCCACCAGCACGGCACAACACCCACTGCTGATAGCGGAAGCCACAAAAGCGTGGCCATCATTTTTTTCGCCACCCAAGGCAACAAACAGTGCTCCATACGCCGCCATTCTGGAATCCGTCACCACCGAATCGATATAGACTTCAGCGGGGTCTGGTCCCTGAAGATGGAAGCAGGAAACCTGTTCCAGTATCTGCCTGAGGATTTTTTTCTCTGCCTTCTCTACCATTTAGACCTGCTATAAAAAATACCGGTAAATCTTCATTAGTGCGGTTTAAGCACCAATCTGCACAGCTCTCCCTGCTTGATCTGTATGCCCGGAGGAGGCATCTGCTCAACTACCACACCAGTGCCGCTGATCTGGATTTCAAGTTTCAAATCCTGAAGGTTGCGCAGGCTCTTGCGCAGACTGAGTCCTTTTAGATCAGGCATGGCCCGGTTGGGTTCGATTATGGTTCTGTCTGCTAAAGCAGCATTTTTTCCGACTTCTTTTTGTAGCTGAAAATTCATTTCGTTTTGCTCCTCCGCTGTCATCATGTCAGAGAGATTAGACATTACTTTTTGCATTGCAACCATCGATGTGGTCAACCGATGTGCTGAGTCCGCAATAGTAAAACTGCTCTTCGTTTTCGCAGGTACTGGAGAAAAGGGAGGGAGTTGCGCGAAAACGAAGAGCATGAGCTCGGGCTTTTCCTTGGGGATCAGAGAAATAAACATCCGGTTATCATCATATTTCCGCCCCTTGTCGGACTCGGAAAAAGACAGCGTCGAGGTTTCTAAAAATCCGGAAGAAAGCGGACCTGTATCCATCTGCTCTTTAAGCATGTTGATAAACTCAGCGGTGGCCTGGGGTGCCAGGGCCTGATCTCTTTTATCAATATACAGGCGTTGGACTCTCCCGTCTCCACCGGCCATGCGCTCAATCATATGCGGAACAGGCCAGCTGGCGCCCTGGATCAAGCCATTAACGGCGGCAGCTATCTGCAACGGAGTTGCTCTTTCGGCAATAGAGTCGAAACTGTTGGGGCTCTCCATTCTTTGCGGGGTGTCCACCGCTTTCAGCTGGCCGCCTTCATGCTTGATAAAGTCCACGTCAAGCGGATCATTAAGACCTAAACGATCCCAGAGCTGCAGCTGGCTGCCAAGGTTTCTTGCCCCCGATTGAACGCTCCAGGGCAACACGTTGCCGTGTTTCTCATAGTGAGACTGAATCAATGATGCGTCCCAAAAAAGTTTTCGTATCTGTTCCGGCACCACCACAGGCTGCGCCAGTATATTTTCAAGCTCTACCCAGCTGTAGTCATGAAAGCGATTAGGATCAAAGGAAGGGAAAACCGCCTCTCCGATTATTTTCCCTGATTCACATTCCATAAACACGGCGGAAAGCCGCGTATTTTTCTCCTTCCCACCCAGCTCCGCCACCAGCTTTTCGAGGATTTTCTGTATCTTCAGGTCAAGGGTCAGAACCAGAAATCTGCCCGAATTGGCAACGTTCTCTCTTTCCTCAACGACTTCTTCAACAGTTGGAAGGGAGGTGCTATACCTGTTCAGCAGGGAATTATATCTAAACTCCACTCCGGCCAACCCCATGCTCTTGCCTACAAATCCAACGGCATGAGCCGCCGTTGTTTTTTCCGGGTAATACCTTGCTCTCTCCCGGTGCAGATAAATGCCCTGCAGCTTGAGAGCGGCGACATCATCTTCCTCCTCCTGACTGATATTTTTGGCAAGCCAGGCGCGATAATGCTCACTGCCTATCATCTGCTTTATTTCAGCCGGCTCCATGTCGAAAACAGGGGCAAGTGCCGCTGCTGCCTTTTCAGCATCTACGTCCCTGACATCGGCATAAACAGACACCTTATCCAGGGTCACGGCAAGCTCCTTAAAGTTCCTGTCATAGATGGTCCCACGATTATCGAGGAGACTTTCTACCGTGCCACCTTTCATTGTCCCATATTTCATACTGGAAACATCATCGGGTGTCACAAAAAAATGAAGGCCCATCAACAGGGCGGAGCCTGCCAGGACCAACATTACCAACAATCGACCTTTTCCCCTGCGACTACGCAGACGAGATCGTTTTCGCTTATTCATCAATCACATTTTTTGGATTTGCCCTGGAGCAGGCTCAAATAATGACAGCTTCTCAGCCGCGGCAATCTTGACCCGCACAGGAGAGATTAACCTGTCTCTCTGAACGATCAGTTCGCTGCTACTGTTTTCCAGCTGCACCAAATGCTGCTCAGCCGCCTCATATTGCGCCCTGTTGGCATTGATTGCAGAAGCACACCACAGGTTTACACCCAGTACCAGGGGTAAACCCCAGAGCAGCATTTTTCCGACAGCCTTCCATAATAACAATCCGCCAGGCAGATCGAAAACCCGCCGCCGGGATATTTTCTGACGAATTCCGACATGGGCCGCAGAACGAAAATAATTGTTTGCCGTACTATGTATATTCATATTTCCCCCTTCATTTTCAGTCTTTCCTGACTGCTACTCTTAACTTGGCACTGCGGGATCTCGGGTTTTCCCTTACCTCTTCCGGGGAAGCAGTGACAGGCTTAGGCGTTATTACCTTGAAATGGTCATGCTCCCGAAATTTTCTTTTTACTATTCTGTCTTCAAGGCTGTGAAAGGTAATGATACAAAACCTTGCACCAGGCTTGAGGAATCCTACAGCCGCATTGATTATGGAAGAAAGGTTTTCCAGCTCGGTATTGACGGCTATCCGCAACCCCTGAAACGTCTTGGTTGCCACATGTATTTTCTTTGGATGAAATCGTCGCGGTATTGCTCTTGCGACTACACTCGCCAGCTGCTTCGAGGTTGCTATGGGTTCCTTTTTCCTGGAGCTGACAATTTCCGCTGCGATTCTTCGAGCCTGTTTTTCTTCACCGTAATAATAAATAATATCGGCTAGTTCTTCTTCCCTGCAGTTGGCCACCAGCTTTGCCGCCGTCATCCGGCGCCGTGTGTCCATTCGCATATCGAGCGGCTCATCCTGCAGAAAGCTGAACCCTCGTCCCCCCTGTTCAAGCTGCAGGGAGGAAAGACCGATATCGATCAAAAGCCCATCTATTTCATCTACTCCCAATTCGTCCAAACCTTCGGCAAGCTCTGCAAAATTCCGGCGAACGATGGTAATTCTGTTGCCGAACCTCTGCAGCCTTTTCTCAGCGAGAGTGATGGCATTCTCATCCCATTCGAAAGCCACTACCCGGTTGTCCGGTTCACCTGCCTGAAGAATCGATTCGGTATGGCCGCCCAGCCCTAGAGTACCATCCACATACAGACCGCCCGCATGGGGCTGCAGATACTGCAGCACTTCGGCGGCGAGTACCGGGATATGGATGCGCTCCAGGCCGTCAGACATTAGAAGATTCCAATTTTCGACAGCTTTTCTTCGTAACTTTCAAAATTATCCCTGGTGGCCTGATGCGTAGCGTCATAGGCATCCTTATCCCAGATTTCCACCCAGTCCAGCATACCGGTGAGCACCACCTCTTTGCGCAGATTCGCCTCGTTTCTCAAGGTTGGCGGCAGCAGAATCCGTCCCTGCTTGTCGGGAATACATTCCGTAACACTTGAGACAATAAGACGTACAAAATTTTGCATTCCCGGCTGTGCCTTGCCATCAGTCAGTAATTTTGTCTCAAGCTGCTCCCATTCCGCAACCGGATATGCACGCAGATATTTCCCCCAGTTGGTGATCATAAGAATGTCTGATTCGATGTGACGCAGAACTTCCCTGAAGCGACTGGGAAAACTGAGCCGACCTTTTGAATCCAGAATATGCTCTGATCTGCTGCGAAATCTGCTTTTAATTTTTCCGCCCCCACTTACCACATTGACCCACTTTACACCACTTATTCTCAGTTATAGCAGGATCACGCCGCTTGTCAAGAGAAAATAGTACGTGACTTCAACTGCATAGCCCAACTCAAAAACATGCTAAAAACACCACATATCGAGGCTGGCGAAACAAAAACCTACCATATATTGTAATTGATCCCGAAAATGGAAGAAATTTTACCCAACAAAAAAATTCAGTTAAAAGCATGGGCGACAAAAATTTCAATGAAAAATTGAAATGCCCTCACAAGCAGATAGACGGAAAAATTCTGTCTAGAGGAGATACAGAAAGAAGCGGTACTCTAAAGAGGTACCATTTTCGTGGAGGAAAGTGGAAGATTTTGATCGATCGTGGATGTGTGACCCAGGAAAGGGTAGAAATACGGCAGGGCGCTTTCAGAAAGAAATCGATCCGCCAGGAAAGCAGAGATTTCTCGCTCAGAAGCTACTTATTATTTCCTGATTACCTCTAATCTTCAGCTCAAGGCCAGAAAATGCTAAGTTTCAGGGGTAGTCAGATATTGCTTTTTTTCTTAATACCACTATAACTTCTGTCTGTACCAAAGCTATGGGCAGCATCGGGAAAAGTTCCCTCTTTTACTTCCGTGATATATTGTTTGACAGCTCCCTCGATAATCGGTGCCAGATTGGCGTACTTTTTCACAAAACTTGGCGTGAACCCGGTGAACATGCCCAGCATATCCTGATTTACCAGCACCTGACCGTCACAATCGACGCCGGCGCCAATACCGATGGCGGCAATGGAGATCGACTCTGAAATTACTTGAGCAAGTTGAGCGGGGATACATTCCAGAACGATTGAAAAAGCACCTGCTTTCTCCAAAGCCACGGCCTCCTGCAGAAGTCTTGAGGCAGAGCCATCATCTCTGCCCTGAACCTTGTAGCCCCCCATCTGCCCCGCAGTCTGCGGAGTCAAACCGATATGCCCCATTACCGGAATACCTGCACGAACAAGAGCTGCAACGGTTTCACACACCTCCACTCCACCTTCGAGTTTGACGCCGTCCACACCGGCTTCCTTGATAAAACGGACACCGTTGCGTACCGCATCTTCGCCCCCCAATTGGTATGAACCAAAGGGCATATCCCCCACCACAAAGGCCTGTGGGGCACCGCGCCGTACCGCTGCACAATGGTGCAGCATTTCATCCATGGTAACGGGGACGGTCGAATCGTAACCGAGCATAACCATCCCCAGAGAGTCGCCGACGAGCAGAATATCGACGCCGCAGGAGTCAAACAGCCTTGCCATGGAGGCATCGTAGGCGGTCAGCATGGTGAGCCGGCTGCCGGCCGCTTTCATCTCCCTGATTTCTTTTACTGTTTTTCTTTTTTTCATAAGAATACCTGTCTGCTGTTAATGTTCCGGAGGGTATTTCTGGGCAAAGCCGCCTTTCTAAAACCGCAGGCAATTATACTATACTTTGCTGGATGATAATCGTGAACAGGCAATCGTGAACGAACGGTTACTACTAATGATAGTCTCATAAAAATTGCCACGAAGCACTGAGATGGCTGGATAAAAAGTTCAATAACAAGGCACAGTGAATGGGGCTTTCCGGGTTTATCGCAACGCCATCACTAATCATTGTCAAACAATGTCGGCTGCGCCTTGAGTACATTGGCGAATTTTCTGCCGAAGTGCTCATAGGCATTCACCGTTGCCACCCGTCCCCGCGGAGTTCTGTTGAGGAAACCGGACTGAATAAGAAACGGTTCATAAACATCTTCCAGGGTATTCTTCTCCTCACAAACGACGGTGGCAAGGGTTTCAAGGCCGATCGGCCCGCCGTCGAATTTATCGATGATCGTCAGCATAATTCTGCGGTCCATTTCGTCCAGCCCGAAGGCATCGACGCCAAGCATATTCAGCGCCCCGTCAGCAACTTCCCGGGAAACTACCTTATGATTCCCCACCTGGGCGAAATCCCGCACACGGCGCAGCAGTCTGTTGGCAATCCGGGGAGTTCCCCTTGATCTCCGGCCCAGTTCCAGGGCGCCGCCTTCGTCGATCTTCATGGCCAGGATGGAGGCGGAACGCTGCACAATGGCGACCAGTTCCTCTGGGCTGTAGAACTCCAACCGCAAAATCACTCCAAAACGATCGCGCAGAGGCGGAGTCAGAAGCCCTGTTCTGGTGGTGGCCCCAACCAGGGTAAAGCGGGGAAGATCCATTTTCACGGAGCGCGCCCCCGGTCCCTGGCCTATTATCAGATCAAGCTGAAAATCCTCCATGGCGGGGTAGAGTATCTCCTCGACGGCATGATTAAGGCGGTGAATCTCATCGATAAAGAGGACATCACCTTCATGAAGGCTGGTGAGAATGGCGGCAAGATCTCCCTGTCTCTCGATGACCGGACCGGAGGTGACCTTGATCCCGGCATCCATTTCATTGGCAATTATATAGGACAAGGTGGTCTTGCCGAGTCCCGGAAAGCCGTGAAAAAGAACATGATCCAGCGGTTCATCCCTCCCTTTGGCGGCCTCGATAAAAATAGCGAGACTTTGACGGAGCTGTTCCTGGCCGATATACTCATCCAGCCTTTTTGGCCGCAGGCTGTTGTCGTTCATCGATTCCCGTTGTTTAGGCGCTGGACTGACAAGTCTATCGTCTCCACCCAGCTCTTCTTCTATATTCATGCCAGTGTCCGTAATCCCTCTTTCAACATTTCTTCAAGCGACATATCCGCAAAGGGTTCCCGCCCCACGCGTTTCTTCACCGCAACCAGAGCCTGCCGTGCTACCGGATCAGGGTAACCGAGGTTGACCAGGGCCGAGATCACATCCATCATAATCGAACCGGCATTCCGGTTAATCTCAAGATCATCACCATGTTCTGCTAACGTCTCGGAGGCCAGATGTCCCACCTTCTCCTGCAGATCTACGCAGAGTCTCTCCGCGGTTCTTTTGCCCACTCCCTGCAGAGAAGTAAGCAGCTTTATATCCTTGGAACCGATGGCGCGGCACAACTCGCTCACCCTCATGCCGGAAAGGATGGACAGCGCCAGCTTGGGCCCTATCCCCGAGACAGTCTTGAGGATGAGAAACATCTCCTTTTCTTCTTCTTCACGGAATCCATAGAGAATAATGGCATCCTCACGGACATGGGTGTAAATGAAGAGAAAGATATCGGTGTCGCATTCGCCGAGACGGGAGAGACCTTCCGCGGATAAATATACCTCGTATCCGACTCCACCGACATCAACTATGACCCGGTCCTGGTAGCGCAGCAGCAATTTACCTGATAGTGTTGCGATCATATATGTAACTGTAGGGTGTTTGCATGACATATGGCCACAGCCAAGGCATCGGCAGCGTCACTGCTTGGCGCTCCCTTGAGGCAAAGGAGGACCCGTACCATATGCTGGATCTGCTCTTTTTCCGCCTGACCATAGCCGGCAACGGCCTGTTTAATCTTTCTGGGGCTGTAATCATTAACCGAGAGGCCGTTCTGCATGGCCGCCACCACGGCAGCTCCACGCGCCTGGCCGAGTTTAAGTGCCGTCCTTGGATTGGAGGAGAGAAAAACATCCTCGACAGCGGCAACCGTAGGACCATGCATCTGAACCACCTCGTTAATGCCGTCGAAAATCTCATTGAGCCGGACGGAAAAAGGATAGCCCGGGGTTGTCCTGACAATCCCGCAGGCAATAAAGCCGAGTTGCCCTCTGTGCGATTCGATGATGCCGTAGCCGGTAATTCTGGAACCGGGATCAATACCTAGGATGCGTTCCATGACTCCCCGGTTGGCAGTCCGGTCTCAGCCGGCCACCGGCCCTTGCAAAGGTAAACATCCTCAGGAGATCTGCTCCATCAGGGATTCATCGATATCAAAGTTGGCATGAACGTTCTGTACATCATCGTGATCTTCCAGGTTTTCCAGAAGTTTCATCAGGGCTCTGGCAGGATTTTCCTCGGTGATTTCCACGGTATTCTGTGGGATCATGGTAACCGCGGCTTCGACAAACTCAACACCTTTTTCCTCCAGCGCATCGCGAACTTCAGTGAAATTTTCCGGTTCGGTCAATATCTGAAACTCAGTATCCTCTTCAATGACGTCATCGGCTCCGGCCTCCAACGCCAGGTCCATGATCTCCTCTTCCGAATACTTCTCTTTATCAACCTGAATCAGACCCTTCTTTTCGAACATCCAGGCCACACAGCCTGATTCACCGAGATTTCCGGAACTCTTGGCAAAAAAATGGCGGATGTCGGCTACAGTGCGGTTACGGTTGTCGGTCATGCACTCGACGAGCACGGCCACACCGCCGGGCCCATATCCCTCATAGAGGATTTCCTCGTAGACTTCGCCTTCAATTTCACCGGTGCCCTTTTTTATCGCTCTGGCAATATTTTCCTTCGGCATATTTTCTGCCTTTGCCGTGGCAATTGCCGAGCGCAGGCGCGGGTTACCGTCCGGATCACCACCTCCTCCGGTTCTTGCCGCAACGGTGATCTCTTTGATCAGCCGGGTGAAAATTTTGCCGCGCTTGGCGTCTATTGCACCTTTCTTTCTCTTAATAGTTGACCATTTAGAATGTCCTGACATATTTTCTACCTATTTTTAATATCCTTGTAACAACAGCATCCTGCGCTGCCTATTTTACAGTTGAAGTCGTGGTAATAGTCTCTATCAACCCATACTATTTTTCATATTCCATTCCCAGAACAAAAACCTCCCGGCTCTCCGTCCGCGAACTTTTTGGCTTGATGGTTTTTACCATTTTGAATTTTTGCTTGACCTCGTCAAAGAAAGCGGGGAAGTCTTCACCTTGAAAAACTTTGACCAGATAATGCCCTTTGGGATGGAGCAATGTCTCGGCAAGCATAAGTGTGGTGCGTACCAGATTAATCGATTGCTGATGATCTGCCCAGCGATTGCCCGTGGTCTTAGGTGCCAGATCCGAGAGAAGGACCTTGAAAGCCGGGCGGATCTTCCTGACAGCAACAATCATCTCCGGCCTGGTGATATCTTCACATATCCATTGAATATCGGCACTTTCCGGACGATTCCGGTCTTCGGCCTGCTCCAGGTCAACCCCCACCACAATCCCCTTAGGTCCTACTATCTCTGCAGCATAGAGTGACCAGCTTCCGGGATAGCAGCCCAGATCCAGAACACTGTCGCCTCTGCGCAACAGATGGTATTTTCTCTGCACTTCTTCGAGTTTATAGACCGAGCGGGCAGGATACTTGTCTTTTTTTGCCTTTTTTGAATAATAATCGCTTACTTTACGCACGTTTTAGCCCATTTGCCATTCTTTGACAAGTCCAAAGAAGTTCACCATAATCTCCTTTAGTTATCATTTAGTGTAACTATTCAGGTTGATCAGTATTATTTGGCCAACCAGCTGTCTATAACTGTCTAGAGGTAAGCACCCTGACGGGCATAAACTCCGACTCCGGGTGCGGTATGCTGCAGAATAGTTACCATTTAGTTATCATTTTCAATATAGTTTCCTACCCAGGATAAAGCATCTTCCCTGGTCCGGACTTTTTCCTCGACCCGTGCAACCTCCAGCTCATCGAGAATTTCCCTGAAGTAAGGCCCCGGTGAAAGATGAAAAATCCCGATAAGATCATTTCCCGTTACCAGCTTCTCGCCATGGAGTGCCGGCTGCACCAGCTTTTCATCAGCGGTCTTGATTTCATCAAACAGGCAGGAAAGCTCTTGCTCCATATCAGCAGGTTTCAACTCTCCCTGTCCGGCAAGACTGTCCGCCATGGCCAGCACAAACAGTCCCGGCAGCTCATTTCCCGCTTTTTTGCAAATCCTGAGGAGCGCCCTGCGGCTGAGTCGACCCTTTCTGCGCACATTGCTGAGATGAAAAGGATGCATATGCATCTCTATAAGCAAACCGATTCTTTCCGCCTCCACCCTGCTCATGCGCAACCGCCGGGCAATATCTGCAAAAATCTCTCTGCCGACCCGGTCATGATTGTAAAAGGTTATCCTGCCACCCATTGTACCAGATGAAAAGGTTGAGGGCTTGCCCAAATCATGAAAAAGAGCTGACCAGCGTAAACGTCTGCGGCGCGCATCATCACCCAGGTAATCTGTTACCGTCTCGGCGTGTTCGGCGAAATACCTGTTTGGCTCGGCCATCACCCGGTCAAGGCACTGCAGCGCCAGAATGCTGTGATGAAAAACATCCTCATGATGGTAGCCGGGCTGCTCGAGGCCCACGCCCTCTTCAAGCTCCGGCAGTATCTCCCAGAGCAGGCCTGTTCCGGCCATATCTTTAAAAACTTCGGCCGCAGAAGCTGTCGACATGATCCTGTCAAGCTCATAGTGGACACGCTCCATAGCACTCTTGCGGATTTCTTTGCAGTGCTGCCTCACCATGGTGATACATTCATTGTCCATGGTAAAACCTAATTCGGCACGCAGCCGATAGCCCCGCAGCATGCGCAGAGGATCATCAGCAAAGGCCTCGGGACAGCAGCGCAAAATACCTTCCCGGAGATCCCACAGGCCGCCCAGCGGATCGATAAGATGGGCACAGGGTTCATGGCTGTGACGCAGCTCCACGGCCAGGGCATTGATGGAAAAATCACGATGATGAAGTTCCTCTTCAATTGTTTGCGCTCCTTTCCGGAAGGCTGAGAAGTCAATGCAGTTGCCCTGCCAGACCACTCTCGCCGCTTCCTCCGTATCCGTGCCCAGTTTGACCAGAGCGCCGCCATGCAAAACATGCAGCAAATCCCTGCAACATTGCAGAGCACCCTCTTTCACGGTAATATCAAAATCCGCGGGATTCCTGCCGAGCAGCCGGTCCCTCAGGGTTCCGCCGGTGATATAGAAGGGAAAATGGTGCTTCTCCACCAGCGCCACTGCCCTCATGAGTGCTTGAGGGAGAAAGTGCGTCAAAGACGCAGAACCTTGCGTGTTATGAGAATTCTCCATGACAAATACTTTTGTTTAAAAAGAGTGGACTATGTCCATTCGAGAGTGAACTCTGCCGAATATAATGATATAATGCGTCTCTTGCGAGAAATCTCCCTTGATAATCTCGTAAAAAAAAAATCATCGAAGTCGCTGGGATGGACTCTGCAATAAATGCTCGGACGGGCATAAACTCTGACTTCGAGAAACCTCGCTATACTTGGGTGTAATATCGAGTTTTTTTACGAGTCCATCACACCTGTGGTAAATAATAAGGCATGCAGCAATCACAATCTCACTTTTTCTACCTTGCTCCCATCCTTGGCGTGACGGATGCTCTGTTTCGCACTATCTACCATAGCCATTTTCCATTTTTCGATGCAGCCGTTGCACCCTTCATCAATCCCCAGCGTTTCGCTAATTTCAAGGATAAGCTGCTTGCCGACATTCTCCCGGAGAATAATACCGGAAATCTGCCGGTTATTCCGCAGCTCCTCTACAATACCGCCGAAGACTTTATAGTCCTGGGTAAACGGTTGCAGAACCTCGGTTATGCGCACCTCAACTGGAATCTGGGATGCCCCTCCCCGATGGTTGCCGGCAAACAGCGTGGTTCGGGCCTGCTGCCACACCCTGAACGAATCATAGAGATTCTCGAAGCTGTTCGCGCTGAACTGTCGGCGGAGATCTCAGTCAAGACCAGACTTGGTTATGAACATGCCGGCGACCTGGAGAAACTGCTGCCGCTGCTGGAGGAATTTGCACTGAAGGAGATCATCATTCATCCGCGGATCGGCAAACAGCTCTACCGGGGACATGCCGACCCTGATGGATTTGAGCGATGCCGGGCGCTCACCAGCCATTCTCTGGTTTACAATGGCGATATCCTCACGCCTCTTGACTTTGAGCAGCTCTCTCGCCGATTTCCGGAAGTCGATCGCTGGATGATCGGCCGGGGAGCGTTGGCTGATCCTTTCCTGCTTGCGGATATTCGCGGCATCCTGATTCCGCCCGAGCAAAAGAAAAAGAAGATCCGGGAATTTCACGACGACCTCTATGATCAGCTGCAAACACGACATAACGGTCCGGGCCATCTGCTCAGCAAAATGAAGCAGATCTGGGCCTACCTCATCAAATCATTTCCGGAAAATGAGAAAATGCTGAAAAAGATCCGCAAAGCCTCCACGGAGCATAAATACCTCCAGATACTTGAAACGTTATGGGGAAAATAAAGACGGTATATGCCAGTGGACTACCTGCCGATCAAATCATCCAGTCAGGATATTCCTCCCCCACCAGAGGATCACGTATTATCGTCCGGGTCTCGCCATCCTGACGGACCACGATTTTCTGCGGGACATGCCTCCCATCCACCTTTTTGGCATAACGCACCACCAGTCCCATGGCCAGTTCCATATCCGCTGCCAACCGGGCGCGGTCCTGATAGAGCAGGCTGGTCCTGCGCAACAGTGCCCTCGGACCGGGATGGCTCTCCATGCAGATCAGGATATCGTCATTCCTCTTCAATGATGTCAGCCGATCGTTATCCATTTCATCCCTGCCCAGAACCAGCCAGCCTCCGCCGGGCAGAAGAAACTGCCGGCCGGTCATCAGGCAGAGAATATCAGCCGTTTCGATCTTCTCGGGCGGCACCACAAAATCACCGCCATAAATGGCGGCAAAACGTTTGCTGAGAATCGGATCCGCCAGACGGCAGCCGCCTGCCGGAGCAGGAAACTCGCTGATGCCGTAACTTTTTGCCAGGGCAATCTGGCGGGAACGCCCGCGCCCGCTGAAGTCAAGAAGCTTTTGCCGGTCAACCAGTCCCTGCTCTTCCGCTCTGGTGGGTCTCATAAGCCGAGCCGAGAGCGGCCGCAGCAGTATATCCCGACTGCCGGAATCACGTTCGATAACATTGAGGGTATCCCGGCGCTGCGACATGGGACGCTGGCCCAACACCTCTCCCGAGATCAGGAAGGAAGCACCCAGTTCCACCATCATCCGGCGCGCCCTTTCAAACATGAAAATTTTGCAGTCGATGCAGGGATTGAAATTTTTGCCGAACCCATGGACCGGATGATGAAGAAGATCCAGGTAAGACTCGGTGATATCTTCAACGAACACATCGAGAGAATATAATTTCCTGATTTTTTCTTTATACCCCTGGATATCCTGAAGTATGTCATAATCAAAAAAAGGCGAAACAAATTTTACGGCTATTACTTTAATTCCCTGAGAGGCTACGACCCGACTGGCAAGGATGGAGTCGAGGCCGCCGGAAAAAAGAGACAGCGCGGTTACTTCTTTAGTCATTCAGTCCTGCTATATATTTATATTAGTTGCCTTACATCTGAAAACTGCCACTCAGTTCAGCTGGATAAGCTATGACGGCGGATCGGTATTTTCGACCGGATCTCCTGTCTGTAGCAGTTGGCTTTTTGTTAGTAATTCACGGGCCCAGGCGTGGGTCTGATCGGTAGGGGAATCTCCCGCCAGCATCCGGGCAACTTCTATTTCACGCTCTCCTTCGGAAAGCGCGGTGATCAACGACAGCGTACGGCCACCGTTGACGCTCTTGTGCACACGAAAATGAGCAGTCCCCCGCGCGGCAATCTGCGGGAGATGAGTGATGCAGAAAACCTGATGGTGACCAGCCAGTTCCTGAATTTTCCTGGCGACGGCTTCCGCAGCTTCCCCGCCGATGCCCGCATCAACTTCATCAAAGACCACGGTCTCAACCATATCCTTGCGGGCGAGCAGACATTTGAGGGCAAGCATCAGGCGGGACAATTCTCCGCCGGAGGCTATTTTGGCAAGCGGTCGGGAAGGCTCACCGGGATTAGCGGAGAAATAAAATTCAACCTTGTCCCAGCCGGCAGGCCCGATTTCGTCGACACTCCCGGCAATTCCCTGCCACCGCACCTCGACTGCCGCCTGGTTAAAAGCAAGAGAATGAAGTTCTTTCTCCATGGCATCTTCAATATGCTCTGCAGTGGCCTTTCTTTTTGTGCTGAGTTCCCGGGCTTTTTGGATGAGCTCAGCGCGCAGCCTTTTTACTTCCTGCTCCAGCTCGGTGAGTTGGCTTTCCAGATTGTCCAAACGTTCCAACTCGACCTCCGCTTCCCTGGCGCATTGCAGAACCAGCTCTATGGTTTCACCATACTTGCGCTTCATTCTCTGGACCAGGTCGATCCGTCCGGTGACCTGTTCCAGACGATAAGGATCGCTTTCCAATGAGTCGCGATACTGCCGCAGTTCCATTATCATGTCTTCAGCCTGGAAACAATAACCACTGATACTTTCGGTCAAAGCAAGGGCATCTCCATCAAGCTCGGCTATCTGCTCCATGTTTTTCCTGATCAGGTTCAGTTCATCCGACACTGTCGATGAGAATATCCTGTAAGATTCCTGGCTGATTTTTATCAGGCTGCCGGAATTTTTCAGCTTCTTTTTCTCAACGGCCAGCTCTTCATCTTCACCCGGCTGCAGGGCGGCCTCCTCTATTTCGCTGAGCTGATATCTGAGAAAGTCGCGTTTCTGCTCCTTGTCCTGTTCCTGTTTTTTCAGATCAGCCAGCTCGGCACTTCGGCTCCGATAGGTTTTATAGAGCTCTCCCAGCTCAGTCCGCTCCCACCAGTGCTCACCGAGAGTATCAAGAAAGTCGAGGTGAAGATGCGGCTGGAGAAGCTGTTGATGATCATGTTGACTGGCAACATTGATGAGATAGTCAGTAAGCTCCCGTACCACTTTGGCGGTGGCCAGGGAACTATTGATATAAATCCGGCTGCGCCCTTTATCGGAGATGACCCGCTTGATAATCACCGTGGTCTCATCACCGAATCCCCCCGCGGAGAGTTTACCGAGCAATTGCCTGTGACTGGGGCTCACTTCGAACAACGCCTCGACCGTGCACTGTTTCGCGCCGCTGCGGACCCAGTCCGCCTGTGCTCTGTCGCCGGTGAGCATTTTAATGGCGCGGAGCATGATGGATTTACCCGCACCGGTCTCACCTGTCATCACCACAAGTGCCGCACTGTCATCGGGATCAAAAGATAGATGAAGCGACTCGATGAGAGCGAGATTCTCAACTTTCAGTTCACATAACATTGCTCAGCTAACCCAGGTTGGATAATTTCGTAAATAGTCATTGATCCGGATGGACACATAAACACGTTAATTTTTGCACAGAAACTCGCTTTTACTTCATTTTTTTTATCAGTGCGAGGATCTCTCCGTCACGGGGAAATCTCTTGAGATTTTTCTTGGAAAATAAACTCCTGCCTTCAACACTGATCTCAAAGGCACCGCTGGAGCCTGCTACACATTCTACTTCCGCACTTAACTCTCTTTTCAGCTCGCTTTCCAAACTGGAAGCTCGCGGTTTATAATTTCATCTGGCACAATACTCTATTCTGACATCCATGACATCCTCCTCCTGTTTATCTGTTGCTTTACTCCTGATAATCTCATAAAAAGTGATCGAAGTGACCGAGATGGACTCTGGAATTTACCAAAAACCTGCCATCAAATAAACAGGCTCAACTTAAGATATAGAGACCCACTCTGCAAGTATTAACGGACAGGCGATTTTTCATCACCTCTTCTGCCGTGCCCTGTTATTCCTCGACCTTGCGGATAGCCGCTGGATCAAAGAAATATACATTATCCTGATCAGCCCTAATCCTCAGATCAAGGTCGCAGCTCTCTTCACGGGTCTCTGCAGCCCGGACGGCTGCAGCGAAGCCCCCATAGGCGGGTTATGGCGTCCCGATAGAGCAGTCCCGGCCCTGGGCTGGAATACTGAGTTTAAGGTAATCAGAAATATTATTTTTCTTGACACATGCCGGTTGTATTTTCTGTGCTCTATAACTAAGGTAGATCTCTTCCCGATGGAAGATGTCCTCCGGAAAAGCGGAAAGAAAAGACAACGCAGGCGACACATACAACATTTAATGGATAAATGTCTGATTTACTAGATATACTTAACGACTTGAATGCGGCTGAACAACACAGCCTTTCACCCGCGGCGACTAATTCGGTCGATGCCGTGAGGAGAAACGAGGAGGAAAAAACCGGTCACAGGCAATCCTTTTCACTTGATGCCGACAGAATATTGCACTCACGCGCCTATTCCCGGTACATCGACAAGACCCAGGTATTCTGCCTGGTTTCCAATGATCACATCACCCACAGGATTCTTCACGTTCAGCTGGTCTCCAGAATTGCCAGGACAATAGCCCGCTTTCTCTACCTCAACGAAGATCTGGCCGAAGCAATCGCTCTGGGACATGATATCGGTCATCCGCCGTTTGGGCATGAGGGTGAGAATTTTCTCTCGGAAATATGCGAACGCCATGGTCTCTCGCCTTTCCAGCACAATATTCAGTCCGTCCGTTTCCTCGACGCTCTGGAGAGGAAGGGAAAAGGCTGGAACCTTACCCTGCAGACCCTTGACGGCATACTCTGTCACGATGGAGAAATCCATGCGAAACAACTGACTTCCGCCTCCATCTCCGATTTCAGCGATTTCGAGAGAAAACTCAAGGCCAAGGAGAAGGATCGGAGCCTGAACCTTGTGCCGATGACCCTGGAAGCCTGCGTGGTTCGGCTGGCGGATACCGTGGCCTATATCGGCAGAGATATTGAAGATGCCATCATTCTGGGACTTATCAAACGTTCCGACATTCCCACCCACTGCAGGGAAGTACTTGGCGAAACCAACGGCACCATTGTCTACTCCCTGGTGACGGATCTCATAGCCTCAAGTTCCGTGCCGAAACCCGGCGAATACGGTTTTACCGGGATACCTCGAGTGGGCTTTTCCGAAAAGGTCTCCGAGGCGCTCTATCAACTCAAACAATTCAACTATACCCATATCTACCTCAACCCCGTGACTAAGCAGTATATTCCACTTGTGAAAAACTGTTACGAGAAACTCTTTGCCTCTTTTCTCGACCACCTGAAAAAGGACAGGAACAGATTTTCTCCTCAGGTTGATCTGATGACGGATATGGGTGAGACCTATCGCAGAAAACACTCCCCCGAGGCAATGGTCAGGGATTTCATAGCCGGAATGACAGATGACTTTTTTCTTCAACAGGCTGCCAAGATTGGTTGTAAAATACCCCGAAAACAATGAAGCTCAAATACTCAAGCCTTATTCCCGGTGAAAATACCCGAATCATCTTCATTGCCGCCTTTATAGGCGTGATGGCGGGTCTTCTCAATATCATTTTCCGCACCGTCGTCGATTTTACCAATGAGGTATTTCTGGTGGGCGGAAGCGAACTCCTCAACATCGACCAGGGCGGCTGGAATCTTCTGCTGCTGCCGCTGATCCCTATTTCGGGTATGATTCTGCTGATCCCGCTCTCCCTTCTCTTTCCCGGCGAGGTCAATGGATATGGGTTCACCAAATTTCTGCGCAAGGTTAATCTCGAGGGCGGCTACATCAAAGCCCGAACCATCGTCCTGAAGATCCTCTCTACCGCTTTAACCATCGGCACCGGCAACTCCGCCGGAGTGGAGGGCCCCATAGCTCAGATCGGCGGGGCCATGGGTTCTCAGGTGGGCCAGTTTTTCAGGGTCTCGGGCAACCGCAGGAAGGTTTACATCGCCGCGGGCTGTGCCGGAGGCATTGCCGGTATGTTCAACGCCCCCATCGCAGGGGTGTTTTTCGCCTCGGAAATTGTCTTGCTGGGCACCTTTGAGGTATCTTCCTTCGCTGCCCTGGTTGTTGCCTCCTCCATGTCGACGGTTCTTACCCGCGCGTACTACGGCGCCCATCCGGCCTTTTTTATCCCGGAATATACCCTGGTCAACCCCTATGTCGAGATTCCTCTCTATGCGATCATGGCCGTTATTATGGGAGTGGTCGCGGTCTTCCATATCCGGATTTTTTACTTTGTGCGCGACAAATATCTTCAATGGAAAATTCATCCTCTGCTCAAGCCAATCAGCGGTGCTTTGTTGATCGGCATCATCGGTATCGGCTTTCCTCAGGTCATGGGCGACCGCTATGATTTTGTCGAGGATGTTCTGCATGGCGAAGGTGCCTTCCGGCTTCTTTTCGCCCTCGTTTTCCTGAAAATTTTTGCCACCGCCATCACTCTGGGATCGGGTGGCGCAGGCGGCGTTTTCGCACCTGCCCTTTTTATCGGCGCCATGCTCGGCAGCACCTTCGGCTCGGTGGCCAACAAATTTGTGCCGACGATGACGGCAGATCCCGGCACCTATGCCACGGTGGGAATCGGCGCCTTTCTCGCCGCCTCGACCCACGCCCCGATGACCGCCATTTTCCTTCTTTTTGAGATGACCGGCAATTACCTGATCATCGTTCCGCTGATGCTCACCTCGATCATCGGCACCATGGTGGCGCGCACCTTTAACAAAGACTCGATCGATACTGTCGATTTCAGCCGCGAAGGCATCGATATCCATGAAGGCCGTGAGGCCGCCGTTATGAAATCACTGCGTGTCGGCGCGGCGATGACCGAAGATGTCGATTATATCAGCGAACGTGCCAACATCAATCAGCTCTTCGAGATCTTCCGCATGGCCAAGAGAAGCTTCTATTTTCCGGTAGTGGATGATTCGGGCAAACTGACCGGTATCGTCTCGATGCAGGATATCAAAAACCTGATCCACAGCGATTACCGTGACCGCGTCGGTCAGTTGGTGGGCTCGATATGCAACAGAAATGTTATCTTTCTCACCCATGACGACACACTCTATACGGCAATGAAGGTTTTTGACGTCAAAGGCATAGAAGAAATACCCGTGGTGGATGACCGCGAGAGCAGATGGGTCATCGGCATGATCAAGCGCAGAAATGTGATAGCTGTTTATAACCGGGAAGTTCTCAACCGCGGCATCAGCGAAAAGGTGGAGTCCATCAATTTCACCCATGGCTGAAAAGCTTACCTTCAGATGCTCTACGGGGATTACCCGAACCTCCCGGTGATATAATCCTCTGTCAGCTTGTGACGGGGATTGGTGAAAATCCTCGTGGTGGCGCCGACCTCCATCAGATCGCCAAGATGGAAATAGGCTGTACGCTGCGATACCCGGGAAGCCTGCTGCATGGCATGAGTAACGATGACTATGGAAAACTGCTCCCTCAACTCGGCAATAAGCTCCTCGATTTTGGCAGTGGCGATAGGGTCCAGCGCCGAGCAGGGCTCATCCATGAGAATGACCTCGGGGCTCACCGCTATGGCCCTGGCAATGCACAGCCTTTGCTGCTGACCGCCTGACAGACCTGTTCCCGGCTGTTGCAGCCGGTCCTTCACCTCTTCCCATAATCCGGCACGCCTCAGGGAATTCTCCACAACCTCATCCAGCTCTGCCGCACTGGTGGTCAATCCGTGAATGCGCGGTCCGTAGGCGACATTATCGTAGATTGATTTCGGGAAGGGATTGGGTTTCTGGAAAACCATGCCGATCCTGGCACGAAGAGGAACGACATCGACGGACTTACCATAAATATCCATGCCGTCCAGGAGTATGCTCCCTTCAACCCGGCAGCCGGCGACGGTGTCATTCATCCTGTTGAGACAGCGCAAAAACGTAGTTTTGCCGCAGCCGGAAGGCCCTATCATGGCCAGTACTTCATTGCGTCCGACATCAATGTTGACATGACGTATCGCACTTTTCCCGTCATAATAGACACCTACATTCCGGCAGGTCATTCGGGGGGATTCAACGAAAGGTTGGCCCACAGGTAATCGCTGCTCCTCCATTTTCGATTCCGTTTTTCCAACGGCTTCGTTTTCAGAGAGAAATGCTGCTGTATAGGGCTGTGCCTCCAGATTGGTTGCTAAAGTTACCATAATTATTACTCAATGGTTGAGGTGGCTTCCGATGGAAGCTAAAATTGCAGGCCTGATCTCCCCGCCCGCAAACAGGGAGACCAGCCAAGTGACCGAGATGGACTGGGAAAAAAGCTTGATGGTAGGCGTAGTATCTGAAACGTCTATTTGGCAGTACATGTTCAGATCGACAACGACGTAGATCCAGCTTTTACGAGTCCATCATTATTGAATTTCGATAGTTTTCAGATTCTTAACATTGTCGGCATATTCCTTTCGCTCTTCCACCGGCATGGGGATCATGCCTTTGTCGGTAAGATATCCTTCATCACCCCAGGCTTTCTCCGATGTGAATTCCGCAAGAAAGGCGTTTATTCCGGGGATAACGTCCATGTGAGCCTTTTTTACATAAAAGAACAGCGGCCGGGATACCGGATATTCACCTTCGGCAATGTTATCAAAAGTCGGAGCCTTGCCGTCCACGGTCGAACCCTGGATAACATCGGTATTCTGATCGAGAAAGGAGAATCCGAAAATACCCAGAGCGGCAGGGTTGGCCTGCACTTTCTGGACGATAAGGTTGTCGTTTTCGCCCGCCTCGATATAAGCCCCATCCTCACGAAGGGTGTGGGCAATGTTCTTGAATGCCTTTTTGTCCGATTTACTCAACGCCGCCAGGTTAGCGAATGTTTTTGCTCCACCTTCCATCGCCAGTTCGACAAAGGCATCACGGGTACCGGACGTCGGAGGAGGACCGAGAACCTCGATTTTTGTAGCAGGAAGGGATGCATTGACATCTTTCCAGGTCATATACGGATTACTGATCAGTTTCTCCGGATTTTGAGGATCCGGTACCTCTTTGGCCAGTGCCAGGAAGATATCCTTGCGGCTTAATTCCATACGCTCTGTCTCTTTGGAGTTGGCCAGCACAATGCCGTCATAGCCGATTTTTACTTCAACAACATCCTTGACGCCGTTTGCCGCACATTTTTCCAGCTCCGAACTTTTTACCGCGCGGGAGGCATTGGTGATGTCGGGATGGGAGACGCCCACTCCGGCACAGAAGAGCTTGAAGCCGCCGCCAGAGCCGGTGGATTCGATTTTCGGGGTTTTAAATGAACTCGATTTACCAAAATTCTCCGCAACAACCGTGGCGAAAGGATATACGGTTGAGGAACCGACGATCGAAATGTAGTCACGTGCCGCATGGGCACCATTCACGCCCATAAGGGACAGTGAGAATACACCTGCTGCAATAATGCTTTTTACTTTCATTGTTTTTTCTCCTGAATGAGTTGTGTTAATTTTTCTATAAAGGGTTTCCCCCGGTGCTACCATTTGATTTCAAATTTTTTCCGCAACACCACTGCAGTTGCGTTCATGAGTATAAGAAAGGCCAGCAGAACCATGATCGCCGCCGATGTTCTTTCGGTGAAGGCACGTTCGGGACTATCGGACCAGAGAAAAATCTGCACCGGCAGTGCCGTGGCGGGATCGGTGAAACTTGAGGGAACATCGACAATAAAGGCCACCATGCCGATCATCAGCAGCGGTGCCGTTTCACCGAGTGCCTGAGCCATGCCGATAATTGTCCCTGTCAACATGCCGGGCAAGGCAAGCGGCAGAACATGGTGAATTATGGTCTGGAGCTTCGATGCTCCGACACCAAGAGCCGCCTCGCGAATTGAAGGAGGGACCGATTTAAGCGAGGCACGCCCCGCTATGATTATGGTCGGCAGGGTCATCAGGGTTAATACCAGCCCTCCGACAATGGGCGTTGATCTGGGCAACCCAAAAAAGTTTATGTAAACAGCGAGTCCCAGAAGTCCGAAAATAATGGATGGTACCGCTGCCAGATTGTTGATGTTGATCTCTATGAGGTCGGTCCAGCGGTTATTCGGTGCATATTCCTCAAGGTATACAGCTGCGGCGACACCAATGGGAAAGGAGAGGCCGAGTGTGATTAAAAGCATATAGACAGAGCCCTTCAGAGCGCTCATTATGCCCGCCAGCTCAGGCTCCCGGGAATCTCCGGAAGCAAAAAAGATGGTGTTGAACCTTTTTTGGATTTTTCCAGTGGTTTCCAGGCTGCCGATCCACTCAAGCTGGCTGTCGGAGATGCGCCTCTGGGATTGCGGCATGGTCGGATCTATTTTCCCCTTCATATACATGTCGACATCATCATCGGCCGGAACCCAGACGGTCCGGCTGGTGCCGATAAGACCGGGATCTGAAGCCACCAGGTCCCGCAGGGCATAAGGGGCACCGGGGCTTACCAGATGGTAGAGCTTCCTTTTTTCTTCCCGCGAAGTAACCTCGGGAAATTCTTCCCGTAGACTTTGTTTGACAAGCCCGGGAAAATCGGCGGCTAAGAGGTTTTCATGGGCAAATACCTCTTCGTCAAAAGAGATGTCCAGAGCGATATATGTCTGCAGGAAAGCGCTGTAGCCATTTGAGATAATGGAATAAAAAAGAAACAGCAGAAAGAGCAGCGCCGAGAGTATCGCGGTAATTCCCATTTTGCGGAAGAACCGCTCGGCACGATAGCGCCGATGCAGCCCTTTCTGAATGGTTGCGTTAATATGTTGGTGATCATTCATGAAGCAAGTACCTTTTTATACTGATTCGCAGTTAGCCTATTCGTATTGTTCCCGGTATCTTCTGACAACACGCAGGGAGATAAAGTTAAGAATGAGGGTAAAAACAAAAAGAACCAGACCAAGAGCGAAGGCCGCCAGTGTTTTGGGGCTGTCAAACTCCTGATCACCAACCAACAGCGTCACAATCTGCACGGTAACGGTGGTGACCGCCTCAAATGGGTTAGCCGTCAGGTTTGCCGAGAGCCCCGCCGCCATGACCACAATCATGGTTTCCCCGATAGCCCTGGAAACGGCGAGGAGGACACCTCCAACGATTCCGGGAAGGGCTGCAGGTATTATCACGCTGCGGATGGTTTCATATTTGGTGGCGCCGAGAGCATAACTGCTGTCGCGAAGGGTCTGCGGAACGGCATGAATCACGTCATCGGAAAGAGACGAGACAAAGGGAATGATCATCACGCCCATTACCACGCCGGCGGCCAGTGCACTTTCCGAAGCGACGTTCAACCCGAACACCTCCCCGGAGTCGCGTATCATCGGGGCGACAACCAGAGCAGCGAAGAAACCGTAGACAACAGTCGGGATTCCGGCGAGGATCTCAAGCAGTGGTTTGGCGATTGTCCGAAAATTCCCGGCTGCATATTCAGAGAGATAGATAGCCGACATCAGACCAACCGGAATAGCAACCATCATGGCGATCAGGGCAATAAGCATGGTGCCGGCAAATACAGGCACCGCCCCGAAGGCACCGGAAGAGCCGGCCTGGCCTTCACGGATTGCCATCTGCGGGCTCCAGTCCAGGCCGAATAGAAAATCAGAGACCGGAATAATTTTAAAGAAACGTATAGCCTCGAAAAGAACGGAGAACACTATGCCGATGGTTGTCAGTATGGCTATTGCCGAACAACCGATCAGAAAATATCGGACCAGCGTTTCCACAATATTGCGCGCCCTTAGGGCAGGCTTGATTTTAGTGTAGGCATAAAAGGAGCAGATGCAGATCACTGCCAGTAATATATAGCTTATTAGCGACCTGAAATTTTCCTGTAGATTGAGATAGGTATGGGCAGCCTCTCTGACCACGACATTGTCGACGCCGACAATAATATCTCCGGCCACAGCATTTTTGATGTCGTTGATGATCAGGCCCAGTCGTGCAGGTGACAGATCATGAGATTCGGGAGGAAGACTCCGGGTGATGAGCGATGTTAGAATGCCCGGCTCGATAATCTGCCAGATACCGTAAAGTATAAGAGCCGGCAGACCGCACCAGATCGCTGCAAAAATCCCGTGATACCCGGGAAGGGAATGGAGTACTCTTCCGCCCGTCCCTGTCCGGGCAAATTTTAGCGCACGGGTCTTTCCTAACACATAGACGATATAGGAGAGAAGCAGCAATAATGGTATAAAGTAGTTATAGATCATCGGTAACAGATCAGTAGAGATTTCTTTGAGGTTCACTCATTCTTTATGAAACTGTTCTTATAATGGTGCCCTCGACAAGATAGACCACCTCTTCGGCTATGTTGGTCGCCCGGTCTGCTATCCTTTCCAGGTGCCTGGCCAGCAGGTAGGTGTTAATCAGACAGTCGGCATGAAGCGGATAAGCCGGTATCATGCGGGTAATATGCTTATAGGCTTGATTTCTGAGGGAATCGACCTCGTCATCAATCAGAAAGACTTCTCTTGCCGCCTGGGCATTACGCTGTACCAGAGCATCAAGACTCATGCGCAGCATCGTGGTCACCTTTTCCGACATGGTCTGAAAATCAAAATTGACATCGAGCGGCCGGCATTTGGAAATCGTCTCGACCCGCATGGCGATGCTAACCGCAATATCGGCAATGCGTTCTATCTCGTTATTGATCTTGATTACAGTAATGAGAAAACGAAGATCGCCTGCTACCGGCTGGTGTAGAGCCATTATCTTCAGGCAGTCTTCTTCGATTTCAATTTCCATCTCATCAATCTCATAATCGGAGAGAATGATAGACTGAATGGTCTCCTGATCCTGAGTAAGAATTACCTGAGCGGCCTTTCGCACCCGGTCTTCAACCTTCGAGCTGAGTTCCAGAAGCTTTTTATTGAGATTTTCCAGCTCATTGTGGAATGTGTAATATGGCTGCATGGTATCGATCGACTCCTTCTCAGTACATGGTTTCATTTTTTCGTCCATGCTGAGAAGATAGAGGATGATTATTTCCGCTCTGTTAAAAGAATATTAGGATTGTGTTAGTGAGGGAGAAAGCTCTTGCAGGGGTGATCAAAATAAAGCATCTTTTTGTGAGAAGCAGGCGAACAGGAGACATAGTGTACTGCCGTCACTCCAGGTTTTTATAGGAGCGCCAAAATTCAACACAAAGATTCTTAAATGAAAAAACACCACATTCTGATAGTTGAAGATGACAGCGACATTCAACAGCTCGTCAGTTACAACCTGATCAGAGCGGGCTTTAATGTCACCTGCGCCGATTCCGGTGAAGAGGCCCTCGAGTGTCTGCAGAGGGAATCTTTTGACTGCATCCTCCTCGATCTTATGCTGCCGGGGCTTTCCGGAATAGAAGTGTGCAGGTATTTACGGAAAAACAAAAAAGACACTATCACCAGCGCCCCGATCATCATGCTGACCGCCAAGGGGGAGGAGGAGGACATCATTGTCGGGCTGGAAAGCGGCGCCGATGATTATATTCCCAAACCCTTCAGTCCCAAAGTTCTCATAGCCAGGATTAAAGCGGTCCTGCGCCGTAGCGAACAGGGCAAGGAAAATAAAGGTGCCGGCTACCGGCAGACGCTTACCATTGACAACCTGAGCATCGATCCGGCACGGCACGAGGTTCGGCTGGGTGAAGAGCTGTTGCAACTGACCATGACCGAATTCGGTATATTGACCTTTCTCGCCAAAAAGCCGGGTTGGGTCTTTACCCGTCAGCAGATAATTGACTCGGTCAGGGGATATGATTTTCTAATCACTCCCCGGGCCATCGATGTACAGATATTCGGACTGCGCAAAAAGATGAGAGGAGCGGGAAAGATGATCGAGACCGTCAGGGGAATCGGCTATCGCCTGAAGACCAGCCGGGAAGAGGAAGATGGTGAGATATCATGAAGCAGAGAAAACTCATCTGGCAGATTTTTCCGGCCAATCTTCTGATCCTGCTGTTGACGGTGGCCTGTGTTACCTGGTTCGGCAGAGCATCGCTAAAATCATTTTATCTCGACGAGTTGGAAAAAGGGCTCATCTCCCGGGCACACCTGGTCAAGCCCCTCATCTTGGAAATGCTGCAGCAGGATGAGATCACCAGACTGCGCCAGTACAGCAAAAGCGCGGGCAGAGAAGCCAATACCCGCATTACGATCATCAGACCTGACGGCAAGGTAGTGGCTGATTCCAATGAGGATCCCTCCACCATGGAGCTGCATCACACCAGGACGGAAGTCAGAGCCGCTCTGCAGGGAAATACGGGTAAATCGCTGCGCTTTTCCAGGACCCTGGGACAGGAGATGCTTTACGTCGCCATTCCGATATTTGACGGGTGGAAAAGGGATACAGCTTTACCGGCTACCACGGAAATTCAGGCAATCCTGAGGATGTCGGTTGCGGTGGAGGCTATCGAAGTTGCGCTGCAGGATATTTTTGGCAAGATATTATTCGGCGTCTTCCTTTTTGCTTTTTTGGCCGCTGCCGCCTCCCTGCTGGTCTCTCGAAATATCAGCAGGCCCCTCGAGGAAATTAAGCGGGCGGCAGAACGATACTCGAATGGGGACTTTTCCGGAAAAATGACCAATTTTCAAAGATCCGCTTCACTGGAAGTGGTGACGCTGGCCACCGCTATGGAGAAAATGGCGGCCCAGCTCAACGAACGGATCGAGACCATCAAGTCTCAGCGAAATGAACTCGAGACTGTCTTCTCGAGCATGGTGGAATCCGTAATTGCCATAGACAGCCACGAGCACGTCATAAATATCAATACAGCCGCGGCTGAGCTGTTGGGGATCGAGGAGAATTTTGCTCGAGGAAAGATGGTCCCGGAGGTGCTGCGCAATGTCAAACTTCAGCAACAGATCAAGGAGGTGATCAGGACCGGTTACTCACTGCAGGACGAGATCGTTCATTCCGATAATGGCGGCGACAGATTCCTGCAAACCAATATTGTTCCTCTCAATGACCAGATGAACAGGATCCCTGGTATTCTGGTGGTCCTCAATGACGTAACCAAGCTGCGGAGGCTTGAAAATGTACGCCGTGATTTTGTGGCCAATGTTTCCCATGAGCTGCGTACACCGATAACTTCCATTCGCGGCTATGTTGAAACTTTGCTCGATGGTGCCCTGGAAAACAGAGAGGATGCCGTCAGATTTCTAAAAACGGTTATGCGACAGGCAGAGCGCCTCAACGAAATTATCGAGGATCTTCTGGTGCTCTCCCGAATCGAGCAGGAAGCCGAGGAAAATCAGATCAAGCTGGAGACGAGCAGCCTCTGCAGAGTGCTCGAGGTTGCGGTAGAAACCTGCGGACGACTGGCGGCGGAGAAGGATATTTCGGTTTCACTGGCCTGTCCTGAATCGATTCAGCTGAAAATCAACGAAACGCTAATGGAACAGGCCCTGGTCAATCTGCTGGTCAATGCGATTAAATACAGCAGAAAAGGAGACAGGATAGACGTCACGGCATCGTCTGCCGCAGATCATGGCCGGAATGTGGTAAAAATCAGCGTCAGCGATACGGGAGTAGGAATTGCCTCAAACCATCTCTCCCGCCTCTTCGAACGTTTTTATAGAAGCGATAAGGCCCGTAGCAGAAAAGAAGGCGGAACAGGTCTGGGACTTGCCATTGTCAAACATATCGTCCTGGCCCATAAAGGCCGAATCGAGGTGTCCAGTACACCCGGTATGGGGAGCACCTTCACAATTACCCTGCCACGAAATAACAGCGAATAATCTCCGGCCAGGGAATCTAATGAACACTCCGGTTTAAGAGAAAAAAATTGCCGCTATGGCACCAATCGGCTAAGATTAATTTGGTTTTGGAACTCTACGACCACATAGATCGGGCTTGTTATGAAGCCATCAATCTTTCCCTTAACCAGGAGTACATGAAGATGAAAAACGGTCAATGTCCACGTTGCGGTGCCAAAGAAATTTATTCCGGTGCCGACATTCCCCTGAAGAGCGGCCCGTTCGGCAGCAATGCCATCCCCATCAGTCTGACCTCGATGGCCGCACTGGATAATTATATCTGCGTGTCCTGCGGCCTGGTGGAGAGCTACATAGAGGATCCTGCCAAACTCGAGGATGTGGCCGACCGCTGGAAAAAGATCGCTCCGGACAATGGAAGCGAAGATTAACTCCTGATCACGTGCAATAAAAGGAATGACCACCATATGAAAGGACTACGCCGCTTCGGGGCCATTACCGGAGTACTGGTCAGACATGGTTACGGCAATGTGATCGAACGGATGTTTAAGCGATCCCGGAAAAAAGATGCCGAGACCACACCGGAAATTTCACCGGCGTTCCACTCACCCGCCCGCATCCGCCGGATGCTGGAAGAGCTGGGTCCCAGTTTTATCAAGCTGGGTCAGCTGATGAGCGTCCGGGCGGACGTCTTTCCTGTAGAATATACCGAAGAGTTCAAGAAGCTCCAGGACAGTATCCCACCGGTACCATTCTCCTCCATCCGGGATGTGATTGAAGCCGAGTTGGAGGTGCGGTTAAGCGATATCTTCTCGAAATTTTCACCCGAGGCCATGGCTGCCGCCTCCGTGGCCCAGGTCCATGAAGCAAGACTTAAGAACGGCGACCGCGTGGCCGTCAAGGTTATCCGGCCCGGAATCGAGATCAAAATCCGCGATGACATTCATGTGATGCGGTTTTTTGCGGAAAGGTTGGAAAAGATGTTCGAGTTTGCCAGGGTCATCGGCCTCATCAACCTGGTGAAGGAATTCGAGCGCACTATTTTCAGAGAGCTCGATATGTATATCGAGGGCGGCAATATCGAGAAATTCGCCGCTAATTTCAAGGGCAGCAAAGAGATCTACACCGCCAGGGTCTATTGGGATTACTCATCCAAATCCGTCTTGGTCATGGAGTATATCGACGGCATGAAGATGGACGAGGTCGAGAAAATCCGCCAGGCCGGCATCGATCCCAAGGAAGTCGCCATGATCGGCTTGCGCTCATTTTCCCGCCAGCTCATGGATTTCGGCTTTTTCCATGCCGATCCTCATCCCGGCAATACCATCGTCATGTACGACGGCCGGGTTAGCCTGGTCGATTTCGGGATCATCGGCTACCTGGACGAAGAAACCATGACCCAGGTGGCCAATATCTTCCTCGGCTATGCCGAACACGATTACGACATGATCATGGACGCCTTCCGCGATGCCGGTATTATCGACGAGGAAGTTATCGACCTCAAGCGTTTCAGAGCGGATCTCAAGGATATGAGCGAACCATTCTACGGTCGTTCCCTGCAGACGATTGCAGTAAAAGACGTCTATGAACAGGTGATGCGGGTAGCCTACAAATACCACATCCGTCTGCCCCGCAACCTGCTTCTGCTCCTCAAAACGTTCGTGCAGACAGAAGGACTTGGTAAAATACTGGGCAGCGACGCCAGTATCCTGGAGGTCACCCGGCCCTACGCCAAAAAGCTGGTGCAGCGCGGCTACGACACCCAGAGTCTCCTCAAGAACATGGGCCGGGACACCCGGACCATGGGTACCTACCTGAAGATGATGCCCCGCCTTACCCATGCCATCTTCAAACGGACCGCCGAAGGCCGGCACCGCCTCGAGATTCGCCACCGGGGCCTCGAGTCCATTGCCAATAAATTTGAACGCGGCCTCAATCGAGCAGTGACAGCGATAATCATCGCTGCCTCGACCATTGCCGGCTCCCTGGTGCTCAACTCCCCTGACCCGATCATGAATATCTCCCTGGGCGATTTCAGTGTTTCTCTCACCACTCTGCTGGGTATCCTGGGCTACAGCATAGCCACATTTCTCGGGCTTTGGCTGATCATCTCGATCTTCAAATCAGGAAAGATGTAGCCTGATGGTGCATTTTTTGACCGGTCAATCCTGGCATTTTTATTCCGATGGTTTATTAAGAGGATTTAGCCTCCTGTCGGCGGGCCGAAACGGAGAGCCTCTTTTATCAAAATTTCTGTCTTGCTGATGAGGAATGCAAATTTAAAGGGGGTCATCAAGATGATAATCATGGTGTAGTTATTGAACTCAATGAGAAAATGCGATACCTTAACCGTTGAAGATGGATATACGGAAAAACGTCTTCATACATCCCATCATACGGATCGGGAGTACAACAAGACCTGAAAAAGACAGCTGCAGGGAGCATCGACAATGAATATTCAGTATACCCGATCTTTAAAATGCAGGCTGCTGTATATCATCGCCCTCTTTCTGCTGCCAACCTCCCTCTTGCCGGGAGCGATTTCCGCCGGGGCAGCTTCGGAAGAACAGGATTCCATCACCATCGCAATGGAGGCAACAGCGGTCAACACTTTGATCTATGTTGCCCATAAACAGAATTTTTTTGCCGACAATGGCATCAGGCTGATCATCAAAGACCATTATCCTTCGGGAGCGGCAGCAACTGAAGCGATGCTGTCCGGAGAGGCCGACCTTTCCACCACTGCCGAGTTCGCTATAGTCAGATATGCCTTTGCCGGAAGAAAAATCTGCACTCTCGGCAGCATCGACAGGTTTATGCATATGAAGCTGATCGCTCGCGCAGATGGGGAAATTGTCACCCCAAAAGATTTTTCCGGCAAAAGAATCGGGGTCGCGGTCGGGACTGCGGCTGAATTCAATCTCGGCCGGTTTCTCGACCTGCAGGGGCTCGATAAAGATTCCGTTATTGTCGAGGAAGTCCAGGCTCCGGATGCGGTTGAAGCTATGACCAAGGGCAGGGTTGATGCTCTGGTCACCTGGCAGCCTTATGTTCTGGATATCTCAAACACTATGGGGGATGCTATACAGATCTGGGACGTCCAGAGCGGACAGCCGATGTACTGCGTACTGATTACCAGCAGGAAATGGTCTGCAGCATATCCCGAACTTAAAAAGAAGTTCATGAACTCACTGCTGCAAGCCGAACAATTCCTGATAGAGAATGAGACCCAAGCACAAGAGATTATGCAGGAATTTCTTGGATATGATGCCGAAGATATCGGGACCATCTGGCATCAGCACCGTTTTTCATTGCGGCTCGACCAGTCGCTCATCCTGGCCCTGGAGGACCAGGCACGATGGATGCAAAAAAATATCCTCCACGCGGAGAAGAGCATTCCGAATTTTCTCGAATATATTGATACAGAGGGTCTTGAGGCGGTCAAGCCCGAGGCAGTTTCCATCATACGCTGATGATAGTTTAAGGTCAGGGTGGGGACTGTGGAGAGCAGCAGCACAGAAACCGGTTTCTATCAGCAGCGGCTCTGCAGATACTTGACTCCGGGAAACCCGGTCAAGCATTTTATTCATAGAAGGGAGATACCTTGAGAATAAGGACCCAATTCACAATGATCGTGGCTGCTTTTGCCGCAATCCTTTTCATTGTTGGAATATCCCTGGTTGTTGCCAGCCGCCAGGCTCAAGTGCTGAAGAAACAGTCGGATACCGCCCACGAACTCGAACTCGTGATCAGGGACCTGAGTTATCTGTTCAACGATTACCTCCTCAACGGAGAAAAAGTTCAACGCGCCCGCTGGGAGACCCGGTTTGACACCTTCTCCCAGATCCTGGAGGACTTTTCACCGGAAGATGCGAAACTTGCAGCGCTGATTGAAGAGATCAAGGTTAATCGTGAACATCTCCAAACAATATTTGCCAATGTAGCCTCCACCCTGGAAGACTACCCTTCTGATGCTGTCGACGATGAGTATCTCTCCATGATTCGCACCTCCTGGAGCAGAATGGAGGTGCAGAGTCAGGGAATAGCCTTCAACACCTCTCAGGTTGCCTGGGCCCTGGAGCAAAAGGCAAACCGGCTGCAGCAACGTACTATTCTGCTTCTCTTTGCCCTGATCGGAATTTTCGGTGCATTTCTGGTAATCAACTACATAACAGTCAACAGGCGAATTCTCATGGCCCTGGCGGACCTTCAGTCAAGCACCAAGATTATTGGTTCCGGAAACCTGCAGTTTACCATCGAAGAAAAAAGGAACGATGAAATAGGAGATCTGTCCAGGGCCTTCAACAGGATGACCAGTGATTTGCGTGCGGTGACAGCTTCAAAAGCGGACCTTGAACAGGAAATAAATGAACGCAAACGGATCGAACAGGCGCTGAAGCGTTCAAACGAAGATCTGGCGCAGTTTGCCTCTGTGGCATCACACGATCTCCAGGAACCTTTGCGGGCCATCGTCGGTTTTCTCCAGATTCTGCAGAACAAATATGGAGACAGACTGGATGAAAAAGGCCGCGAGTATATCAAAAGGACGGTAGATGCAGGCCAGCGCATGCAGGAAATGATCAAAGAACTGCTCGATCTCTCCAGAGTGAGCACCAAGGGAGCAAACTTTGCTCCGACCGATCTCGGTGAAATCATGCAGATAGTCATGGAGGATCTGCAGGCAATCATCCGGGAAAAGAATGTGGAAATTCATTACGCCCATCTGCCGGTTCTTGACGTCGATGCCGGCCAGATACAGCGTCTTTTTCAGAATCTTATCGTCAATGCGGTGAAATACAACACAAGTCCCAAACCTGTCATTGAAATCGACAGTGCAGTCAACGGCGATACCTGCCGGTTCGCCTTTCGTGATAATGGTATCGGCATCTCTGCTGAGTTTCTCCAAAGAATTTTTACTGTCTTCCAGCGTCTGCACAAGCACGATGAATACAGCGGGTCCGGAATGGGGCTAGCCCTTTGCAAGAAGATAGTTGAACGCCATGGCGGCACCATATGGGTTGAGTCTCAACCGGATGAAGGGTCGACCTTCTATTTTACCCTGCCGGTGAAAAATTAAAAAATCGCCTGGTTCTCCCGCCGCTCTATGATGACATTATTGTCAGCATATGCTAAGAATCAAAACCTGCTTTAATAGATTATTAAAAAGATTGTTCTGGAACCGAGAACATTTCAATAGGCCTGGTATTGACAATTTTCCAGCTGAAGAAAAAAATTTCATGATGATGCTTACTCTCTTTCAGGAGAAGCCGCAAATTCCCTGTTTTCGGATATTTCATTCAAGAACGAGGCTGGACAAGTGTTTTGGCCGCAGGTAGTTCATATTCCGAGGACAGAATTTCATGGCGTAACACAAAGACAGGACGAAAGGTCTGTTTTTCACAAAAGCCAGTAATGATTCGGAGGTAATAATGTCAGAAAATGAACTTTATGATGTGATAATAATTGGCGGTGGACCCGCCGGTTTGTCTGCAGGTATGTATGCCAAGCGCGCCGCCCTGAAAACCGTTCTTATCGAAAGAGGGGTATTCGGTGGACAGATGGCTATCACCAAGGAAGTAGAAAATTATCCGGGAATTCCCGATATCGGCGGCTTCGAACTGTCGGAGAAATTTTTAGAACATGCGAAATCGTATGACCTTGAGATTATAGAAAAAGAAGTGGTTGCCACAGAACCGGGAATTGAATACCACTCGGTTCGTCTGGGAGACGGCACCGTTTTGCAGGCCCATGCGATCATCCTCGCCGCCGGCGGCACCGCCAGGAAACTGGACGTCCCCGGAGAAAATGAGAATTTCGGCAAGGGTGTCTCCTATTGTGCGACCTGTGACGGCTTTTTTTTCCGGGACAAGATTGTCGCCGTCGTCGGGGGTGGCGACACAGCACTGGAAGACGCGCTATATCTTGCCAAGATCACCAAAAAGGTTTATCTCATTCATCGCCGCGATGAATTTCGAGGCAGCCGTATCCTTCAGCAACGTGTTTTTGCTGAACCTAATATCGATATCATCTTCAATGCGGTCGTTTCAGAAATCAATTCCGATCTACTAGCCGGCGTCAACGGCCTTACCCTGAAAAACACGCAGACCGAGGAGATCTGGCAGATAGAGACAGAGGGTGTGTTCATTTTTGTCGGTTTTTCCCCGAACAACCAGCTCGTTCCCGCCGGTATAAAAAAGAATTCCACAGGCTACGTCATCACCGACGAAAAATGCGAGACCAATATGCCCGGAATTTTCGCCGTGGGTGACCTTCGGCAGAAATATGCCAATCAGATAGTTCTCGCTGCCGCAGATGGATGCACCGCCGCCCTGGCAGCGGCTATCTATGTGGAAACTCGTAAGGTAACCAAGCCCTGAATTATTAGAAAAAGAGCTGCGGCTCTTTTCTTTCCCGGCAGTTGGTATGCAGCCACTCCGCTTTCTCCACCAGGGGAGGGGCTGCTATACCGATGGCATCTTCAGGGCAGTTCTTGATACAGGCACAACAGAACGTACACTGCTGTGGATCAATCTCTATAGATGTATCAAGAGAGATTGCCCCGGCAGGACATGAAGATATGCAGATTTCACATTGTGTGCATTCTTCAGTATTTATTTGTGGAGTGAACGGTAATTTTTTCATGCTGTCCAGATAAGGAATATCTCCGGGAACCTGGAGCCTTCCCTGCTCCGCCTTCGTGGATATCCTTAGCCGCTCCATCACCTTCTCTCCGAATTCTCCTGCTGCGGAAAGATCGACATCATCGGGTCGACCTTCAGCGACAGGCATCGCCACCGACGAGAAAGAATGCTCTCCGATGAAGGCTCCTGCGGCAACAACGGAAAATGACTGCGCCGTCACAATATCCCGGAGTTCAATCAAGGCATCCTCAAATTCGCGGTTCCCATAAACGACTACTATGACCGCGGGTGAATTATTGCCACGAATACCTTTCAACCGTTCCCGGGCAAGCGGCGCCACCCTGCCTCCATAGACGGGGACCCCTATTATGGCCAATTCATCGCCGTCAATCATTATCTCTCGGTGATGGCCGGGATAAGTCAGATCAAGTTCATCATAAGCATCCGGCATCTTTCCCCCTTGTGCAATTGCCTTGACCACTTTCTTAGAAGTTCCGGTAGGGGAAAAAAAGATCGTCTTGATTTTTGTAATATCCATAAGTAACTCCAGGAAAAGAAAAGTATTTTAAGAAGCAACAGTTATCATTACGATTATCATCGACTCCGGATACACTTTCTGAAGACAAAAAGATTCAATCGTGATCAGGAATCCACGTCATCAGATTACACCCTACCTTGGCACTTGTCATCATCCTGATGGCAATCTGGTTATTTTGCAAAACGATGCCAAGATCGGCCTGAGGCAGCCGTCAGATTTAAAATTCATTACGGGACCGTCAATGTTCTTGACCATTACCGCTAAACATGATATCAGAAACGACGGCTTGCACCCGTAGCTCAGCTGGATAGAGCACCGGACTTCGAATCCGGGTGTCGGGGGTTCGAATCCCTCCGGGTGTACCAAATTTAGGCGATTATCCGAATGCTCAATCGGTTAATCGCTTTTTTTGTCTCATTTGTTCCAATTGTAGTTAGAGCTCCGGAAAAGTAAGGTCGAACCGTTCGCATAAATCTGGAACACTAGCGAAATCCATCTGCAGGTTATATTTTCTATTGATCTCTGCGAATTTCTCCAGATTCCCCCAGGATGAGGCCATTTCCCGGAAATAATTTTCAAAGCCGGCCGGAAAGATGATCTCTATAATCTCGCAATCACCTCCAGCAGCATTCCAGAAAGTGTGCCATTGTTTTCGGGGCTTGAAGACCCAGGTACCCGCTTCCGCGATGACAACTTCGTCACCCAGCAGAGCGCCCAGTCTTCCTCGTATTACATAGGACAGTTCGTCTTCGTCATTATGGTAATGCAGCGGTGCGGCAAGCGCTCGAGGCGCCAGTGGGTGATGGACCACTGAAAACCGCTGGTCGGTGTCTGCTCCGTCGATGGTCCAGCGAACACCTAGCCCGCCGAAATCAAAGCTCTGTGCTGCTTCTGGGGTAAATATCCTAACATGTTCCATGACATTCCTCCTTTTTCCTATGCCTTTTGCCAGTGTTTAAGGCGGTGTAGGGATCGGCCGCACCTATTAAGGGTGCGGCCTAGGAATACCTTACTTGTCAAGCTTTACCATGACCGGCACAGCACGGGTGATAGTGTCAAACACTGGTGAGTATGAAGGACCCAGTTTAACAATTTCTTCGAGCTGTTCTGCGGGAGCATCGGCCTCAATGTTGACGAACATCCGGATTTCCTTGTAGCCGCGGGGAACATCGTCGCTGATACCGAGAAAGCCCTGCAAGTCGATATCACCTTCAAGCCTCGACTCCATCGCATGAATAGTGATCCCCTTGGCGGCGGCATGATAGACGATGGACGTTGTCACACAGGCAGCCAAGGCGGTAAGGGCATACTCCACCGGATTAGGTCCTTTGTCCTCTCCCAGCAGGATAGGCGGTTCATCGGCATCGAGCCTGAATGGTTGCTTGTGGTCATGATCCTGCTGAGTTCCATAAAAATTTTTTATGGTAGTGCGATTATGGCCGCCGTTTTGCCATTGGTTGCTGGCTCTGAATTTAAAGGTGGCGATAACCGGCGCTTTCTTGACGGCATCAATAGTTCCAAAAAGTTCTTCGACATTGACCCCGTTTACCTCTTTGTTTTTCTCTTTGGTTTCTGTAGGCTGGCTCATGGTATATCCTCCAATAGTTCTGAATCATTTATTTTTTGGGACCGCCTTTAGCTACGACGGTTTATAAAAGATATTTCAGGATACGTGCCATGAAGCATGAAAAATTTATATATTGTTATTCAGTAAGTTTAGATGCTCAAGATCGTTATCGGGAGACACACGAGATTTCGTGATTGACGAGATTTCGTGACCAAGGCACCGAGATTTCGGCAGGGGGAGAGTTTCCGGGCTCCAGCCGGAATAACATGGGCAGGAGAATCCGGGTAAACCTCAAAAATGTTTGATATTTAAATCGGGTCGCCGTATCCCCAAGGCTTTCATGCGGGATTGCAGCGTGCTGGGTGGCAGGCCCAAAAGCCTGGCAGCACCGTCTTTTCCGGCAACTCGCCATTGTGTCTGCTGCAGGGCAAGCATCAGGTTTTTCCGCTCAAGTTGCTGAAACTCAGACATCGGCATGATTTTACCTTCCGACGAAGGAAGGCTTTCAGATCTCACGCTGTCAACTCCGGCAATGGTTTGCGGCAGAGCATAATCAAGATTAAGGAGGCCGTGGCGGGCGGTTATCACCCCCCGCTCAATCACGTTCTGCAACTCGCGGACGTTTCCCGGCCAATCATATTGCTTCAACCGTTCCACTAGGCCTGCAGGGATAGGGATAATATGTTTTGCCATTAGAGCCGCATATTTTTCGACAAAATGGGCGGCAAGAGGACCGATATCGTCTGTACGCATGCGTAGCGGCGGAATAGTTACGGGAAAGACATTCAAGCGATAATAGAGATCCGTGCGAAAGGTAGCCTGCCGGACGGCAAGAGAAAGATCGCGGTTGGTAGCAGCGATGACCCGCACGTCAACCTTGATATTTCGCGAACTACCGACAGGAGCAAATTCCCCCTCCTGCAATACCCGGAGCAGTTTGCTTTGCAACTCAAGGCTCAGGTCGCCGATTTCGTCGAGGAAGATGGTGCCGCCATCGGCCAGACTGAAACGCCCTTCTCTCCGTTGCGTAGCCCCAGTGAAGGCGCCCTTCTCGTGGCCGAAAAATTCGCTTTCCATCAACGATTCGGGGATGGCGGCACAGTTGACTGTAATCATGGGGCGCTGCCGCCGGCTGCTGGCGGCGTGGATGGCGCGGGCGATCAATTCCTTGCCTGTTCCGGTTTCGCCATAAAGAAGCACAGTGGAATCGGTGGGAGCAACTTCGGACACCAGTCTCAGAACCCGCCGGAACGGCTCACTCCGGCCGATGATCGTGTTTTGATCATAAAGTTCTTTTATCTCGTCCCGCAGATACCGGGTCTCATCCTTGAGTGAATTTATTATCTTAAAGGCTTGATATTGTTCATCGAGATGCCTGCAGATCAGTACATAACAGGGGGCGTCTTTCATTTCCAGTTGTGAAAGTGTCGCCTCCGTACGGATTTCTTCACCTCGGCTGTTGATTGCCGCAAGGCCCTTGGGAATCCAGATGTTGCGATCGGCGTGGGGCCTTTTATTCAGCGTGTCGATGATGTACGTGAGCCGTTGAAAATCATTTTTTACAAGGAATCCGGCGAAGCTGTTGCCCACTATATCGTTGTCTGCCAAGGCAAAAAGCTTTCGCGCCGACGGGTTCATCATGATAATGCGAAAGTCCTTATCCAGTTCGATAATGGCATCCAGCGCACCTTCGAAAATACCCCGCAATTTCTCTTCCCGGTCCTTTAATTCCGCTTCGATACGCAAACGCAGGAGTTCGGCGGTGGCCCTGGCTGCGAAAATTCGAAACAGGGCCAGATTTCGGAAGGAATCGGGGATTGGTTGCGTATCAACAACAGCAATATTCCCCAGTATCTCGTTATGCTCGCCGAGCAAAGGAAAACCGATATAGCTTACTGCCCCGATCTTCGACAGGTCAGGGTCCTGCGGAAAGAGATCGACCACCTTATCGGGAATATGCAGATATTTTTTTTCCCTGAGCAATTTTTCACAGGGCGTTCCCTGAACGTCGTATTCATAATAATCGACAAACTCACCGCCAAGCCAGAACGCCAGTGAACGCAGGCGTCTTCTTTTTGGGAGATACTCGGTAACCCAGGCGCCATGGGTCCCCAACACCTGAGAGAGATTTTGCACCAGTGCTCGGAAAAACCTTTTTCCTGTTTCAGAAGCAGTACCGTCCGAAATGGCTCGCAACAGGACATCTTCGTTATGATTTACAGGTACAGATGCCAATGATTCACCTTTCAAAAAGGTTTTTTACAAAAACCCCAGCTGAGCTGGGTAAAACATTCAGGCAGATCATTTTGGAAACAAAACGCAATCATCATGTCTAAAATTATTTAATAAGCATTAACACAGCTCAAGACAAAGCATCTAGTTGTTCTGTTGCTATAATTTTAATTCTTTGACGACATTAGAAAAGGAGCTGCCAAAAAGTTGATACAGACAGACGGCAATCATCTTCAATGCCGAAAGGTCAAAACTAATTGCTTTATGACTCATTTATGACAACTACCTCGCAATCATTTTTTTACTGGACAATATATGGAATAAAACTCTCCCTGCATTTTCCTCTCTTGTGCTTCTTTTTAAGAATATTTAACGTATCCTCTATCCTTGAGAAGATGTTTCGCGCTTCTCATGAGCCGTGGCTTTGTCACTGTGTCGTGCGCAAACCCGCATGGGTTGCGCAGGATTTCTTCATTGAAATTCATAACAGGTGCTTGCGTAGGTAATGGTGGTATCTCTTCAAGGAATATTTACCGTGAAGTATCGGCAACAAAGGTGGGTGAGATGAAATCGCCGCTACTGCAAATCAATGAGAATTATTCCTCGCAACGTCCTGTCATTGACTAGACGAGACCATGGTGACGTTTGGCATGGGTCATACTTGAAAATAAGAAAACAGAAGGAGGTGCAGTTATGAAAAATGTTATTTTTTCGGTGCTGTTGGCAACCTTTTTTCTCCTGTCTCCAGTCGGTGTTTTCCCTGGTTCCGCACAAGCCGGGGAATACGAGGCCTTGGAGGGTGTCAAGTCGGTAAGTACAATGTTTGATTTTCGCGACGGTAAGCCGGAAAGCGCTTCGGATCACCTGAAGCTGATCCATGAGACCTATAAAGACCAGGCTCTGCTGGCTATCTCGCAGAAACCAAAATTTGTCGTGGTCTTCATGGGGCCCTCACCCATGGTGCTGTCAAAAAACCGAGAGAAATTTTCTGCGGATGAACAAAAAAAACTGGAAGAATTCGACTCAACTCTTTCAGCCATGGCGCAGGATGGCATCGGCCTCGAGGTATGCAAGGCCGCCATAATGTACTTCGGGGTCGATCCGCAGTCAATTGCGCCAGAAATCAAGCAGGTCAAAAACGGGTGGATTTCTTCAATTGGGTATCAGCAGAAGGGGTATTCCATGATTCCTGTTTTTTAAGCGAGTAGCCTTGGTCGAGATATGCCGCCGTTTGTCTTGGTCCTTCTTGCCGCCTAAGCGGGCAAGAGCTTATCGTCCCTTTGGTAACAGTAATTTGCAATTCCTGATCTTACGTTCCATTGCGCATCTACGATTATGCTTCATAGCTCCGATGGCAGGTTTCGGCCTAAAAATTGTTGAATGTGTCACAATCGTCCATGCCGCCATTTTCGAAACCAATTTTGAACCATTTTACCCGTTGTTCCGCACTACCATGGGTAAAAGAATCCGGGCTAACATAGCCTTGTGACTGTTTCTGCAAGGTGTCATCACCGATGGCGCTAGCAGCAACCAGACCTTCCTCTATATCACCTGCTTCGAGGAGTTCCCGGGTGCTGTTGGCATGATTGGCCCAGACCCCTGCAAGGCAGTCCGCCTGCAGTTCCTGTCGGACGGATAGCTTGTTGCCTTCCACCTTGCTCAGTTTGCTTTGAGCCGTATGGACTTTGCTGGAGATACCCAATAGGGTTTGAACATGGTGACCTATTTCGTGGGCAATTACATAGGCCTGGGCAAAATCCCCAGGTGCTTTGAAGCGATTTTTCAACTGGTCATAAAAACCCAGGTCGATGTATACTTGGTGGTCACCTGGACAATAGAAGGGTCCTATGGCTGAGTGAGCCATTCCGCAAGCAGATTTTACCGCATCTCGAAAGAGAACGAGGCGTGGCTCCTGATAAGTTTTACCCTTTTGTCGGAACAAGGTAGACCAGGTTTCTTCAGTATCGGCCAGAATGACTGAAATGAAGTTTACCAGTTCTTTTTCTTCCGCAGTTTCTCGAAGCGGTGCTTCGGACACACTGGTGGTGGCATCTTGTTGTAGACCAAGGACGGCTAAGATATTACCCAGGTTTCCGGTAAATAAACCGTAAGCACCCACACACACTGCCAGTATTACAGCACCTTTGAAGCCTAAAAGCTTAAAGACCATGGGCAGCAGACGTAACATGCCACCACCGCGTGAGCCGCCTACTCCGGAGACACGCTCACTACGTCGGTCTTCGACATTGTTACTCTTCCGATTTCCGCGCCAACGCATAAATATACTCCCCATGTATTGGATTTGTAAAAAATGTTCAGTTCATGACATCGCTTACATTATATATCAAAATTATCGCTGACACATAATTTCTCCCCCTACAAATCGCAATATTAGCAAATTCCGATATGAGGTGGCTCTGCAATTATCTGGATTCTCAGCTTATTATAAGGTGAGAAGACGTTCCTTGGTAAGCCCGCTCTAACTTTTCCGTAAATTCCTCACCATTTGCCGCTAACACCAGGCAACCTATCCTTTTTCAACCGTTCTATGATGCAGATGAAGAAAGGTAGAATTACAGGACAATAAAGGTAATGACAGCCTGTATAAATTGACTGGCCGTCCCGATTTTGCCCATGTGCTATTTTGATCCGGAAGGAGCAAAAAAAGGATACTTTGATACCTTTTATTGCGACATCTTTCGAGGTCTGACTTTCCATTATCCTGAACCGATATTTGGGTGCCCGGCAATATGGTACTGGCAACACCATAGGGTCTGTGATAATTTACGAAATCTTCTTATTGTTACTCTCTGTTGTGGTCAATTTAGCGGGTAACCTAACCGTATAGTAACAATTTGCTTCAAATCAGGTTCAACTAAATGATCGCATAAAAAGTATTATCAGCAAAAAAGATTAGCCAACAGGTGATAAATGGAAAAAGCAAAGGTTTATTTTACAGATTTCAGGACGAAGGCTTTCGGGGACGGGCTACCCACCAAACTGAAAAAACTTATCAAGAAAGCAGGGATAGATCAGATCAGCATGGATGGAAAGTTCGCTGCCATCAAGTTGCATTTTGGGGAATTGGGAAACATCAGCTATCTTCGTCCCAATTACGCCAAAGCCGTCGCCGACATGGTAAAGGAAATGGGCGGCAAACCCTTTCTGACTGACTGCAATACCATGTATCCTGGTAATCGCAAAAACGCTTTAGAGCATTTGGAATGCGCATGGGAAAACGGATTTACACCCCTGTCCGTCGGCTGTCCTATTCTCATCGGGGATGGATTGAAGGGAACCGACGATATTGATGTCCCAGTGGTTGGAGGTGAATACGTAAAGTCGGCCAAGATCGGCAGGGCAGTCATGGACGCTGATGTGTTCATCAGCCTGACACATTTCAAGGGGCACGAGATGACAGGTTTCGGCGGCGCCATAAAGAATATCGGCATGGGTTGCGGCTCCAGGGCCGGCAAGACAGAGCAGCACAGTAGCGGTAAAGCCGAGATCGATGAGACCAAGTGCCGTGGATGTCTCATGTGCCTGAAGGAATGCGCCAACCAAGGACTCGCCTTTGACGATGAGGCAAAGAAGATGCGGGTCAACGAAGAAAATTGTGTTGGTTGTGGTCGCTGCCTGGGAGCGTGTAACTACGATGCCATAGCCTTCGCCAGTTTCGCTGCCGTTGAACTCCTGAACCGGCGCATGGCAGAATACACCAAGGCCGTCGTTGACGGTCGTCCATGTTTCCATATTTCGCTGATTGTGGATGTATCCCCCAATTGCGACTGCCACGGGGAAAATGATGTTCCCATTCTGCCCAATCTCGGCATGTTTGCGTCTTTTGATCCCCTGGCTCTGGATCAGGCCTGTGTGGATGCCTGTCTAAAGGCCGCACCTCTTCCTGGCAGCCAACTGTCCGAGAACATGGCAAAACCAGAGTTTATTGATCTTTGCGACCATTTTACCAATTCGAGACCGGAGTCCGAATGGCGTACCTGCCTGGAACATGCAGAGAAAATCGGTTTGGGTACTCGGGAATATGAGCTGATAGTAACCGAATAATTGCTTTGATCATCCAGCGCAGATGAAAATCTACTGCTTGAGAAACTTTAGTTGTACACCTTCTGTCATTAGGGTTTTTGGACGAAAATGTCTGGGTTCCATTAACCTCATGGCAAATGATGGTTGGCAGGAACCGTGGAATAGTTGAGTTGATGATTAAGGGTAATCAGGAATATAAATGAGACATTGAACTTTAGAATCACTTAAGTATGCTATTATTGGAGGATGTCATTTTGCAAAAAAATAACGCCTTAGGTTTTTGAGGCTCTCGTTTATTTGTATTTGGAGATTCCTTAATGGTTGAAAAACGTTCCTATCGGGAACTGGAAAAACAGGTTCAAGAATTACAAGCGGAGCTCGAAAAGTCCAAGCGAAGAGAGGAGGCCCTTTCCAAAAGCGATCGATATTACAAGGCTCTTTTTGAACAAGGTTTGGATGGTGTTGTAGTTGTGGATCCTGAAACCTGCCGGGCCGTCGTTTTTAATGACCAGGTCTGTCAGAATCTAGGGTATTCGCGAGATGAGTTCGCTAAGTTGTCCATCGCCGATATAGATGCTCTCGAAACGGAAGAAGAGGCGCGAATCCACATTGAGAAGGTATTGAAAAACGGGTCCGATGATTTTCAGACTCTCCAGCGCACCAAGCAGGGAGAAATCAGACATGTTCATGTAACGGCGAAGGTCATCGAGGTCGACGGCAGCAAGGTATACCATTGCATCTGGACCGACATCACAGACCGCAGGAGAGCGGAAGAGGCGCTGCGTGAGAGCGAGACTCGGTTCTTCAGTATCTTTGAATATGCACCGATTGGGATGGCAATTGTGTCGCCTGAGGGCAAATTTCTCAAGGTGAACCGCGCCACTTGCGATCTTCTTGGCTATTCAGAACTTGAATTGCTGACCAAAACCTACCGGGACATCAGTCACCCCGATTTCCTGGAGTCGGATGATGCCCATCTCGAGCAGATGCTGGCAGGAAAAATTCGCATCTATCAAAAAGAAAAACGCTATATCCACAAAAAGCGACATGCAATATGGGCGCTGCTCAGTGTCTCATTGATTTGGGACCAACAGCAGGAACCGGCCTATTTCATATCCCAGCTCGTTAATATTACCGACCGAAAACTAGCCGAGGAGAAGCTGCGCCTGGCCTTACAGCGTCTCAATTTTCACATGGAAAATTCTCCCCTCGCGGTTGTGGAATTCAACACAGCCTTTGAGGTTATATACTGGTCCCGGCAGGCTGAACGTATTTTCGGTTGGAATTCCCAGGAAATTGTGGGAAAGAAAATCGATCAGGTAAGATGGGTTCATGAAGACGATGTGGAGAGTGTGGCCCGGCTTTCTAAAAATATGCTGAACGGTCGCAGCACCAGCAACTCGATGACCAACCGCAACTATTCTAAAGACGGTTCAGTCCTAACCTGCGAGTGGTACAATTCTGTTCTGCTGAATGGCCAGGGAGAGCTGGTATCCGTTCTCTCTCTGGTACTGGATATCACCGAACGTAAACGCTCGGAAACGGCGGTCGAGCGGCAGAATACATTGTTGAAGGGCATCAACCGCATTTTCGGTGCCGTAGTGACCAGCGCCGGCGATAAAGAATTCGGGGGCATCTGCCTGGACGTGGCTGAAAAAATCACGGGCAGTTCGATCTCCTTTCTCGGTGAAATCTCTCCGGATGGAGTATTGCATGATATCGCCGTTTCGAATCCCACCTGGAATGCCTGCTCAGTGTTCAAAAGTGGAAAAATTCCGAAAAATTTTCACACCTACGGCATCTATGCCCGTGTAATCGTAGATGGTAAGCCCCTTCTGATCAACAATCCGGCCTCGCCTCCCTCCGACATTGTATTTCCGACCGGGCATCCGCCGTTGACCTCCCTGCTGGCCGCGCCGCTCAAACATGGAGAGAAGACGATCGGCATGGTCGCGGTAGGCAACCGCAAAGGCGGTTATGGCAGAGAAGAACAAGCAGCCCTGGAAGTCCTGTGTCAGGTGATCACTGAGTCCCTGGCCCGGCGGCGTACCGAAGAGGCCCTGCGGGAAGGCGAGGTCCGCTACCGCAGTCTGTTCATGCACTCACCCGATGCGATATACATTAATCAGCAAGATCGTATTACCCTGGTCAACGACGCCTGCCTCAGGCTGTTTGGTGCCTGGACAGCCGGAGAACTTCTCGGCAAGACGCCCTACGACCTGTTTCATACCGATTATCATCAAGTGATACGGGAGCGTATCCGTCGAATGCGTCATCAAGGTGAATCACAACCCCTGCTGGAAGGGAAAATTGTCCGCCTTGACGGCGGCATCGTTGACGTCGAGGTGATTGCGGCCCATTTCCCGTTTGGTGGGTCCAAGGCCATCCACGTCATCTTGCGCGACATCACCGAACGCAGGCGAGCGGCGGAAAACCTGCAACGCTCCAATAAAGAACTGGAACAGTTTGCCTATGCGGCCTCACACGACCTGCAGGAGCCGCTACGCTCCATTGTCGGCTTCCTTCAGCTTCTGCAACACAATTATGGAGATCAACTGGATGAGAAAGGCCGGCAATATGTCGAGCGGGTCGTGGCGGCCGGCCATCGAATGCAGATTATGATCCGTGACTTACTGTCTCTGTCGCGAGTGACGACCAGCAACGGCACGTTCTTGCCGACAAATCTCAACAGTCTCGTCAAGACGGTATTGGATAACCTGGAGTCGACCCTGCAGGAGAATCATGCCGAGGTCGTTTACGCCGACCTGCCGAGCCTATCCGTCGATTCCAGTCAGATACAGAGCCTTTTTCAGAATCTTATCCTGAATAGCATTAAGTACAACATGAACCCCAATCCCAGGGTAGAAATCGGCTGCAGCCCCTCCGGGAATTTCTATCAGTTTTTCGTCAGGGATAATGGCATTGGTATTTCACCCCGGTTTTACGAACGCATATTCATAGTATTTCAACGGCTTCATACAGCCAGGGAGTATGATGGCACCGGGTTGGGCCTGGCCCTGTGCCGGAAAATCGTCGAACGCCATGGTGGAAAAATCTGGGTTGAATCAGTGCCGGGGGAAGGATCGACTTTCTTTTTTACCTTGCCCGCGATCCGATAACTTTCTGAAGTAAATCAATGGACGGGTTGCAATCAAATCTGGTAATTTCACTTTCCCTTATCGCCGCTTCACTGCCCATGTCGACTTAAGAGCCGAGATTAGTCCACAACGGTGGAAAAAATTAGTGATACAAATCGTATCTTCATGAATTATCGACATAAAACAAACCAGCAAGAGAGAGGCAAATAATGAGTTATTCCGGGTGAACGATTACCGGTTAACAGATTTATCATTTTTAAATTTTTCGGGAACAGGCATCACTCGTGGGACGTTGCCTACGGGATTTTCGTCTATCAGCAGGTCACACTCATAACTCTTTTCCATGTACTCCGGAATAAAAACTTCCGAGGGTGTACCTATAACTACCACACGACCGTTCTTCATCAATAACAACCTGTCAGAATACAGGGCCGCCAGGTTTAAATCGTGAGAAACCATTATGACGGTGGTCTTTTTTTCCTGGCGGAATCTCTCCATAAGATCCATAATCCTGAGTTGATGGGCCGGATCCAAGGCGGTCGTCGGTTCATCCAGCAATATAATTCTGGGCTCCTGGCATATGGCCCGGGCAATCATCACACGTTGCCTTTCACCTCCTGAAAGTTGATCGAGACGCCGGTTGGCGAATTGCTCAATCCCGGTAAAGCACATCGCTTCCCTGGCAAGTGCGTAATCACTTTCAGCCTCAATTCCCAGCAAACCAAGATGGGGAGAACGTCCCATAAGAACTGTTTCAGCAACAGAAAATGGAAAATCTATCGGTGCCTGCTGGGCCACAAGAGCTATCACTTTGGCAAGATCTCTGGTCGAATATGTTGATTTTGGTCTGCCAAGAATATTAATTTGCCCGAATTGGGATTTTTCAATCCCGGCGATTAATTTTAACAGTGATGACTTCCCTGCTCCATTGGGGCCAAGTATCATGAAAAACTCACCGGCTTCGGCAGAAAAGGACACATCATCCACCACCTTATTTCCGCCATAGCTCAAAGAATTATTTTGAAGATCAAGAGCAATCATTGCCGAGACCTCCACAACAAAAAGATAAAAAGTGGTGCGCCTATGAGTGCGGTTATTACCCCAACCGGCATTTCTCCGTGCTCCGGCAGAGCCCTGGCCAACACATCACACAGGACTAAAAAGCTTCCACCGCCAAGAATGCAGCTGGGGGCAAGCAGGCGGTGGTCTGATCCCAGGAACATACGAAAAAGGTGGGGTATCAATAATCCGACAAAGCCGATAAGGCCGGATTGACAGACTACCAGGCTTACCATAATTGAAGTTGTGATAAGGAGAACAGCCGAAATAAGTCGAACGTTTACGCCCATGGCAATGGCGGAATCGCGTCCCGTCAAAATAATATTAAGAGGTCTGGCAAGTATGAGTATCACAACAAAACACGGGAAACACAGGAGTAATAGAAATAAATTACTACTGCTTGCCATGGAAAGATCGCCCATCAGCCAGTAAATGATTTCCTGGACTTGCGGACCCTGACTCATTGAAATCAGAAACATGATACATGCGCCGCAGAAAGCATTCATCATCACTCCCCCAAGAAGCAAGGAATCCTTTCTGGTTGATAAACGTCCGCCGGCGAGAACAAGTACAGCACCTAATGTTAGCATCGACCCCAAAAATGAAAAAAACGTTACTCCGGGGAAAAAAGATAACCCCATCATTATGCCGCTGATTGCGCCGATGGCAGAACCACCGGATATGCCCAGAATATAGGGTTCCGCCAGTGGATTACGCAATAATGCCTGAAAAACCATACCGCCCAATGAAAGAGTGGCACCGACAACCGCTGCCAGAATGATCCGCGGGAGGCGAATTTTCCAGAGAATTGTGGCGGCTGTTGAGGAAGTGGCTTCGTCTCCGCTGACAATTGCAAAAATTTCTCCAATGCTGATCGAAGATGGCCCATTGGCCAGAGCAATCAGGATGCTCAAAATAAAGACAACAGTTAAAATTGAGCAAACGACAGGCAGTTTTCTGGTGATTGGGGCTATGGACGGTATTGAGGTTATTGGTGAAATTGGTCTTGTGGTCTGGTTACCGGTTTTATTTCGCAAGGCTTTCTCCTGAATCTTCCGGGTGTAATATCTCGGCAAGAATTTCAAGGCCGGTAATCAACCTGACAGTTGGGCGATTGAAGAGATCGGCATTGACCACATAGATTCGGTTACTTTTAACAGCAGGGATTTCAGACCAGCGTTGCCAGGAGGCTTTCAAAAGATCCGGAGATTTTCCTCCCGCCATCGAACTAATCAATACGACCTCGGGTTGCAACAGCATGATATTTTCCCATGAAAAACGTGGATACTCTGTCAAGCTGCCGGCAAGATTGCTCCCGCCGGCCAAGGTGATGATTCTATCTATATAACTATCTTTTCCGGCCGAGACTATCGGGCTATCAGCTATTTGAAAAAAAACACGCGGCCTTGTCCGACTGGAAGCTACCTTCTCTTTTACCAGGAGAAGCCGATGTTCCATATCCGAAACTAACTCTTCCGCCTTTTTTGATACCCCAAGGATATCACCCAGCAGCAGAAAGGCTTCCATAATCTGTTCAATGCTGCGTGGATCAATGGCGAAAACAGGAATACCGAGAGCCTTAATGGCATCCACCGTTCGACGTGGGTTGCCGTCTTTTATCGCAATGCACAAATCCGGTTTAATCGCGACTATTCGCTCAAGATCAAGCTGGACGTAAGAACCAACTCTGGGTAATTTTTTGGCAGCCGCGGGGAAATTGCTGTAGCGGGTAGCTCCCACCAGCTTGTCTTCCGCCTCCAATGAGTAAACCATCTCGGTTAAGCTTGGAGCCAGGGATAAAACTCGAGTAGGCCCGGCTGGTAATTCGATCTTTTCCCCTGTTTGATCAACTACCAACCGGGCGCACAGAGGAGCAACAGTCAGAGTGAGGAAAAAAAAATAAATAAGCAGTAATGATCCAAGTATTTTCATAGAAATTTCCCTGCTGACGTTATCACCTTTTCCATTTTTATCTCAACTGAAACTCGACCGGAATATCAACCCACATAACAACCCGCCCTCCACCTTCTGTTGCCGGTGAAAACAACCAGTTTTTTACGGTTTTTAAAGCAGCCCTGTCCAGGCTGATGTGCCCACTGGAGTTTTTTATTTTAATTTCAGAGACCATGCCCTCGGTATCCACCAATACATTGAGCAGGACAACACCTTCATAACCTCTCCGCTTCGCCATCGCAGGGTATGGAGGTTGTTTATTTTGCCGATATATCGGCATCGCTTTTTTGTGAATCGGCGTTGCAAAATTTTTCTCCTTGGGCAGGTCCTCAGGTATATTTTCAATCTTCTTATTATCCGTTACAGCTGCTTTTGGTCTTATGGATGATTTATCAATTTCCTTTGGCGGTTGTGGAAGCGACTCAGGAGTGCTGTTGAACTGTTCTTCTACTTTTTCATTACTGAAATCATCGCTTTTATTTTTATCCAGGAGACTGACCTTTTTTTTTGCCTGCTTCGGTTTGATAATCTCATTGTGCTGTTTCGGTGGATCTTTCGGTTGCGTAATAACTTCTTCCGAAACAACAATTTCGGAAGTGATTGAACTGATCTCAATTTCAATCGGATTTCCACTGAGAACCGGTTTTAATATTTCCTGGTTTGGCAGGTCGAAACTTACCAAAAATCCATGCAGGACAATAGCGGCGATGGCTGGAAGAAAGAACCTTTTAATGCCCTCCATCTCTCTCCGCCTGCAATGATATCTGTGAAATTCCAGCCTTCTTGATACTGTCGAGCACCAGGAAAAGGCGCTGGTACTCAACCCGATTGTCCGCAAATACCTGCACTCCTTTTTCTTTTTCAGTCACAGATTTATTTTGGAGAATTTCAACCAGATTATGTAAATCTACCGGCTGCTTGTCTATATAAACAACCCCTTCCCGGGCAACCGATATAGCCATCCGGGGCCGATTGTCGACTTCCGCCATCGCTGACTTCGGAAGAGCAATCGGCATGGCGCGATGGACAGCCATCGACAACATGGCATAAATAAAGAACACCAGAAGCAAAAACACAATATCGATCAAAGGCAGCATTTCAATACGCGGTCCACGCTGCTTTTCAATGTTGAGTTTCACAAGTCGCCTCCATCTGGTGTATCTTGTGACAATTTTTCATAAACTATTTCAAGGCTTGTTGCGTACTGTTCCATGATGCGGGCAGCCTGTTCCACTTTTACATTAAAATAATTGTAGGGAACAACCGCCAATATGGCTATGCTGAGACCCGTAGCTGTGGTTATGAGGGCCTGGGCAATGCCTCCGGTAACGGCATGCGGATTATCAATCCCCTCTATCGCCAGCATATCAAAAGACAAAATTATGCCGATGACAGTGCCGAGAATTCCCAACAAAGGCGCTACCGTGATCATCGTATCGAGCACACCCATTCCACGTCGCATTTTCACTATCTCCTGTATCGCCGCGACCTCCATGGCTTTGGTCATGGAAAATTTCCTGTGTACGATGCCGCTTACTAAAACGCGTATGGCATAATCTTTGGATCCGATCGTTTTCTTTTTTACAAGTTCCCAGTCCCCTTCCTTGCTGATCTCAACCACCTCATTGATGAGTTCGGAATTATGTCGCCGGTTGAGAATTATCCAAAATAAGCCTCGCTCAATTATGATTGTCAATACACAAAGCGAACAGGCAAATAATGGATACATTACCGGCCCTCCCTTCAACATTGTCTCAAGCATCCATATCCTCCGCCGGTCAATCCGGCTGTTATCCGAAATCAGATATCAAAAGTAAGCCCAACTAAGAAATTAACTCCCGGTGCCGGTTGAATGCCCGGTTCTCCAAGAAAGTTTATCCCGCCATATTGGTAATAGTCCTCATCGAAAAGATTATTAACCGTCAGATAAGCAGAGCCTTTTTCAAACATATAAGCCAATTTGGCAGTCACATAGAAATAACCGTCCTGGTCGTCAACTACATTGGCGAAATCTGAAATAAAAGGTCGTTCACCGATATAGGATCCATCTATATTGAATCGAAAGTTCGTGAAAATATCGGCTTCCGCACCGGCTGTGAATTGATGGCGAGGCACATTGGGTATCTCCTTGCCGTCAAATGTTCCTCCATCGATTTCAGTGTCCCTGAGTGTATAACTGCCGTTAACTGATATTTTCGAAAATTGTTTACTTGCTTTCAGTTCAATACCCTGTCTTATGGTGTCGCCATTAAGGTTTTCATTGGCAAAGCTTACAGGGTTAAAAAATATTTCCCTCTCGGTATCCAGTCTGAAAAGGTTCACGCTGAAATTAATGTCCGGACCAAATTGAATGCGCGCACCAACTTCAAAATCATCGGTGGTCTGTGGCCGGAGCGTGGAATCGAAAGAATTGGTAAAGAAGCTGAACATTTCATCGAGTACCGGATATCTGAAACTCTTTGCATAACTGAAATATGCAGAACCGTTATCTGAAAATCTATAGGTCACCCCCCCATCATATATATCTTCATCCATGGTGACTTTGTCGGAGAGCCCGTCGGTAAATGATTCGAATTCGGCACGATCATGGCGGTAACCACCGGAAACCGCCACCTTGCTGTTGAGCGATACTTCTGCATTACCATAAACTCCCATATCTTCTTTCGAGAGTTCAAACGCTGCCGAAGATGGTGCGCCAAAAAAAACAGATTCGTTGCCGATATCCTCTTTACTCTTTCTATAATCAAATCCTGCAACCAGCTTTGAATCACGACCAAAGAATTTTTCATTTATAACAATTTGCGGAGAAAGAGCCACTGTATCAATCTCAGTTTCTGCGTTATATGTCCCGCCGACAAAGGAAAAAAATGCAGTATTTTCCTTCCTCCTGGTGGAACTTTCCATTTGAAAATAGCTCGTTTCAGTGAAGAAAACCTGCGGTACAATTTGTAAATGATAATCTTTGATATCGGAGAAATCTTCAGGTGTGGTACTTGCTCTCCGTGACACTCCACTCTCTAATTCACTCAGCAATAATGATCCTGGAACCTCTGTGTCGTCTTCATGATAGCTACTGGTAAGAGCGACGTTAAAACGGTCCGAAAAAAAATAGTCAAGATTCAAACCCATATCCCTGGCGTCTGTTCCACTATTGTCTCGATATCCGTCCGATGTTCGGTAGTTGGTGCTCAGTGCGTAACTTAGGCTTTCTGTTGAACCACTGACTGCCAGCCTGGATAGAATCGTGTCGTAACTCCCTGCAACCAGACCACCTGAAAAGAGGAGCTCTTCCCCCTTTTTGGTGATGATATTGATAACTCCACCAGCGGCGTTGTCTCCATATAAAACACTTCCCCTGCCGCCATGTATAATTTCAATCCGTTCAACTCTGTTTTTAGGAATAAGAGTCCAGTCTACACCACTCAAATCAGCTTGATTGATCCGACGGCCATCAATAAGCAACAAGGTGTTCAAAGCTGCCGTTTCACCAAACCCTCTTAGGTCAACCGTTATATTGCGGCCATTGCCGGTGATATCGTTCACTACTATCCCGGGAGTGATCCGCAAGAGTTCAGGAACCGTTTCTGCTGGTGATTTTGCGATTTCCTGCGCTGTAATGACAGTTACATTGGCAGGGACAGCGGCAATCTTTTCTTCCTGTCTCGAGGCGGTAACAACGACCTTATCCATTAATGGAACTTCATCTGCCGTTGCATGAACATTTCCACTTATGAACACACCCGATAGTGAAAGAGTTGTTGCTGCAGTCATGGTGAAAAAACTACCAAAACCAAGTGTTTTTTCCTTTAAGTCCGATCCCTTCAATCCCCCAATTTTTACTTTAAACATTGTCTTTCTCCTTGATTTACAACCTTCAATTGGGGCCCGGCGAAAAAAAAATCCCCGGACCAATTCAAGAATGAATGATCCGGGGATTACCCTTTTATCGCCTGATCCGACAGCAAAATATAGTCCGCGAAATTTGCTATCTATATATCTTTCAGGTAGGTCTTCTGACTTTTCCGCCCTCTATTTGACAGCCTTCCCATGATTGGAATCCAGCTTAATTTTTGGTTGGCTGGAATTTTAGCATCACAGTGGCATATGTTATCGAGAGGGTTCCTTTCTTCAAGGTAGAATCACAGCGGCGGGTCCGTTCCCGATTTTCACGGGATTCCCGATTAAGCCCTTAAAGGGCACCTGAAATTGATTTGCATCGTAGTAATGAAAAAAACGGATGTCAACAAATATCCGCTTACTAATATCCGCTCCTCTATAACGAATGGTAAGGGAAGAATCAATCTCTTTTTTAACCCAAAGGAGTGGAGGCTTTTTACCACAGATTCTCCAGGTTTTTTCCAAATTTCCCAGCCCTTGTATTCAGAAACTCTGAGGAGCATTTTTGAGAGCTTTACGAGCATTTTTTACTATTTTATGCTAGTTTCAGATTATATCCCAGTTGTGATTATACTTGAACTTTCCAGAGGCATTTTGAATTGTATGTATTGACTGCATTCGCTAGGCAATCGTGATTTATCTCTATTAAAATGGAATATAAAATAGAACCAATTCTTGAAGGCGTCGGTGGGGTGATTTCGGGCATGAAAGCGGAGTTGTCTCTTGACAATGTAACAGCGAAACTAAGGGGAAAGCAAAACCGAGCGGCACTTGTTGAAGCAGCTTCAAAAATATTATGTACTGCTCGAGGAATATGGTGCCCCCGAATCGTTTATCGTTGGGTAGATGTCGTGCTGCAGGACAATGACACCCTACAGTTGTGTTGTAATCAATCAATGCACAAAATCAAACTTTCGTTGGGCTTTTCTGGCAAATTTTTACATCAAGCATCCAGAGCGCTTATAGGAGTTTACACAGTTGGTCAAGCTCTGGAGGAGGCAAGTGCCCAAGCATCCAGAAAAAGGCGGGTGCTGGACGCCTACTTGTATGATATTGTCAGTCTTACACTACTGGATCAGTTAAAGTACTCCGTGAACGAGATTGTCGAGTTGTACGCCCAAAAACGTGGCTGGGGAGTAAGCCCCTTTCTCAGTCCGGGATCGGTCCATGGTTGGGAGTTGGAGGATCAAGCGAATCTCTGCTCAATGCTACCGCTTGACATGATCGATGTCAGGCTGCAAGAGAATAACACGCTTATGCCGTTTAAAAGTATTTCCTTTTTAATCGGCACAGGGCCGGGATATCAAGTGAAGAAAGTCAGGGCTACCTGTGAAGTCTGTTCAAAAAGAGAGGCTTGCGAGATGCAAACAAAGGAATAAATGTCCAATCATAATATTAAAATTTTTCCCCATGGGCTAAATATACAAATTGCAGGTGGAGACAGGCTCTTGGACAGTTTGATTGAACATTCTGTTTTTCTGCGTTCCGATTGTGGTGGTAAAGGGGGCTGTGGCAAATGCCTGATCAAGATAAAACATTGCGATGGGACTCAAAAGACAACAGAGGCTTGTCAGGTGACAGTTTCCGAAGATCTCTCCATAGAAATCCCGGTAGCATCTCTGCTCTCTTCCCATATTATCGAAAAAGCTCCGGCGAATTTTCCACCTTCCTTTAGCCAATCCTTCAATAAAACGAAACAACACCGACCTTCATATGGTATCGCTGTGGATATTGGCACAACGACTGTTGCACTCTATCTCTGCAATATGAACTCAGGAAAAGTTTTGTCCTCGGTGTCGGTGGGAAATCCCCAAACAATTTTTGGCGATGATGTAATGAGTCGTATCGGAATGGTAGCAAAAGGCAAGGATAATCTTACAAAATTACAAAGAGTTATCATCAAAACCATAGAATGGGGCTGTCAGAGGCTGGCAAAGTTCCAGAAAATTAAGGTCTCTTCGCTCGAAAAGGTTGTAGCCGTTGGTAATCCAGCCATGATCCATCTTTTCTTAGGTGTTGACCCATCGTCCATTAGTGTGGCTCCCTATAGACCTGCATTTTTCGAGGCCCGATGTGAACAGGGAATAAAACTGGGATTTGAGGAGTTGGCTTGTCCTGTTCACACCCTCCCTCAGATTTCTGGTTTTCTTGGTGGAGACATCTTAGCCGCTGCTATTGCGGCAGAGCTGGGGCAACGCCAGACTGGAACGTTGTTGATTGATATCGGGACCAATGGAGAACTCATCTATAAAGGGAAAAATGGGTTCTATGCTACCTCCTGCGCAACAGGACCAGCCTTTGAAGGAGCAACTCTGTTTTGTGGAATGCATGCAATTCCGGGTGCCATAGATAAAATCATTCTTGCCGAAGCAACGGAGTTTCCTGAGTATAGGGTGATTCAGTCATCCGATAAAAAAACATCTTCATTACCTGTTGGTCTTTGTGGTTCCGGGGTGATCAGTGCGACTGCTGCCTTATACCGGACAGGAATCATTGATTCAGGTGGTGCTATGGCGATTAATGAGAACATTGTTTCACTGCAACAAGAAGATTCAGGCACAAGAAAGTATGTTATTGCTGCAATAGTAGAAGGAAAAGCTGGGCAGAATAAAGAAGTATTTATCGATCAGAAAGATATCCGTTCAATCCAACTTGGGAAGGCTGCCCTTATTACCGGCATCGAATTTTTATTAAAAATGGAAGAAGAGGTCAGCCCAGATAACATTGTTGTTGGTGGTGCATTTGGCTCATACTTGGACAAAAAAGATATGATGACTTTGGGCATGATCCCCCAAGTTCCCGAGGAGAAAATAGAAATCGCTGGAAATCTTGCCGGTGCAGGTGCGGTGATGGCTCTTTGCAATAACCGGTACCAAAAATTAGCACAAAAAATGGCAGATGAAATTGAGGTGGTTGACCTTGCAAAAAATATCGAGTTCCAACAATCGTTTATTGCCAACCTCAGGTTCCCGGGGCTACTTTAAAAAATGACCAGAATTGCAAAAAGGTCCCTGCTTCGGAGCAATGGCGATTTATCAAAAGATCGTCAGCCCCCTGTGTCAATAATCCTTGCAGATGCAACTCCTTGCGGCTTGCAACGCATGCCGCAAGAAGATTAAAACATTAAAAATCCATCCTGGGATTCAGCCTCACTTCGAAGCCAACACAGGGTAAACAGGTTCAGCTTTACCAATCATGGCCGGCATTGGCTTTTCCAGCTGAGATTCTAACCACTTACCTCCCTCGACCAAGGAAGCCAGGTCTATACCGGTTTCCACACCCATCCCATTGAACATGTGAACCAAATCCTCGGTGGCGATATTACCCAGTGCATTCGGGGAAAACGGACAACCTCCAATACCGCCGAGGGAAGCATCAAAAATCCGGACACCCACTCGGTAAGCGGCATAGGCATTAGCATAGCCGGTATTGCGGGTATTATGGAGATGCACCCCGATTCGAAGGTCTGATCGCTTTTTCCCAGCCTCCTCTATCACCATGGCACACAACCGTTCAACCTGATCGGGCATAGCCATGCCTGTGGTATCGGCAAGCATTACCTCATCAGCACCTAACTCCACAAGCCGGGTGGCAAGATTAAGAACCTGTGCTGGTGGAACATGGCCTTCATAGGGGCAACCAAATGACGCCCCGATGATTACGCCGAAGGCCACCTTAGACTCTCGAGCAACCTTGGCAACTTGTTCAAATCCTTTGAGAGAATCCGCCACCGAACATTTAAAATTTGCTTTATTGAGCGTTTCACTCGCCACGATTACCAGCCGGACATGTTGCAGACCAGCTTTAACAGCCAGTTCAAAACCCTTTAGATTCGGAACCAGAGCAGTATAACGTTGAGCCTTGTTATCAAAATCAAGCCGATGGCATATCTCTGCCAGATTGGCCATGGTGGGTACGAATTTGGGGTGCACAAAAGAACCAATTTCTATGGATCGAACCCCTGCTCGCTCTAGATAGTGAATCAGCTCCAATCTAGTTTCAGGTGATAGCACCTTGCACTCATTTTGCAGTCCGTCCCGAGGTGAGACATCGACTATTTCGACTTTATTTTTGATCATGCCGTCATTCTCCAGATAACAATCAGATAACCCCTTCTTTTTTCAGTTCCTCGAGCTGAGAAGCACTGAGCTGTAAGATATCTCCATATATCGCTTCATTATGTTCACCAAGATCAGGACCCGTCCATTTCACTCCACCTGGGGTTTCGCTCAGATACGGGAACACATTCTGCATTTTGACACTGCCAAGTGCTTTATCCGCAACCTCGATGATTGCCTTTCTAGCTTTAAAATGGGGATCCTGCAACATTTCGCGCGGTGTGAATATCAATCCCGCCGGTACTCCATGTTCATCCATCATTATTTGCAGTTCCTTCGCGGTATAATTCACCGTCCATTCGCTGATCATGTCATCGAGTTCCGCCTGGTGTTCACCCCTGGCAGTATGTGTGGAATATCGTGCATCTTCAGCTAATTCAGGTTTTCCCATGGCTTTGCAAAGTCGGCCAAAGATATTGTCTGCATTTGCCGCGATCACGAAAAAACCGCCAGTCGAAGTCGGATAAATATTGGAGGGCGCTACATTAGGCAAGACTGAGCCGGTGCGCTCTCGAATTTCTCCGGCAAATTGAAACTCTGGAATCATACTTTCCATCATTGACAGCACCGCTTCATAGATACCAATATCCACCATCTGGCCTTTTCCGGTTTTTTGTCGCTGGTGGAGCGCCACCAGGCCCCCGATTGCTCCAAAAACCGAGGTGAGAGAATCACCGATACTTATGCCGATACGTGTCGGTGGGCGATCAGGGTAGCCAGTGATGTAACGGATTCCGCCCATTGCCTCGCCGATACTGCCGAATCCAGGTTTATCCTTGTAAGGACCGGTTTGTCCGTAACCACTGACTCGGATCATAATCAGCCCGGGATTCGTTTCTTTCAGATTCTCATATCCCATTCCCCACTTTTCCAACATACCGGCGCGGAAATTTTCTACTAAAAAATCGGCTGAATCGACAAGCTCGCGTGCCATCTTCCGGCCTTTTTCACTCTTTAAATTAAGAGTAACCGACTTTTTGTTTCTAGCCAAAACCGGCCACCAGAGACTTTTACCATTGTGCCGATGTCTGCCCCACTGACGCATAGGATCGCCCACACCCGGTGCTTCAATCTTGATTACCTCAGCACCGAAATCGGCCAGCATCTGCCCGCAAAACGGTCCGGCGATAAATGCGCCCATTTCAACAACGCGTAACCCCTCAAGCGGCCTTGTATTCTCAGTCATAAAAATCCTCTATTCTAACGGTTTATCACTTGGTGATCTACGCTTTGATCGATCACACGCCCTTAACAATCGAGTACCCAACTGCAGACCATCAGCAGCCATCTCCGACTCAACTGCCCATAAGCCTTTCTAATTCCTTAACGACATCTTCAAGACCTACTAACTCATTGAATTCATGAAAACTGACCATTTGATCAATAACACCGACCGTAGACCCGTGATCTCTCAGGTGCCTCATCAACTGCAGCATTGATTGTGCCATCACAAAAATAGAGGCGGTCGGATAAATAGCGATTGAGTAGCCAATTTCTTTGAGCTTGTGATTTGGTAGCATTGGGGTTCGACCACCTTCCACCATATTGGCCAATGTGGGTTTGGTCAGCACCTCGTTGATTCGGTACATTTCCTCAATGCTTTCCGGCGACTCGACAAACAAGATATCTGCACCGGCATCTTCATAAGCCCTGGCTCGATCTAATGCTTCATCTATACCATGAAGGGTGCGAGCATCCGTCCTGGCAACAATCATGAAGTCTGGATTTATCCGTGTTGCCACAGCCGCTCTAATTTTGCCAACCATCTCTTTTGTTGGAATAACCTCCCTCCCCAGCATATGGCCACATCGTTTAGGGAGTACCTGATCTTCAAGCTGAATCGCGGCAACATTGGCTGCTTCGTATTCCCGAACAGTACGGATGACATTAATGATATTTCCAAAACCTGTATCCGCATCGGCAATAACCGGTATGCTGACCACTTCGGCAATGTTACGAGCCCGCGTTACCATCTCAGTCATCGACATCAGTCCGATGTCCGGACGACCTAAATGGCTGGCGGCCTGCCCATAACCGGTCATATACACAGCGGGGAAATTACATTTTTCAATCACTCGAGCTGTGAGCGCGTCATGTGCTCCCGGGGCAACGACCAACTCATCGTCTTCGACAGCTTTTTTAAGTATAGTAGCTATATTCATGGTCATAATATTTGCACAATCTGGAGCCACTTAGAGAAGCGGCCGATTCACCTTTGATTATATTCCCGAGCAATCAAATTTGAGTGGAGCAGGAGAAGAAATTAAACACAATACATTAAAGGGATGTTTCAAACGATAATCGCTAAATAATTTTTTTTTTGCATCAAAAGACCGGTCAAGTCCCTAACATCTACTCCTTACCAGGCTATTGTATACAATATACGATAAGAGCTGTCAAGAATATTTGGCCTTTCCCGTTGCCCCTTTCACATAGAAAAGCATTGACAGAAACGCTCCAAAATATGTATATAAGTATACAATATACGATTTTCACGAAGCGTTGTATACAATATACAATAATTCACTTTCGTATATATCTTGTTCCTAAATGTAGGTCGCCAGTCAATCAAATAGTGGAGGATAAGATGAAAAAGTATGGTTCAGTTATCGCGATGTCGTTTGTAATTCTGCTACTGGGGCATGAACTCAGTTTTGCAGACAATCTAAAATTCAGTACATGGCATGCCGCTGTTGGCCGGGAGGTGCAAACTGTCTGGATACCAATGATGGAATCGATCAAAAAAGAAAGTAACGGAGAACTTGACTACACGATGTATTCCGGTGGCGCTCTTGGTAAAGGCCCTGCCCATTATGACATCATTAAAAACGGCATGAGCGATCTCGGCTATTTCACTGCAACCTGGACCCCTGGAAAATTTCCTTTATCGGAAATACTTTCTTCAGCCATGTGGATAGACGGCAAGGAGAAAGCCGTGGCCATAGGGAACGAGATGTACGAGAAAGCGCTGAAGCATGAATTCGAAGATGTACATATGCTTGAGCTTAACGGCTGTATTCAATCTTTCTTATGGACTAAGCAGCCGGTAAAATCACTAGCCGATGTAAAAGGATTAAAGATTCGTACTCCTGGTGGCTTGCAGACACAGTACATTAAAAACCTGGGTGCGGAACCTGTTTTTATGCCGCTAGGCGATGTGTATACTTCTCTTGATACAGGTGCCATTGACGGCGTTGTTACCTGTCCTCCGCTTGTTCTTTCTTTCAAACTTTACGAAGTAGCGAAATATGGAGTTGTAGCCACCTTTGGCTGTGTGACTGAAGGGGTCGCTGTGAACAAAAAGAAATGGAACAAAATGGATCCTGAACACCAGGAAATAATTACTAAAATTGCGAGCAATCCTTTTGAACATACCGGTGGTCTTAATCATAAATCCTATAAAGAAATGATCACCGAACTGGAGGAGAAGGATGTGATTCTGCATAATCTGACCGCTGAAGAGCAGCAGCAGTGGTTTGCCTCTTATCAACAGGTAACCAGAGATTGGGTTGCCGCACAGCAAGATCCTGCTAAGGCCGAAGAGGTCGTCAGGTTATTAGCAAAGGTCGTGAAGAAGCATGGTAGCGAGGCGGTTGCTATACCCCCTGAATGGCAATAATATTTAAAAAAGCAGCAGGACCATTTGGTCTTGCTGCTTTCCTTTATAGTGAGCATTATTATGGTTCTGTTTAGATCAATTGTGCAGAAATTCACCCGAGGCATGGCCTTCGGCGCCATGTTTTTGCTTTTGCCCATGATGTTCCTCTCAACGGTTGATGTGTTTCTTCGTAAGTTTTTTTCAGCCACAGTTCCAGGCGCCATGGAATTATCTTCATATATGCTGGCCCTCTTTATTTTGCTGGGTCTCTCTTACACGCACCAGTGCCGTTCTCATGTACGTGTCTCTTTTTTATTGGACCTTATGCCCACAAAATTCAAAAGCATTATTGAGATTTTATTAAGCATACTCAGCCTTGGCATGCTGCTGGTTCTCGTCTGGCAGGGGACAATTATTGCCATTGAAGAAACCACCGTCTCGGATATGTTGCGAATTCCTCAGAATCCTTTTCGAATGGCTTTGACAGTGGGATGTCTTTCCTTTGCCCTGGAAATCATTCTTGACATTATTGACCACCTGAAGGTCCTGAGGAACTGATATGGAGCCAATCACCATTGGAATTTTAGGAATTTTTGCTGTTTTTTTATTATTGGCTTTAGGAATGCCGATTGCCTTTTCCCTGATGCTGGCAGGATTCACCGGAATCGCCTTCTTGTCCGGCTTGGATGCGGCCCTCCCAGTCTCGGCCAGAACAGTTTACGATGAGGCGGCCACATACCCCTACATGGTCATCCCCCTCTTCATCGTCATGGGCTCCTTCGCCGGGGCCTCCGGAATGACACAAGATATTTATGGCTGTCTGGATAAGTGGCTGCGGAGGTTACCGGGAGGGCTTGCGGTCGCTTCTATTTCGGCCTGCGCCGCCTTCGCCGCGGTCTCCGGTTCCGCCGTTGCCACGACAGCCACCCTGGGTAATATTGCACTTCCCGAAATGAAACGCTATGGCTATTCCGATAAACTCAGCACAGGAGCAGTCGCTGCCGGCGGAACCCTTGGTTTTTTAATTCCTCCAAGCTTGGGTTTTGTAGTCTACGGAATGCTCACCGAACAGAGTATCGGCAAGCTTTTGGTTGCCGGCATTTTTCCCGGCCTCATCCTGGCGGCGACCTTTTGCCTGGTGGTCATCGTCTGGGTGAAACTCATTCCAGCAACGGCCCCACAGCAGACCGGAACTGTCTCCTGGAAGCAACGTCTTACAGCACTTCGCGGGGTAGCCGAACCTTTGGGGCTCTTCCTGCTGGTAATGCTTGGCATCTATGGAGGACTATTCACCCCAACGGAAGCAGGAGCTGTTGGAGCCACTTTGTTGCTGCTATCGGTAATCATAAAAGGCAAATTAACCTGGACAAAACTGGTAAGTGCTCTGCAAGAGGCATTACGGACTTCGGTCATGGTCCTTTTTTTGGTTGCGGGAGCCAGTATATTCACTTATTTTCTTGCACTCTCCACGATTCCCATGCAGGCAGCCAATTGGGTTACCGGGCTGGATGTGCCTCCCTCTATTATATTACTTGCAATTATATTGGTTTATCTCTTTTTGGGATGTTTCCTCGATGCCATATCCATGATGGTGCTGACTCTTCCGGTAGTGTACCCGGTAATGACCGCACTCCATTATGATCCTATCTGGTTTGGAGTGGTTGCGGTTCTGATGATGCAGGCTGGACTGATAACACCCCCTCTTGGTCTCAACATTTTCACAATCGCCGGCGTTTCCAAAAACATAAAAGTAGAAACTATCTTCCGTGGAGTTTTACCTTTTTTGTTTGCTGTTTTTTTCGTAGCGGGTTTACTCATTATCTTCCCCGGGATTGCAACGTACCTTCCTTCAAAAATGAGTGGTTAAGATATTTTTTGACAAAATTATAACAAACAATATAGTCAGGAGCAAAATATGGGAAAAACGATTGCGGAAAAGATTTTTGATTCTCACAAAGTGGACGTTCCCTTTGGTGACATCAATGTCATCCGTCTCGATGCGGTGTTCTGCCATGAGATTACAACTCCCATCGCAATCAACGATCTTGTTGCCAGGGGCATGGACAAAGTTTTCGATCCTGCAAAAATCAAAGCAGTGATCGATCACGTCACTCCGGCGAAGGATTCAAAAACGGCAATGCAGGGCAAGATCCTCAGAGATTGGGCAAGACGGACAGGAATCAAGGATTTTTTCGATGTAGGAAGAAACGGGGTATGTCATGCTATTTTCCCGGAAAAAGGTTTTGTAAGGCCTGGATACACCATAATAATGGGTGACTCCCATACCTGCACCCATGGTGCGTTTGGTGCCTTCGCCGCCGGGGTAGGCACCACTGATCTTGAAGTCGGAATACTGAAAGGGGTTTGCGCCTTCCACTATCCTGAATCAATCCTCATCAAAATCAATGGTGAACTTCCAGCAGGAGTGTATGCCAAAGATGTGATCCTCACCATCATCGGCCAACTCGGCGTCAACGGGGCAACCAACAAGGTGATTGAATTCTCCGGAGATGCTGTTGATCGCATGTCCATGGAAGCGCGCATGACCCTCTGCAACATGGCCATTGAGGCGGGTGGAACTTGTGGTATCTGTACTCCCGACATGACTACAGTCGAGTATCTATGGCAATTCATCCATGAAGAGTTTTCATCCAAAACCGAGGCGCTGGACAAATATCGCCAATTTGCAGCCGATCCTGATGCCAAATATGCACAAACTATAGATATCGATGCGACGAAGCTTGTCCCTGTAACCACTTTCGGTTTCAAGCCCGATCAGATCAGGCCGGTGAGCGAAATGTCCTCTGAGAAGATTGATCAGGTCTATATCGGATCATGCACGAACGGTAGGATCGAAGATTTACGAATTGCTGCTGAAATACTTGAAGGCCGAAAAATAAAGGACGGGGTCAGAGGTATTGTCTCCCCTGCCTCTCCCGCCATTTTCAACAAAGCTCTCGAAGAAGGTATTATTACGATTTTCATGGACGCCGGATTTTGCGTAACCAATCCCACATGCGGCGCCTGTCTTGGAATGAGCAACGGCGTCCTTGCCGAGGGGGAAGTCTGCGCCTCCACTACGAACCGGAATTTCAATGGACGTATGGGGAAAGGTGGAATGGTACACCTTATGAGTCCCGCAACTGCAGCAGCCTCCGCCGTAACCGGTTACATTACAAACTCCAGCATATTCAAGGCACAAGGGGGTAAAAAATGAAGAATTTCAACGGAAGAGTTCTGTTTCTTGACCGCTCGGATATAAATACGGATGAGATCATTCCTGCCCGCTACCTCACTGAAATCACCAAAGAGGCCCTGCAACCCTACCTTCTTGAAGATCTCACGCTGGATGGCTTTGATCCACACAGGGACGTGGGCCCCAGTTCCGTGATTGTCACCAGAGCCAATTTTGGCTGCGGTTCCTCCAGGGAACATGCGCCCTGGGCTCTGGAGGTTAATGATATCAATATGGTGATAGCTGAAAGCTTTGCCAGAATCTTTAAACAGAATATGTTCAACTGCGGAATGATGGCGATAGAGCTTTCCTCTGCCGACCTCGACCGTATCTTTGAGAAATTCAGTAAAAAAGAAACCCTGTTAAAAACGGATATGGAGCAAAAGCTGCTTCGATTCGTTTCAGGTCAAGAAGAAGAAATTCTCTCCTTCGAACTCTCGGAATTTGACCAGGCTCTGGTGGCGGCAGACGGCTGGGTTGGATATGCGAACTCCAGGTATTGATCTCGGGAATCGTTCCATATTATATTGGTCAAGGGGCGGAGTGCTACGTGTTGTCATCCTCCTCTTGTCTTTTTTGCGCATATAACAAAAGCTCCCGGTAATCTTCAACGGTGTCTATATCCATAAGAATACCGGGATCGGCTATCTCCACCTCTCGTATGTCCCCTTTCAACTTTTGAAAAATCTGGCGTAGACCACTATCTCCGCTAATTTTTCTTATCATGGGAAAGATGTTACGATGCGCCACTACGGGATTTCCCCTTTTGCCATCGTAAACGGGAATGATAATAGCCGCCGGCTGCTTTCTCCATTCACCTATCAATGTATTGATTAGTTTTGGATCGATAAACGGTTGATCCCCTAAGAGAAACATCACTCCATCGGTGTCAGAATCGACCGCCTGCAATCCCGCTTTAAGAGAACTGCTTTGCCCCCTTCGATAATCCGGGTTGAACACAACTGTAGCATCTTTGAAATCAATCATCTTCCGGATTCTGTCCGCATCGGATCCGAGCACCACAATGGTATGCGAAAGAATTGATTCCCAAACATTGTTAATAACCAAGCCCAGGAGTAACGACTTTCCAAAAGGCAAAAGAGATTTTACTTCTCCCATTCTGTTCGACAACCCAGCGGCAAGTATGATCCCGGTAATCTTCAATGACCTGGAGAATTATTGTTGATGACGCTTAAAGGCACTGGCATTGAAGCTGGCCTGTCGGACCTGATTCGAATAATTTCAGCAATGATGCTGACCGCGATTTCCCCGGGAGTCTGCGCTCCAATGTCGAGTCCGATTGGGCAAAAGATCTGGGAGAGCTTCTTTTCACTTGCACCCTTCACCTTCAGCGCCTGAAAGATGGTATTGCGCTTGCGGACACTTCCGATCATACCTATATAGGCGGGGGTGACGGGCAATTTCAAAACCATATCAAGTATATCGTGATCTCCCATATGGCCTCGAGTGACAATTACAATATAGCTATTCTCAGTTATGTTAATCTTTTCAAAAGCCTCTTCATAAGGCATAGCGTATACGGCATCGGCATCTGGAAACCTTTTTCTGTTGGCGAAGTCATTACGATCATCAAAGACGTTCACTTGGAAGCCAATCATCTTGGCAAGGGGTGAGACAAGAACGCCAATATGCCCACCACCGAAGAGGAACAATTCAGGTTCGTTCCTGATGGGTTCAAGAAAGTAGACGGCGTTTCCTTCCTCCTTTTCTTTCAGATGCGCGCTCTTTGCCTGTTCAACTGGGGGCGCCCCTGGTATACAACCAGTCACACTGCCATCTTTTTTTACCAGCATTCGATTATTCGGAGCAGAGGACTGAACCCCATCACTCACTCGTGTAATTAAAGTGCCCCTTTCGCCATTTTGAAGAAATTCTGCGAGACAACCGAATAATTCCACTGCAGCGGTGTCTTCAGCCGAGATCGGTTCAAAAAAGAGCTCAACCTTACCTCCGCAGATCATACCATCTGCCGCAATTTCTTTAGATGTAAGTTCTAGAACACTAAGAGAAGTAACCTGATTTTTGAAAAGAAATTTTGCTTTTTCTATTGCCCTATGTTCAAGGAGTCCGCCACCGATACTGCCATAAACAGTTCCGTCGCTGCTCACAAAACAACTACTTCCAACTCCACGGGGAGCTGAACCTTGTCGCCGAACGATCCGGATCAGGACGACTCCCTTACCGCTCTTCAAGGTTTGATATAATTGTGAGTAAATATTTGTATTCATGTTCTTCTCCAATCGGTTAATACCCGGCACATATGAACAATTGGCTCCACCTTGAGTGTACCGATAATGACCCGGTTGAAGCAGGCAATATTTTGTGCCTCTATGATATCGGCGATTCGCCCGCCTGCAACAATAGCCTCCCTGGTATCTGCTTTGTTAAGAAAGGCAATTTTCAAAGTATCCTTCCCTGCTACCGGGATGGAGGCCATATCATGGAGCAGGATGGAAGCTATCGATGACTCCGCCAGATTCTCCATGAGTTTAAGTCCGGTAATTTGCGAGAAAATGCCGGACCTGAAGACAAACTCCTCCTTCAGCGGTCTTGCTACTACATCGAGTCCGATCAGCGCGACAACCAGATCCGAGAATAGGGGGACAACAGGTTCATGCGGTGCGCAGGCCTTAAGGGATCTGCCTGCAGCGCCATCGGCCTCGACAATGATGAAGTCAAAGATATTAGACTCATGAATGAATTCGAGAACCGCGGGAGTCACGCCCTTGAGTTTGGCTTCATCCGGCAGATACTCAGCTCCCAGGGTTATATGGGGATAATGATCAAGCAGCTTTCGCGCCTTTTTGACTATTTCCCGAGGAATCATTGAGACAATCGTCGGTTGCGCCTCCTTCAGGGCAGGCATATAGATCTTGGTAGTGGTGGTGGTCAACACCTTCTTGCCTATTGCTGCCAGTTCCCGGGCCAGCGCATACATCAGCGAAGTCTTCCCACCTCCACCCACCAGGCTGATGACCGCCTTTTCAGGAAGGGATAAGGCCACCTGGAGATTCATCAGGATCTCCCTTCGCCCCAGTACTGCACACTCCCCAATATTGCCTCCAGAACGGCTCCGCCGATGGCACGGGATTTATCCGATACCGTCGAGCAATACTCTACCTCTCCTCTCGGGTCGATGTCGCCGATTTTGACACCGGCGCAGACTTGTGTCCCCTCACGGATCAACCCCCTGAGGACGCCGTCGAGTTTGGCGACAACTTCCCTTCCGTCAATGTCACCGACACTCTCACCAACCCTGACCAAGTCCCTGATCTTACGCCTGCCATGGAACACCCCGGTCTTTGGTGCCCGCAGAATCCTGTGCACCGTGTGACCGGCAATGGACCCCGGAATACCGGTATCCGGACGTGCGGATCCCTTCTCAATGACACGGCCCAGATCATGCCCCCGATTGGTTTCGATAACCCTGTGAACATCTATCGAAGCTCGAAATCCCGGTCCCAGGCCGATTACAAAAGGGGCATCTCCCAGAGTTGTACCGAGGTTTTTCTTAGCGATGATGGCGTCAATAACTACCTGGGCTTTAATCTTTGACGGGACAGTCCAGCAGGGATCGACAATTACCGCAATCGATTTTTTTTTCCAGGCCTTAAAAACTTCTCCCTCATTCTTGGCCAGAACAGCCTCGATGCCCTCAACGGTTGTTCTACCTTCATAAATCACCTCACAAAAAGAAACCGTCCTGCGAATGGCCAGGGGCTTCTCTTTCTCCATCATGAAAATGCGATTGAATCCTGCGCACTTGAGACGAACCGCAATTCCTGTAGCCATCTCTCCGGCGCCTTTGATACCGACTATGCACTTGCTCCAATCAATACTTCCCATCTTTTTCCCGGCACTTTTCAACGTCGCCACCTAAAGAGCAACTCACTCACAAATTTGTAATGGGTGATAGTTCACCGACGGCTTTGGCAAATCCCGGTGTTTGAACGTACTTGCCACCCACTGCGAGCAATGCACCCCGAATTTCCCCCTGCCTTTGAACGACCAACGCCTTCTCCAAACCATTGTTCAAGGCTTCTGCTATAGTTTTTGGCGAAAGGCCCGAAGCACTCACCGTCACAAGCACATCCCCCAGATCAGAGCCTGGATCGACCATTCTTGCAGGAACTTGATGAATATTCTCGTCCTCGGCAAAACAGGCGTTGGCAATGGCAGTGGCCGCAGCATCGGCAATGGATGAACTTTCGGCAAAGACAGTGACAGCCGAGGCTATCCCTCTGGTGAGGCTCCGGCCTCCTATGCCGCTGGTATTCACTCCCCATGAGGAAAATCTTGAATCGAGAAGAATTGAGTGGGTGATCTCCCGGCTTTCAATAGTCGGTCGGATACCAACCCTTACAGCCTCTCCCTCTTGCAACCGTATTGCTATATCGCCCCCGTTATCAACTATAACTCTGGTCACATTGTGGGAAAAAAGCCAATCGGCAACGAAATCTGCAATGGTGCCGGCAACCGCCGCCATGGGTGTCAAATCCAAATCTCCGATCCGCCGTACACTCGCAAGCATGGTCGCCGCAATATCATCTTCCGGCTCAAGTGTGATATGCGAATGTCTCTTTCTGAGAAAATATTGCGCCTTCGCCACTCTGGCTAGACAATCGAAGGCAATTTCGGCAGCCTCTTTGGCAAGTTCCGTCTCGGCTACCTCACCGGAAAACACTTGAATTACCAGACGCAGAGGTCCGTTTTCGATCAATACTGCCCTTCCTTCATGCAGGATTTCCACCCGACGATCCAGCATATTTTATTTAACCGGCTTTACCGCACGGAAAGGCTTCATGGCGCCAACATGTCCACCTATCTTCACATATTCGTCCCTCTCCATGGTGTATTCCACAGGACAAATTGTCGCCGGTGTCGGTGTCCAGTAGAAGGAACCGGCTTTTACTCTTTCCACATCCACCATAAAAGAAATACCGCCGCCGGGCATGACAAAGGTTGGAGATCCACCGACTGTGAGAGTGGCCTTTCTGGCATGGATGGCCTGGGTCAGTTTTATGGGAAATTTGGTAACTCCTGCCCTTGCACTGCCTCCGGTTCCGGCAGTGTAGATGGCGGAGACCATTGAGGGCTCACATGATGATTGAATAATTTCCAGGGCGAATTGAGCTTTATCGCTCATGGGAATACTGATGATGTTGCCGGATAAGTCTATTTCATACATCGCACCATAATGACCGGTGGTTTCGGTGACCAGAATCGTCATACCAGGCCAGGCCACGGACATATCAATGTCGGAAATAATAGCGGAGGGGGTGGTAATGGAGGTGCCGCCCCAGCCTTCACCATGATCACCAAAATATCTTCCGGGAGTACTCTGAAGGAACTTGAGGCTGACTCCGGTAGGCTTGACACCCACATAACCACCGGCGACGTGCCGGCTCATCAGTCCTGTTACATGGGCATCAAGGACAATGACCTCATCTGCTGCATCCTTAAGCACGGGTGCAAAAATTCCGAGAGTGGCACTGCCGCAGCCGACCCGCATCTTTCCAGCCTGACGGCCATCGATTATCGGCGGCTTGCCGACTTCGACGATCAGCCTGCTGCCGTTTTCAATCCTTAGCTTTACCGGCTTACGGTTGGCAATATCGGTAACAGACCGGGCAACTGCAAATCCATTCTTGCCGGTTAACCGGTTCACTCCGCCGATATGAAGCATCTTGGAGCCATACTGTTCCGTTTCCACCATACCCACCTGCTGTTTGCCGACAAGAATGGCCGCACCCTCCTTACCAATGGAAATATCAGTATCGACCTTGACGATCACTGAACTATAGCTGAGAGGAACCTCGGTGACTACGGTGACCACATCTATGTCACCCCGCCGATCATTGACAATATGAGGCGCCGGTTTGCAACAGGGATAGGTAGTCCCGGAGCCGATGGCAGTTATGACCGGCTCCCGAATCTCCGCTTTCGGTTCTGCACCAACGATTTCCCTGACGTCCTCGATAGAATGTAACGGGGTGATTCGCTCAAGGTAGCCATCAGTTTGGGCATAACGATGGCATGCACCGACAGCGCCGGGCAGAATCCAGCAGCGAATTGGACAGGCGTCACATTCAACAGCGTCAGCGGGAATGGACTCCCCGGTAATCAGTGCATCTTCACAGCAAGAGCGGAGGCAGGCCTTGCAGTTAGTACAAATCGCTCTATTAATTACAGCTTTCTTTTTACTTATTTTGACAGCCGATACAGGACAGTCCCGCATACAGAAGCCACAACCGACACATTTTTCCAGATCCACTCTCATTAATCATCTCCAGCTACATAAAGGTTCCGTTATGATCCTATTTTCCCGGAACCTATTCAAACTTCATTGAATATCACACGACATCGCGTTTACAATGCGCCTATTCCACCACAAAAGGCATTCTTGTCACAGGTGGCGTATTTCGACTCTTGGAGACCACCATCTTGCCATCAACCAGGATCATGGAGACACCGGGAATATCTCCAGCTTCAATAGCAGATAGGGCATCCGTGCCAACAGAACCCATTGGAGCATCCATGATCACCAGGTCCGCCCAAAGTCCTTCTTGCACCTTGCCTGTATCGAGCTTGTGAACCCTTGCTGTATTTCCCGACGCCATGGCGATGGCCTGGGCGGCCGTGACTGGGGTAAGACTGGCCAGATGATTTATGACTCGCAGGATACCCAGGGGCACGACTCCGGTTCCAGAAGGAGCGTCATTACCGATAATAATCCGATGGAGGACCTTTTTTTCAACACAAAGCTTGGCAACCTCGCTCGTCATCAGAGGGTTACCACAATGGACGATTTCAAGAGCAATTTCCGTTTCATTGATAAGTTTTTCCACTTCTGCAAGACTTGCGGCGGTCGGCCCACCATTGACATGGGAAGCCACATCCGGATCGGTATCCTGAACCATCTGTGCTGTGACCGTGGAGCTCCCTGGTATGGAGGTGCCGCCGGTATGCATCATAACGGTCATCCCGAATTCCTTGGCCCATTTGACCATTGGCCCAGCCTCCTCGGGATTCTTTATCGAGCCCAGACCGATTTCACCAACCGCTCGAACCCCTTCTCTCGCCATTTCTTCGAAATCAGCCCGGACCAAGCCCTTTTCGAGAATAACAGAACCTCCCTGCACCTTAGCACCGCCTGGTCTGAAATTATTAAAAGATTTTGCCGCAAGAATAGCGAGGGCTTTGGTACCCGCAGGATCCTTAGGACGTCCCTTAAGGTGCACTTCACCTGCGGAAATCATGGTGGTCACACCCCCGTGAAGTTCACTTTCAAGATAGCCGGCCTGATTCTGTCGTGAGGTATAGTCGCCGAGAATAGTGTGACAATGAGAGTCTATGAGTCCTGGGGTTACGGTTGTTCCATTGCAGTCAATGACACAGTCACAAACAATTTCACCAAAATCTGCCAGACTTCCCACTTTCGCGATCTTTCCATCTTCAATATAAATGGCATCACCTTGAAGTAAGGGCTTTGCAATATCACCACTGACAATAGTACCGATGTTTTTTAAAAGAACTTTAGACATGTTATTTCTCCTCATAACCAAAATGACCCGAATGGATGCTCGCCTCCATCACCCGTTCCAAGCTAGCCGGTAACGCATAAATTCTGTATTTCAGTGCCGAACAAATACCGTTGATAATAGCCGGTGCTGTAGGGATAAGGGCGGGTTCACCTACGCCTTTCGCACCAAAAGGCCCCGTTGGTTCTTCAGATTCTACTATAATAGGCACTATGTCAGGCATGTCGGAGGTAGTGGGAATGTGATAATCTTTCATGGATTCGGTCTTCCCCTGCTCGAAGTCCTCCATGAGGGCGAAACCAAGACCCATGGCCACGCCGCCACAAATTTGTCCTACAACATTTTCCGGATTGATGGCCCGGCCGACATCATGGGCAGCCACCACCGTTTCGACAGTCACCTCACCAGTTAATATATCGACCTCTACCTGCGCCATATGGCAGGCAAAAGCGTATGTTGCATAAGGAGCGCCCTCGCCGGTCACTGGATCAAGGGGAACGGTTTCCGGATCGAAATATCCTTGCCATGATAAAGTTCCGCCTTTGTCATGTATCCTCTTAGCCAGAGTAGCAAGGGAAACACGAACCTCAGGGTTAGTGGAAACAGTGACTTCTCCATTTTCAAAGACGAGGGAGTTTTTCGGCGCCCTGAGACGATTTACAGCCTCGGTCAACAGCACATTCGCAAGATTGGTGACTGCGTCCTTCACTGCATTTCCGGAAATGTAGGTCTGGCGACTGGCTGATGTAGCTCCGGCATTGGAGGTATACTTGGTATCGCCCACGACCATAGCGATTTTATCTGATGAGATGCCCAAGATTTCAGCAGCGATCTGGCTGAGAATGGTGGTGGAACCTTGTCCAATATCCGCACAGCCGGTGAAAACCGTAACGGAGCCGTCCGGAGCCATTTCCACTCTGGCCGTGGACGGGTTCTGCACCCCGGTATTCCCAATTCCATACCACATCCCGCCTATGCCGATACCTCGACGTTTAAAAGGCGTGGGACGTACTGAAACCCAACTTTTTTTCGCTTCTTCATAGTAAGGAGCAACAGCCTCTAAACACTCCCTGAAGCCCACGCTTGCCGTCAGAATCTGCCCCGTAGCACCTTTAGCTCCCACCCGCAAGCCATTGAGGAAGCGAATGGAAAGAGGATCGATCCCCAATGCCTCGGCATGCATATCCATCTGGCTTTCATGAGCGAAGGCCATCTGCGGAGCTCCAAAACCGCGCATGGCGCCACAAAAAGTGGTGTTGGTATATACGCATTTGACCTCAATATCTACGTTTTCGATAGCATAGGGTCCCGTTGCATGAACTGCTGCACGAGAGGCCACAGCAATGCCATAGGACCCGTAAGCACCCGTATTGCAAACGGCACGCGCCTTCATCGCAATAAGCCGGCCATCCCTGTCGGTCGCGGTCTTCATGGTAATGAAGAAAGGATGCCTCTTGGAAGTGGCGAGATAGGCTTCCTCCCGGCTGTAGACGTAGCGAACGGGGACACGAAGATGATAGAGTGCAAGACCAATGAATCCCTGGACGTTCATGTCGAGTTTCGAACCGAACCCTCCTCCGGTAACTGCTTGAATGATCCGAACTTTATCGTCTTCAAGACCGAGGATATCAACCACTTCCTTATGATCATAGTGGGGATTCTGAGTGGATGCGTATATGACCAGACAACCGTCGGAATCGACAAATCCTGCACCGGCATCCGGTTCCAGATAGTTGTGTTCGATGAAGGTGGTTGTATATTCTTTTTCGATGACATTATGAGCAGTTGCAAAGGCACTTTCGGTATCACCGTGGCGAAGAACCCGGGAACAAAGGAGATTCCCTTTCTTGTGAATCTTCGGAGCTGTCTCCTCTAAAGCCTCAAAGGGATCAAATAGCTCCCTGATTAATTCATATTCCACGGCGATGGCTTCAATGGCCTCGAGCGCGGCCTCCTCAGTTTCTGCCGCAACCAGAGCCACGGCGTCGGCACGTGAACGGACCTTGTCGAAGGCAAGCAGAGGCTGATCCTTATTGATAATCCCAAGAAGATTGCCTCCCGGAATGTCTTTTGCTGTAAAGATCCCCTTGACCCCGCTGATCTTCAGGGCTTCCTCTACATCAATTTTCAGGATCAAGGCATGAGCATGATCGCTTCTCTTTGTCTTAAGAACAAGAGGAGAATCAAGTGCGATATCAGCTGCAAAGATGGAGCGTCCCTTTACTTTTTCCTCACTGTCCCTGCGCGGAATACTCCTGCCGACAACATTATAGTGTTCTTTCATTTTGCACCACCGGATATAGCATTCGCACAAAGAGCCCCTGAACTGCAGGTTCCTTGTAAATTATCGAGGATCTTCTGCCTGTAATTTCTATCATCTTCTCAGCCAGAAGATTCCCGGCACTGAAGAGCAATTCCGTCGTCGGTTTTTTGTCACTCATAAATTCTTCAACAGCCGTCATCCGGTGAGGTGTCGGTGTGCAGGCACCCAAGGACAGCCGCATGAAAGATATTCTGCCGTCGGCATCCTTATTAACCATGGCGGCCATACTCAATCGCGAAATAGCCAGATCTTTCCTTCTGCCGATCTTCTGAAAATCTGCAAAATCAGCAGACCGGGGATTAAGAATAAAGGATGTGAGAATTTCGTTCTTGGCAATGAAACAACGGTAGGGTCCTGTTGCAACCTCTTCGATTGGTATGCGTCGTTCTCGGTTTTTGCCCGAAAAAACCACCTCGGTCTCGTGAATGACCAACGGAGGAATTGTATCACCACAGGGAGAGCAGTGAGCGACATTGCCTCCAATAGTGGCTACATTCCTGATTTGTGCACTAGCAAAATTCATGGCGCTCTTTTTCAGCGCAGGGGCATGCCGGGCCAGGATATCTGAATCATATATCTCTGCAAGAGTAACTCCTGCCCCCACTACCAACTTCTCTCCTTCCAGACGTATCCCTTTTAGTTCATCGAGACGGCTGATATCAAGGATGTATCGGGCTTTAAGCTCACCAGAGCGAAGATCCACCATGACATCGGTGCCCCCAGCAATAATTATTGTGTCCTGACCATTTTCATCAAGAAAATCCAGGGCCTCATCGAGATTACCGGGTTTGAAATAGTCGATATTTTTACTCATCGCCTTTCCTCCCCACCGGCACCACTGCTTACCGCGGCCTCAATGGAAGTAATGATCTGTTGATAGCCAGTGCACCGGCAGAGATTTCCAGCTACTGCCTTGGAGATTTCATCCCGCCCGGGGTGAGGATTTTGTTCAAGAAGGGCATAGGCACTCATCAGCAATCCCGGAGTACAGAAGCCACATTGTACGGCATTATGGGCGATGAATTTTTCCTGGAGGAGATGAAGCTCCTTATCTGTTGCCAGTCCCTCAACGGTAATAACTTCAGTTCCGTGAAGCTGGGCTCCTAAAAGTAAGCAGGAATTAACAGCTTTGCCGTCGACGACTATGGTACAAGCTCCGCACTCGCCGATACCGCAGCCTTCTTTCGCCCCCTTAAGTCCGAGGACATCCCTGATCACCTGGAGTGCCGTCACTAAGGCGGGTATTTCCAAGGCCATCTTTATCCCGTTGATCACACATTCTATTTGAACCGTTTCCTGCTTCATCATCCATCCTCATAAAAATAATCCATCCCATAGCAGACGATGGTATGCATCGAATAAATCCCTGTTAACGCAATCCATCTTCACCTTTAACCTCAGCTGCAGTGAGTCCGCCTACCCGGGGAAAAGGCCGCCCAGAATCGGTAATACCAACGATGAGAACCAGTTCATCATCCTTGGGAGCGTCTGGTATCCTTACTTCCATCGCATCAAAATGACTTCTCACATAAGCGGCATTCTTATGGCCCAAGGGAAGATCAATAGCACATCCCGGACCACCAAGTTTTTTGGCGGACGGTAGTAGTGCTTTGCCACCGTCAACATTTTCACGTATAGGTGTACCTAGAGCGGGGTGCATGAGAGCGGCGCAATGCTCTCTTTCACCTTTAAGGCCGGCGATTGCCGCCTTGCCATAGCTCTCTACTTCTTGTTCCGTTATGCCCAGCGCAGCAACCGCCTTTTTGGTCAAAAGAGTGCCAAGCTCCTTGCTGTATTCATACAGAAGGCTGAGATCTTCCTGATATATACCTGCATAAGGGTTCTTAAATACAGCGGCGCAGGCAGCCTTTCGCGTGGGTTTGTCCAGGGATTTAACTCCATCAGCGTGTGTTTCTTCAACAATGGTATAAATGGTCCTTATTTCCGGTTTCATATAACACTCCTCCCTCTTCCATTAGGACAATCTTTGGTGATCGATTCTCAAGCTTCCTGAACTCAATCTCCTGTGATCCTGTCAGTCTTATGATGACATTGTATTGGCAGCATGATTCCTGCTAGAAATTTTTTTGACCAAAAAAACCAAGGCCTTGAGTACATGTTCTTCCATAAGAGCCAGCGTTTCCTTCTTATTTCCTTGCCTGATTGCATTAAGAATATTGCGGTGGTAATTAAGAGAAGATGTGAGATGCTCCGGCTCCTGAAACGACTTATAACTCATGATTGAGATTTGATAACGAAGCTGCTTTTCCAGCTCCATCATACGACGATTTCCGGAGAGGCTCATGATTGTCTCGTGGAAGGCACGGTGTGCTGCCTGGTAATCCCTCAAGTTCGGAGGATTTGCTTGGGCATATTTTTCCATCAGCTCAACATGAGTTGCCATTTCACGTATTGATTCTTCAGTCATGACTTCCATAGCCAATTCCGATGCCTTCTGATAGAGCATGGCTACAATAGTATAAACTTCCTCTACATCTTTTGGAGTAAACTCAGACACATACACTCCGCGACGAGGTTTACGCATCACGAGCCCGTTGGCCTCAAGGGTCTTAAATGCTTCCCTGATAGGGGGTCTGCTGATGGCAAATAATTTACAGAGTTCATCTTCTTTGAGTTGCTGGCCTTGGTGGAAGGCCCCGGTTATAATCAATTCTCGAATCTGTGTCGTTACCAGATCGGCAAGAGACGACACTTCCATTCCCAGACTTTTCTTTCGTTCTACCTGTCCCAATGACATACTGTTCCCATTTATCTCCAATGAATCTCCCCCTTTTGTTTTTTTGGATTAATTTCAGGAAATAATTCTCTTCATAACTTAGCAATCATTCCCACTTTTCCTGTACATCGCATACAACACATAATGTACTTTGTATACAATTTAACTGTCAAGGGGGGGTCTCATTGAATGTTTTTACCAACCTCTTTAAAATTTAGCCTCTTCATCCAGTTAAAAGCTTCAGTTGCAATTTCCCGGATGAACAAAGTAATTCTGATCATCCATTGGTATTTTTATGATATCATTAAATATTGCTTCGCAAACTGTAATGCTTTATCAGGATATTTTCGGGATAACGCGCCAATGACATACATCAGGTACTTGTCGTCAAAATAGACCGAGTACGATTCCGGCAAAAGAGATACCCCTCGGTTCTTCATGGCTTCTTTAATAATGGTCTCCCTTTCAGGAGAGGCGGTATGCGCAAATAGTCCGCCGACGGCGATTACCTTAGTAATTCCCCGCAGGTCTCTTCCTATGGGGGTTCCAGGTGCAATACCCATGACCGGGTTGTACTCCTGAGCGATATATCCGGCGTGCCGCTTTAATGCAATTTCAATAGCGGAAATGGCTAGCGCCCTGTCGAATTGATGCTCGATTTCCGTTGCAGCAATATGCTCTGGATTCTCTTCGAGAAAAACAGTGTAATCCTTGAGTCTGGATGAAAACTCATCTCCTGATTTTCCTATTTTCGCTAGAACGCCTGCAGGACCAACTGTTTCTAGAATTCCAGTGGCACTGATACGCATTCCCAGATTGCCCTCGACTGTCCTGTAGGCAGCTTGTTTCTCATTGGTAATCACAAGCCCTCTTTCTTCAATCGAGAGTTTTTCAAGACCGGGAATGATGGAATGGATATCCGTTGTGGCGCCGCCAATATCAATAACAATTATATCTCCGACTCCATCCTCAGCAAAGGTCCCACAGGCAAGGAGTTCAGCCGCCATAAGGATTGCGCCGGGAGTTGGAATAATGACATTGTCGGAAACAATATCGACGAGCTTGTTGAGGCCTTTTGCAAGGGAAATCTGCTTGATGAATTCTTCATGGATGGCCTCTCTGGCTCTGTCTACCTTCAGTTCATGAATTGTGGGCATTACATTGGCTACACGCTTTGAGAGCACTCCGGCTTTGCTGAGAATTTCCTGGACTTCCATTTGAGCCGATATATTGCCGGCAATAATGACCACCGCCTTTACCTTGGAGGCGACGATGTGACGGGCATTTTCAATAATATTGGAGTAATCCCCGCCGTCCGTGCCCCCCGCAAGAAGGATGATGTCCGGCTGAATTTCCCGCAGAATTTCAATTCGGTACTCTGGTGGATCCTCATGAGTAACAATCTCAAGAACTCTGGCTCCGGCGTTCATGGAAACTTCTTTAGCAGCTTTTGCCGTGACTCTGGGCATGTAGCCCATTGCCACCATGCGAAGTCCTCCTGCTGCACTGCTGGTTGAGAAAAATCTACTCTCCTCCGTCAAACGAATTCCTCGTTTTGCTATAGCCTCATTGGCATTAGCTATGCCGGATTGAATATCTGTCACTGTGGTGGGAACCTGATCCCGGGCCAGCAGTGACAGATGGGACTCAATCATAGAAAATGCGGTGACCTTGGTGTACGTACTGCCGACGTCATATACCACAAGATTCGCTTCCATAGGAACTATCCTTTCTCTTTTCTTTAGCGTATCCAGACGTAGCCTTCCATTATTCTGCGGGCGGTTCTGGCAAAGGCGGCTCGCTCTATACAGCCATCCTTCACCCTTGCCTCAAGTACAATGACACCGGCCGGATGGCCTATGCGAACCGTCTCAACGGATTCAGGTTCAGTAATCATTTCATGGACTATGGTGCCGGGGATCTTGGCGGCGGCCCCAGTGCAAACGGTTCCCGTGCCGGCATAAGTCTTATGCAGAACCTGCATAAACATGAGGCGTGAAACCAGGGAAATATCGGAGCTCGCAATCATCTTGCCGCTGGTAAAATCTGCATAATCTGCAGGCTTGGATACCATTGCAATCATAGGAAAGGCCGGACTTTTCTCGGTTGCCTCCTGTGGAGTTTCCGCCATACCTATAAGTACCGCAACTGTGGATCGTACTTCTTCCAGTCGTTTGAGGAGCTCAGAATTGCTGTTTATCTCATCCGGAGACTCAATCCCTTTAATCCCCATATCTTCGGCTCTCACAAATACCATTGGATTTGCACAATCAACGATAGAAACCTCAATGGAACCGGAGGAGGTGCTGATGGTGTCTACAACATTTCCAGTGGGAAGAAGTTTTCCTGTTACCGAACCTGCAGTACCTGCGAAATTCAACATGATCTTTGAGCCGGTGCCGGGTACGCCGGCTATTCTGCACTCGCCCGTCACCTTAGCCCGTCCACCTTCTACTTCCACCTCAGCTTCCAGAATCTTACCCGTGTTGGTGTTATGAATTCTTACCTTGGTAAACGGTTCAATCGCTTTGACAAAACCTTCATCGATAGCATAAGGTCCGACCCCTGAGGAAATATTGCCGCAGTTCCCTGAATAATCCACCACCGGCTGACTTATGCCTACCTGGGCGAAAGTATAATCGACATCCGCCTGTGGATGACTGGATGGAGCGATTATGGCAAGCTTACTCGTCAGAGGATCTGCACCGCCTAAGCCATCTATCTGCCGGATATCAGGACTTCCGAATATCGACAGTATCATTTCATCCCGAAGTTTTTTATCCTGGGGCAGATGATTCGATTTGATAAAAATGCCTTTACTCGTGCCACCTCTCATAATTACACAAGGGATTCGTTTCATTTCAGCCATCATGTATTCCGCTCCTCGTTTTTCAGGGTTAGTACCTCACAATCTGTTTTCTTGTTTTTTTTTGCAAGAAACGGACTTTCTAAAGGTTCTTCTCCAGCTTTGTTGAGTTAGATTCTTTTTCTGCTATCTTGTTGTCCAACCACTCGATGAAATCGTCAGGCTTTGTGCCAGGTCCAAAAAAACCATCTACACCCAGAAATTCCGGTCCCTCAATACGAATCTTCTCCTCGAACTGAAAGTGCTCCTCTTCTTTTTCTGCTATTCTTCCACCGGCAACGACAAGGACTTTATCTCTTAGCTCAAGCTCGATAAGCCGGCGACTGACCCGGGGAAAAAGATCAATGCCCAGACCAAGAAGGTTACTCATTCCTAGAATATCCGCGTCCGTTTCCGCCACAACCTCGGCAACAGTTTCCGGCAGGTTCATACCCCGCAGAAAGACAACTTCAAATCCGGCATCTTCCAATGAATCTTTGATAAGATTAACACCTGATACATGGGCGTCTGCACCTATGGTTGCCAACACGACCTTCTGTTTACGGCTGATTTGTGGAACCTTGACTGCCTTGACAGGCTCCCTGGTAAAGGCAAAATGCTTCTGATCAACCCCCAGCGGAGAAAAACCCGGCAGGTATCTTCGAATGCCGTCGCCATCCCGGTGCGTCTTTACATGACGTTTCAAGTCCCATCCTCCAGCCTTTGGTGCATCAAGAATCCCTGACTTACCGGCATTGACAATGAGATCAATCAAGACGTCCTTGTCAAATTGCTGCCAGAATGCAGCGGTAACATCAGCGGGATCAAGTTCACCCTCAAGCTTGAGAGCCTTAGCGAGAACACCCATGGCCTCTGAGAGGATCTCCTGTTTACGCTCTTCGATATACGGATCGGTGATTTCAACTTTATACGTGTTTTCAAAAACATTTTGGGCAGCCCACATAGCTTTGGCCATAGAAGCACCGGTGGGAATACCTACGGATTCAGCTGCCTTAGGTCTGAAAAAGTGAGCACCGCCTAATTTTGCGCTCACGGCCATTCTAGCGAAATGGGCAGCTTCGGCAATAAGATCTCCGGGAGGGTTCTGAAAGGTCTCCGGCACCACCACCAGCGAGGCACTCCACATGGTTTCCTTAAATGCTCGCATGGCGGCCAGATCGGCAAGAAGATTTATACCGGCTACGTTCATCTGCAGGGCACTGAGCTCCCGGGGCAAGCCGGCTTTCACAGCAAGACCTTCGGCAAGAAGGCACATGGCCAGGGCCATGCCATCGGTACCATCCAGATTGTTCAGGTGTTTGTGTGAGTCGGTCTGCACGAAGATGTTGTTGTCGGCACAGACCTCAAGAGCTTTGTAGCCATTTATCACCTTGGTTTTGTAATCATGTATCCCCCTGCCGCCAAAATGAACGTGGATGACCGGACCTATATCGGTTCCGTCAAATCCGGCGATAAAGGAATTGATGATGGTCAGGTGCGGGGTATCACCTGTAGCATTGACCCGCATGGGATGCTTTTCGCCTCCGCCGAGCTGGACCATTTCCCGCTCACCACTTGGCGTGATTCCACCCTTTCCTCTGGACTGCTCAATAAGCTCGCGCCCATCCAGAGGGTCAATATGACGGGTTGCCTCCGCATGGACAAAATGGAAGATACTGATTCCAAGCTGATCGGCCATCTTGTATATCTCAAGCGATTCCTTGTAGGTTTCCGCTCCACTGTTTCTGCCAAGGATGGGGTTAAGTATCGGAATTCCGGTTTGCTCTGCCTTTTGCGCCAACCTGTAAATTCTATAGCCATCCCGAACAACGCCATTGATTTCCCGTGGAAATGGTTCAGGAAGGCCGACGACGGTACCATCAGCCGCCACCTTCGGCATTGTTACTCCGAAGGTCTCTTCGTAGGCCTTGACCTGTTTTTCATCCTCAACAAGAATTCTTATCGTTTTCTCCTGCATTTCCTTCTCCTATTACCAGTTCGACTCACTGCACAATTTCTATCTGAAGAGATTCCGCCAGTATTCTGCAAAGCTCAATATCGGGCTCGGCATTGACCAAAGCCAATCGACCGCCGCCGCGGTTTCTGGCATCGACGACGCTTTTTCCCTCGGTTGTTTCAATGGTAATTCTCTGGAGCTGATACTCATCCACCTCGTTGATTACCACTTCGATACCATCAGCCTTGACTCTTTCCATTACTTCCTTGTACATCTTGCCGTCAGCGCTGGATGCTCCATAAACGGCACCCATGAGAATGCCAGGAATATTGATACCCCTTCTGGCAAAAAGTTCCGGATAAAGATCAATAATCACTTTACATATCTTGCCTTTTGCCAGAAAGTGGGCGAGCCGACCAGTATTGGTAGGAGATCCTACCGCCTGACTTGATCCACCGACAACCGCAGTTCCAAATGGTTTGATAATCTGGTTGGCATGTCGAGCCATATCACGAACCTCTTGCAAAGCCTTGTCATAAATCTTAGCTTTTCGAGTTTTATCTGCCATCTTTGTATCTGCATCCACATAGGCCTCAACAGCTTCGTTGGTCCTGAAATACGGCTCCATATAGCGGATTACTTCAGGAACGATACTTTTGGCGGAAACGGGATGTACTGCTGCAGCCAGAGCAATCATCACATCCACGGGGACGTTTATGGGAATTGTTGTATGCATGGCAAGGTGACTTGCGAGCTTTCCATTCATGATGGCGCCGCCGATGTGGGTCGCACACAAACCAGGAACCATCACCCGTGGAGTACAGGGAGTGCCAATCGTGGGAGATATGGCGAGAACAACTGCCCTTCCCAGCGCTTCCGGAGTTCCCCCTGCAATCTCGACAAATGCTGCCGCCGTCGCAGCAGATCCGGCCCCAAACCCTTCCATATTACAGCCGGTAGAGGTTTTTCCTACTCTGAAGATTGTGCCGATCTTAAGAAGAACTGCTGCAGCTCTGGCCACCTCCATTATCGGGTAATCCTCACTTACGGCTCTCACAAATCCGGCGTAGGGGCAGGAATCTCCGGTACCCGCGCAAGGCTGTAAGCCTACACTATGATTGCCGACCTGAGCAGCAAGAGTATACATAATCATTTTGTTAAGCAGTTGGTCTTCGATCACTCGAGGTGCGCCCTCATCTGCCATTTCATTGGCTACAGAACCAAACAGAAAGCTTGATTCACGGGTCAATCCGGCCGAAAGTGCTTTGAGATTATGAGAAAAGCTTTCCATCACCGTGTCAAGGACTTCCTCGAACGATAAACCTGTCTGCTGCATTGCCTCGAATATAACAACATCGCTGACCCGCTTTTCCGCCTCTGCGGCAATCTGGATACAGTCCCCTAAAGTCAGAGCACCTATCTCGAAACCATTCTTCTTTATACGGTCCTTAATATGCTTCACTTCTCCGCCTCAACTTTCTCTTCTCTTACCTCGATATCCATCAGCTCCTCCCATATTTTTATGACCGAGGACATATCCTCATCACCGTACCCCCGTGCCCGTGCCATTTCAAAAAGCTGTACCGCCTGGCTGGTCATGGGCAATGGCATTTTTGAATCACTGGCCGCATCCAATGCAAGCCCAAGATCCTTATATTGCAGATTCACCGCAAATCCTGGTTGGAAATTGCCCTTCATGATAAAGTTTCGCATCTTGGCATCGAGCACATAGCTTTTGCCTGAACCCTGACCGATAATCTCTTCCATCTTTTCAGCCTCAAGTCCCATTATTCTGCCTAGCACCAGAGCTTCCGCCAGTGCTGCCATATTCGCTCCAAGAAGCAAGTTGTTGACAATTTTTACGGCATCACCAGCTCCGACATCCCCCACGTGGACAATCTTTTTTCCCAAAAGCCTCAAGATGGGCAGAACCTTCTCAACAGATGTCGCCGGGGCACCCAACATAATAGTCAGACTACCGGCTTCAGCCCCTGAAACTCCACCACTAACAGGCGCATCCATATAATCAATGCCCTTTTTCTTCGCCTCTGCGGCAAGCATTCTCGTGGAATTTGGGTCTACACTGCTTAAATCTATAATGGTGTGGCCCTCAGTCGCGCCGACCAATACTCCCTCAATACCTGAAACCACCCGAATCACAATGGCCGAATTTGGCAAACTCAAAAATGTCAGCTGGGTTGCTTTTGCCACTTCACAAGGCGATGAACACATCACGGCTCCATCTTCTACCAGTTCTTCGACAGCTTTTTTCACCACATCATAGACAAAGAGATCGTGGCCGAGACCTATCAGCCGTTTAGCCATGGGTTTGCCCATTGCCCCCAGCCCAACAAATCCTAATTTCATTGGAAACCTTAAATTTTGATGTTTTTTGTTATTTTCAATTTTGTCATAGACATTTGAGCCTGGAATCTTCAAAGAATGAGACCATCCATGTCAAACTTTATGCTTTAATCGTTCGCATAATCGAAAATTATTGTATACAATAGACAACCCTTATGTCAAGAATAAAGAAGCAGACAAAACGGTTATGAAAAGGTCTGAACTTGAAACATAACGGAACAAAGAGTTGACTGTTGTGAGCATGAGTGAAACCTATTAACAGGTACAAGCTGATGCATTGATAAATTTTAAAGCGTAGCAAAGCAAAAAAAAAACAATTCCCGGGTAAAACCCTAAATTCAGAGCCTTTCATTCTGTTTTCCTGTTTTGTAAAAACAGAACTTATAAAGGTCGTCATCCAGCTCAGCTGGGACAGATTATTAATCGGGTATAACAGTCATGCACAACACAGAACTCTTAGCAGCTACCTCTTCGATGGATTTCCATCATCCTCTCATAGGCAAATTTATCGAGCGACACACTTTTCCAGGCGCCAGTGAAAGAGAGACTGCTGTCGCATTATATTACGCCGTTCGTGACGACATTCGTTACGATCCATACAGGATTGATTTGTCAATTCAAGGTTTACGCGCAAGCACATCTTTACAGTTAGGGTACGGATGGTGCGTATCAAAGGCGGTTTTGCTCGCGGCCTGCTGCAGAGCGAAAGGGCTTCAAGCAAGACTGGGATTTGCTGATGTGAAGAATCATCTGTCAACACCGCGCCTACGGGATTATATGCGGACGGATGTTTTTCTATGGCATGGATATACGGAAATCCTTCTTGGAGATCAATGGGTAAAAGCTACTCCGGCATTTAATAAAGAACTGTGCAAAAAAGCGAATGTCTCACCATTGGAATTCAATGGCGTACAAGATTCAACACTCCAACCTTTTGATTTAGAAGGTAATAAGTACATGGAGTACTTAAATGAGAGAGGACATTATAATGATCTCCCTCTGGGCTATATACAGGATACATTTAAGAAACATCACAGACAATTCAGAGAGATGGTCAATTGGGATTTCGATGCAGACATATCAATGAATGCACATAAAAAACTAAGGGGCGTTACAACCGAAACCTGATTCAGTCGAGGTCGGACTACTTCAAGACAACCCACTATTGAGAACCCCAATCCGGTCAAAAATCTTATCTTCAACCGGATCAATATCCGCGAAATATGCTGTCCTAAGAAATGATTTTTCCGGCACGAACACCCTTAATAAAATTCATGCAGAAATTATCATTACCTGCAATCATATCTGCAGTTTTGGTCAGGGCCATGATCTTATCGTCAAGTGGATCCATAATCGCGGAATCAAAACCGTTGGCCATCATCATGGCAAGAAAGCATCGGTTGATTAATCTGCGTTCCGGGAGTCCATAGGAAATGTTGGATAGGCCTCCTGTTGTATGAACACCATTGAGTTCTTTCACAATTCCTTTAATTGCCTCCATTGCTGTTATACCATTCTGAACATTTACGCTTAGAGGTTGAATGAGTGGATCAATGAAAATATCATCGCGTTTAAAACCGATATTTTCAAGTTCTGCAACTAAAGTGCATGCTCTTGAGATAATATCTTCTATTGTCTTAGGCATTCCTGAATCATCCATACACAGTGCAACAATCCTGCATTGTTTATCCTTGAGATAATGAATCATGGGTTCAAAACGATTTTTCTCAAGACTTATAGAATTGATCAGCGGCTTGTTTTTGACAAGACCATACGCCATTTCCAATATATCAGGATCAGGGCTGTCCAGACAAAGTGGCAGATCGGTCACCTCCTGGACTATTTCCAGGAGCCATTTCATGTCTTTTTCTTCATGCCCGATTCGAGCACCTGCATTAATGTCAATATAGGTGGCCCCAGCCTCGGTCTGCTGCCGCACATCATTTTGAATATATTCGGCATCACCTTCTGCTACGGCAGCCTGAACCCTTTTCAGGGTAGTGTTGATTCGCTCCCCAATGACAGTAAACATTGCTCTCCTCTTTTAAGGTATTAATTTTTTACAATTCATCACGAATGCATGGCTTTTGCCATCTTGCAGGCTACACCGGCATCAGGGGCGTATCCATCTACTTTAATTTCATCAGCAAATGCCTGATTAACCGGGGCACCGCCTATTAAAATTTTCATTGTATCTCTTAACCCTGCTTCCTCTATACAGGATACCGTTTTCTTCATCATCGGCAGAGTGGTGGTCAGCAGGGCGGAAAGTCCTACAATATTGGGTTTGTTTTCTTTAATGGCCTCAACGAATTTTTCCGGATCAACATCAACACCCAGATCAATAATCTCAAATCCTGCACTTTCGAGCATCATCACCACCAGATTTTTTCCGATATCATGAAGGTCTCCCTTTACAGTTCCAATAACTACTTTACCGGCAGATGATGCTTCTCCTTCCGAAAGCAGCGGCTTAAGGATTTCGACTGAAGCTCCCATAGCCTGTGCAGACATGAGAACCTCCGGTATGAACATCTCTCCCGTTTCCATTTTCTCGCCAACAATGTCCATACCGGCGATCAGTCCTTTTTGAAGAATATCATTAACTGGGATTCCAGCATCGATGGCTTTTTTAACGAGTTCCAGTAACTTCTCACCATCACCAGAAATGAGGGTCTCCGTTATAATTTGCAAATCCGACATAATATGAACTCCTTATAAATTTTGTTAACTAAAAAACAATGTATCGTCGTCCGACCAGTTTTTATTCCTTCAATAAGAAACAGTGTTTTGTCAGCATTTTGGTATCAGACAGATTTGGTTCTTGTTCGGGGACACATTTTGGCATGGATATCTTTCTCAGTTAATCACCAGTGCATAATCGTTCATCCGCCAGTGCCGTTATCCCTTCCATCTCCCTTTTAACACCTTCCGCTAATTCAATAGGCCCAGCATCCGCCATAATCTCGCGCAGGTATTTTTGAACCCGCTCATTAAGTCCCCGGCTCCCTTCGATGGCCCAAGAGTCTCGTGGACTGCGAGTAAAGTTAATGGGGACTGCAACCTCTCTGCAGTGCTTGAAGGTGTGAGTGCTGGTCAGGAATTGTCCACCAGGTTTGATTTCCATCAGCTCTTTGAAGGCCATTTGGTCGTCGTCAAACTCCATTTTTGCGAGAACCGCCTTGGTCATGCCAAAAATTTCATTATCGACGGCGAGAGCAATCGGACTTACCGAGCATGCGGTTTCCAATTGACCTGCACCGCCAAGCACCTGGGCACCATATCCGGCCATCAAAACTGCCCGCATTGCCCTTTCCACCATCCCCTGCCCATCTATGTCCGGAGAGTCTGAACCGCTGCCATATGTGTGACCGGGAAGACCAAATCCATCGAACATGAGTTGAACAAACAATGCAGACTGCCGAAGGGATTCAACACTTGATTGGAGGCTTCTTCCGGTTCTCATGTCGGCAGAAAACTGCAGAGAAGTGGCAACCACGGGAATCCCGGGATTAACCACTTGGGCCGCGGAAAGCATGACAAGATTTTCCGCAGCTGAGAGCATGACGGTACCGGGCGCAGTGAACGGGCCGGTAGCCCCAGAACCAGGGAGAGAGCATGTCTGCAGGGGACATCCATGGGTTGCAGCCTGATAGATAATCTCCATATCCATCCACTTAAAGTCAAAGGGGCTTAAAGAACAGGCAACAAAACTGGCTAAGGGGTTTTCTTTTAACGCCTCCTTGCTGCCAGCCGCCGCAACAAGAAGTTGGATGAGATATTCTACACTTTCACCGACGTAGGGTTGGATCCAAATATGTTTTTCCACATTCTCCAGCATAATCCTGAGCGAATGAATATCAGCTGTCGCAGAGGGGACATCATTGACCACAAGATATGGAATGTAATCGATGTGCTCTAATTTTTGGGCGAGGCGCGCCCAATACGCTAAATTGTCTTGCGTGACCCTGTGAAAGTCATTGGTTTCGGGATCAAGCCAATTCTGTCCACCAGTACAGGTTCTTGTATAAAACAGTCCTTCCGGGTGCGGGAACTTCATCGGATGCTTGCCTTTTTTGCCGACCAGAGTAAATTCCTTTGGTGCGCGGGCGACCTGTTCCTCAAGAAATGCTCTGGGAAATTTGACGATTTTCGAATCAAAATCGACTATAGCTCCCTCTTGATGGAAAAGATCGAGAATCAGTTTGTGATCGATGCGAGCCCCCCGTTTTCCCAGAAGCTCATAAATTCGATCTTTCGTGAGTTGAAGTTCATCATCTTTGTAGTAACGCATTCTCGTGTTGAAACTCATTGTATCTACTCCTTTGCTCACAGGCTGGCTGAAAGCAGCTCAACCTGGACAAATTATGATTTTTTTTTCGGTCGGTACAATGTTCTTAGTCAAAAGACCTTCTGCTCCGACACAATGACCATAAATCCGAAATTACCCGGCCTCAGCCTCCCTTGAGAAAATTAGGAAGCCACAAGGCGAGTTGGGGAAACATAAACAGCAACAATATATTGATATAAATTGGAATTAGAAACGGTAACGATCCCCGGACAATAGTTCCCATGGAATGATGAGGCACTACTCCTTTCAAGACGAAGAGGGTTAGTCCAAAAGGTGGAGTAATGGTGCTCTGCTCACCCGCCATTACGTAGACTATTCCCCACCATATGGGATTGATATCAAGACCTACAATAATAGGCATGACGAATGGAAAGGTGAGGAAAAGCATCGACCAAGAGTCGAAAAACATACCAAGAATTAGGTACATCACGAAAAAAAGCAGCAAGATACCATACTTTCCAACCGGGAGTGCGATGACAAAATCCTTTATCATGGGGATAATTCCCGCCGAATTGAAAACATGAGAAATCAGAGAACTCATGGCCATGATAAAAAGTGAAAACGCAGTAATCTTGACGGTATCCAGAAGACTTTTTTGCACGATGGCAAATGTCAATTTTCTATAAGCCAGCGTAAGAAGAATGCTCAGAAATGCACCCAGCGCAGCTGCCTCAGTAGGGGTCATGATGCCGCCGAATATGGCTCCCAATACCCCGAAAATAACTCCGGCAAAAGGAAACACCTCCAGCAAGGCCCGAAATTTGGCGCTCCAGGAATATTGAGCGGTGGCAGGGGCAAGAGATGGATTCAGCTTCACCTGAATGATAATGGCGATGATAAAAAGAAAAGTTAGAGTCAATCCCGGAATCAAACCGGCAGCAAGCAGGTCTACAATAGAAAGTCCCTGCCAGGCTCCGTAAAGGATCAGAAGAATGCTCGGCGGGATCAATGGCGCCAGCACCGTTCCAGAGGCGATTGATCCCAAGGCCAGTTTTGGAGAATATTTTTTCTTTTCCATGACAGGAAAAGCCACCTTTCCAAAGGTAGCCGTCGCGGCAATGGTTGATCCGCACATAGCGCCAAACACGGCATTTCCACAAATGACCGAGCATGCAAGGCCGCCCGGTAACCCCCCCACCCACTTTTCAATGGCACCGAAAAGGCGCTCGTTAATACCGGTATTCCCGAGTATTCCACCCATAAATATAAACAAAGGCAGAGCAGTCAAGGTAAAGGAGTTAAGTGCTCCGAAGGAGGTCTCTGCCAATTGGCCGAGGGGTTGATCTACATACCAAACTAGCCCGACAACCGCCGTAATTCCAACCGACCAGCCAATTTCGAGCCCTGAGATCAAAAGACAAAAAAGTAAACCCACCAATGCAAAGGCTATCAGAATTTGGTAATCCATTAGCTGTTCTCTCCTGCGGAATGTTTCATTGGGAGTATTGCCTTGATGACCTCTGCAATCAACTGCAACAACAGAAGTCCTGAACCAATCAAGAGAAATGACTGAGGGATGACCAGCGGTATCTTCAGCCAGGTGCCGCTTCGTGCTCCGAAGAAAATTGAATCCTGAAGCAATTCATAACTGCCGGCAATCAGCGGCCAACAAAAAATAACAGCAAGCGTCAAAGTGAAAAATCGCACCCATTTCCTCATCTTTTCCGGCAGGATATTGGTGAATAACTCAACACTCACATGACTGCGTTCTTTCCAGGTATAGCCGAGCCCTAGAAAAGTAATGGCCACTAGCATGTATCCACCCAGCTCTTCGGCAATTGAAATAGGTGCATTAAAAACATACCGGGTTATTACTTCTATAAGGACCATCACCATGAGGAGGAACACCAGCAAAGCAGGTATATATCCACTCAATATATCAGTAATTTTTTCTATTATTCCAATGAATTTTCGCATGAATTATCCAACCCGGTTCAGAATGGCTCCCGACAAAAATGCTATCGGCAGCCACTCAAAAGACAGAGAAATCATTTACCAGTAAAATTTCTATACTCGGTGACGGCGCTTTTAACCGCTTTCAGAAGTTTCGGGCGTTCCTCTTTCCAGGGGCCATCTGCCTCGAGCCATTCTTTTTCAACAACTGCGGCGCCCTCTACTGCCTTTGCCAGATCCGCCTTATTCAACCTGGTCCTTTTGACGCCGGACATATCCACAGTATCGAGGCTCATCACATATTCCGCAGTGGTTGATAAAGAAACCATCTGCTGCAGCTCGCGCCCTACTTCCATAACCACTTCCTGAAGATCAGCCGGCAATGCATTGAAGGACTTTTCGTTCAAGAGGGTAACCGCTGTCCAGGTGGGAGAAAGCGGTGTAATCGTGAAGTTTTTAGCTACCGTGGCGAGACCGATGGAGTATCCATATCCAAGACTTGTCAGAACTCCATCAATGGTTCCGGCCATCATTGCAGGAGCCAGTTCTGACCCCGCGATAGTAATAGGGCTAGCTCCTAGAGCTTTAACGCCCTGGGTCGGCAAATACCCGCCTACACGAATTTTCATGCCCTGGAGCTGGTCGAGAGTCGTAATATCTTTATTGCTCCAAATCCCGTTCGCTGGATCCCACTGGGTTACGAACCAGAATTTGAGATTATATTTTTTGAGAGTTTCGTCATATATTTTCATAACCTCGGGATCCTGATATACAGCCAATTCCTCAGCTAGCCCCTCAACTGGATCCTCGCTAACGATACCGGGAATCTCGCCCCAGTTCCAAATGGGATATGTTCCTGAAAGATAAGGCATGGCGATATCGCCCGCGTCAGCCTTACCTCTGGCTACAGCGGCAAACATGTCACCGGTTGAAAACATGCGCGGAATGATTTCCAGCTGGATGCGGCCGCCACTCCTTTCGTGAAGCATCCTTTGCATTTCTCCGCCTGGTCTATATATTTGGGATGCACGAAACTTGGGCCCCCAAATATCATTCCAGGCAAACTTTAGCGTATAGACTTTTTTATCCTCACTTAAGCCATCCGATGGTAACGCTGCGGTAAGCATTAATGCACAAACGATCCCTACCAGCCAATTCATCTTCTTGTTTAACATGGAAATCTCCTTCTTGTTTTTGAATGAGCCCCTTCTTTTTGCCCGTTAACCCGCTACGGCGCATTCCTATAAAAAACACCTTGCCCTGAATTCAATCAAATCAAGTAAACTCATTTCCACTTTGTATACAATAGACAACAAGTAAGTCAAGAATTTTTTTAAGCTGTCAAGCAGGGTGAGAATGCATAAAAATACAGCATAGCCGCAGCTTACTGAAGTTGTAGGATTTGAGTAATAGATGAAAATGCTATGCAATTTGCCATTGTTTGGATTTGGCGTGCAACGCATCCGAGATGCTCATACTTTTTCGAGCGGGTGAAAATGTGGGGCTGAAAGGTTATTCAACTTTACTCAGCTATAATAAGCATCACTTAAAAACGTATGGAAGGAGGCTTCTGTAGCAAAATTTTGTACTCATCGATTGCCGACGGAGAACAACCCGATCATGATCTGTTGCTGTGTTCGTGTAGATATTAAAAAAAATTATCATCGCTGTCGGAAGCAAATACCTGCTGTTTTTGCTTTCCTCTATATTCTGACATCAGCTCTTCCCCTTTTTCCGCAGATTGGTTACCTGCTCGCCGCCTATCCCCCAGTTATCCGTTTCTATCTCGTCAATTACCACTACGGTGGTGGCAGGATTTTTATGCAGCACTTTCTGAAGCAATTCGGTAACGCCTGAGATAAGCTCCGCTTTTTGCTGGGCAGTTACGCCCTCATTGGTCACTCTGATATTGACATACGGCATGCTACGACTCCTTCATGTAATTGTTTACGCTTGTAAAACAGGCCGAGCCGCCGCTCTGCCGCACGTGTTTTTCGCGTCGACCGTGGAGCATTGAATAACATAGTCGGCAATCGCTCCGCAGGTCACGTTCGCAACGGCGCCTGTCGCTGCACGGGCTCAATCGGAAGCACAAAGGCAGCACCTCGCCGAGGGTTTTCTCGAGGATAACCTTCCTGTTAATAGACGTAGGTGGTCTGGTATCAGTCGTTATTCGATGTGCTCTTTAGCCGTCCGCAGAGCAAGATCCCTATCCCTGGTAAACAGCTTCCACTTCATCTCCGAGGAGTGGATACCTGCCTCTTTGTCCTGGCCTCTACAGTAATACCAGTGTCCGAAACGTTCGACCGTGGAAAAGGGGTGATTCCTGGTACAGAACAATCCGCAGGGTTTCACCTCTTTGTAAAAGATAGTTTCGTCCGGATCTTCGATGTAGGCCATATTCCCTGGTAATTCAATCTGCGAGACATCAATGTTCTCTGCCTCCTTACTATCCAACCATTCCGATATTTTCATTCACTCTTTCTCCATCAGAAATGCACAAGACCTTTCTGCCGTGAAACGCCTTGCCGCCATGTGTTTCTCGGGAACATATCCGTCCTGTATTCGCAGTCCGGACAGGTGCTGCCTTCCCCTGATTGAAATATGAGGCAGCATTCCGGTCAGGCTGATTTGTGCTTTAACAGGTCACGGATCTCGGTCAGCAATTCCTCCTCCCTGGTTGGCGCCGGCGGAACAGCGGCCTCCTTTTTCTCTTCCTTCCTCATCATGCCGACAATCTTCACAGTGAAGATGAACAGCGCCAGCGCCACAATCAGGAAGTTAATGATTTCTCCAAGCAGCAAACCATAGGGAATCTCCTGGCCGTTGATCACCCATTTCCAGCTGAGGTAGCCTTGTTCTCCGGGAAAAATTACACCGATGAGCGGCATGATCAAGTGATTGACGAGGGAATCGATGATCTTGCCGAAGGCAATGCCGATGACCACGCCAACGGCGAGGTCGATCACATTCCCCTTGAAAGCAAAGTTCTTAAACTCCCCCCAGAATGAGGTGGCTCTCTTCCCGGCACCGAACCGAGGTGATTGTTCGACAGGATCCATGGTAGTGTATTCCTTGATGAGAAATGAATTATAGCGGGAAAGCAAGCTTCGCCCTTCTCTTTGCGAACAGCCGTGCCAAACCTCGATTGCAGCAACCCACGACGTGACAAACCATCACGAAAACCCCAAAAGCCGGAGACTGCCTCCCGGGGAAAACGTACTCTGCCTACATCTTGCGCCTGAACTTTCCTAGACAGGACCTGAAGCAAAAAAAGCATAACACATTATACCCCTGTTTGTACGAATTATCCACTAAGCTGTCGATGCAGCAAGCCTTGCCATTATTCGGCAAGAAAGACTGAGCGACAAAAGGATTCCACTCACTGACATCCGGCAAAGTCCGACGACAAGAATAATACCGCTTCACGGTATTGACTTCCCCTTAAATTACGATGCGGTCACTACCAATATCACCTATAAGCCGGCAGTAGACCACAGTACAGACGGCACTGCCGGCTTGGCACAAAAAACGATATGGTGTTGGCAATGCCATATCGTTTGTCTTGCATGTTATTCGCCTGATTGTCGATTAAGCGGTAAAGCTGACGTTAATATCGAGATAGGGAACCATCAAGCCCAGGCAGTTAGGGCCTATATAACACGTATCCTCGCGGAAGAGGCTGCTGCTGCGATCTTTTCCTCAAGGGATGTGCCCGACTCTCCGGTCTCTTTTCCGCCTGCGGAAATCGCAATCAGTTCTCACCATAGCGCACTACGCTGCGCTACTTCTCCGCTGAAGGATGCTGCCGGGGATAATTATCGCAGGTATATAAGTGGTCCGTAATATAGCCGAAGGAAAAACTACTTTGAGAGTGTGAGGTTTCGAGCTGTCTGTGGATGCACCCGCGGAGGAGGGTGAGCTTCATCTTCGGCCTTACCCCCCATAGTCTATGTATCTGCAGCTTCTTCTGACCATTTACAAATGCGCTGCTCCCGAACTAAAGTCATGACCTCCAAGACTTGCGGATAATGTGAAATAAACGGTTGTGCCTTTTCCAGGTTGTGAGTCCACCCAGATCCTGCCGTGGTGGCGTAGCACGATTTTTTTGCACAAGGTCAGTCCCATGCCCATACCCTCGTATTCCTGATCTGAATGCAGCCGCTGAAAAGGTTTGAAAATCCGTTCCTGAAATTTTTGCTCAATACCTATGCCGTTGTCCTTTACAAAAAACTCATAACCATCAGCGGAAGGGCGGCATCCGATTTTGACCGTAGGCGCATGACTGGTATTATATTTGATGGCATTCGCTATAAGGTTCTGAAAAAGGCGCTGGATCAGACTCGCATCGACCGTCAGGACAGGCAGATCGTGGCAGATTACCGCCACATTTCTCGCCTTGAGAGTTGAATGGAGATTTTCAAGAACAGTGCCTACTGCGTGGTTGAGTTCCGTCGGCGCAACTTTGAAGCCATTGGTGGAAACCCGGGAGAGGGACAGCAAGTTGCCGATAAGGCTCTTCATACGATGACTGGCTGCTATCGCCCTGTCGAGATACATAAGAGCCTTATCGTCAATCTTATCAGTTTGCTTTTTTGCAATATAAAGTTGGAGAAAGCCAATGATCGAGCGGATGGGCTCCTGAAGGTCATGAGAGATGGCATAGGCAAATTCTTCGAGTTCCTTGTTGGAGCGTTCCAGATCCTTCTCCGACTGTTTACGCTTGGTAATATCACGCAATATTACATGTATGGCCCTTGATTCACCAAAAAGAAAACCGGCGGAGGTGGCTTCCACGTCAACCGGCCTGCCGTCAAGGCGGATGATTTTTGCTTCATAGGGAGGGAGTGATTCATGATGCTCCCATATTCTCATAATCCGCTCACCTATCAACAAATGATAGTCGGGATGGTAAAGGTCGCAGGGGGATTTGCCGAGTAGATCCTTGGCCGTCCGTGCCCCAAACATTCTGATACAGGCATCGTTTACCAGAGATATTTCACCTTCCAGGTTCACGAAAATGGCGTCGGGAGAACTCATGAAAAGATTGCGGTAGCGGATTTCCTGATCTATGAGGGCTTTCTGGGCACGCCGCTGGGATAGGCACTCGCTGATAACGCGGGCAAGGGTTTTAAGAGCGGCCAGGTCTTCATCCGTGTAACCTCCATCACGGTTGGCCACCGAAATCATTCCGGTTGTATTTCCACCGAGCTTCAATGGTGCGGCCATGAAGCACTTCAACTCCGGATGTCCGGGCGGCACTCCCCTGCTGTCGGGATGGGCAGCCGGATCATTGGTTAGAAGACCAATTCCTTCTTTAAAGACAGTCGCATAAAGTCCTTCCAGATGAGGTAGCCACGGCTTATTTCTAGGATCCTGCTGGTTAATCAGGGAGCATTTTTCCCAGGTGGGATTGAAAGTAGCGATATCCCTGAGATATCCATCAGAGCCGGTTTCGCCGAGCAGGGAGAGAGGGCTTTTCGTAACCCTTTCCACCACCGAGAGACAGGTTGATCCAAATTCCTTATCGTCGGCACTCTTGACCACTGCGGCGAAAATGCTGTTGATTCCGCTCATCAGCATATTTTGCCGTTGATTTGCCTTTTCCGATATTTTTTGTTCGGTGATATCCCTGGTTATTCCATAGATCCTGCTAATCTCCCCGGAAGGGCCTATGTCCAACTGTCCATCCACGTGGACATAGTGGACCTTGCCGTTATCCTGGCGGATGATACGGTGCTCGATGAAGTAATTTTCGAAATTTTTTCGTGCATTCGCCAACTCATCCATTATGGCTGTGCGATCATCCGGATGAGTCAATGCCATAATTTCATCCCGTGTGTGCGGAGCCTTCCTGCAGCCGTGGATAGAAAGCCACCCAGGAGAGAAAGTGTATTGATTCGTTCCAATTATCCATTCCCATGCACCCGAAAGGGAGAGCTGGTCCGCCTGATCGAGAAGCAGACGGTTTTTTGCAAGTTCCTGTTCCGCCTGCTTGGCGGCGGTGATATCAATGAGGAGAAAATGCAAAACGCCCGGATCAGGTGAGGAAGCCTGCACCTTGAACCATTTCTCAAAATGGGAACTGTACTTCTCGAATTGGGCTGGTTTCCGATGTATTACAACATCGCCAAATATTTGCAGCCAGCTCTTTTCTGCATTCGGCAGTAATTGCAGGATGGTTGTGCCAGGGACCTCCTTTGGGAGAACATTGAGAAGACGGCCAAGGGTTTCGTTTATTTCAAGGATGCGGAAATCGAGGGTCTCACCATCCGGACCGGGGATGATTTCGGCAATGCCGACACCCGCCGTCATATCGTCAAGGAGATGGTGAAGATTATCCAGCCAACGGGATTTTTCCCGATACAGACGATCTTTTTCTGCTAGCTTTTGTGAAAACTCTTCACTCGATCTGATCTCATTCTCTTTCATCCACTGTACCTGAAAAAATTTCTGATAACCAATGAAACCCAGCCAGTTTCATATTGCCGACCTTGGATATTTCACAAAAGCCCATTTTTACCGTCATTCTGGTCCAGAATCCATCATCCCGAATTCCGATCCGGGACCGGAATGACGCAACAAATATATTTCTGAATATTCTTGATGACTTGTCTGGAAGACAAGTATCTTTGGCTGAATTTTTCTAAAATAATCAGCCAATAGTATCATTGCTGACTGGCATTATCAATGCACGTTTTCCTTAAGATTGCTGGCGGTCTTATATCATGATGAATCAAAACCGGGAAAGATCACTATAAATAACTGCTTTTGCTTACTCGGACCTTCCCATGAAACCGAAGCCTTCATTAAAACATGTCTTCAGGCTAAAGATGATAAATAACCTTGCCAGAGATGAAATGCTTTGCTAAGTCAATCAGGGTAACGTTTTTTTTACTATCCACTGGAGAAAACTTGAGGAGAAATTATGAACAAAGGCGAGCTAATAGAAAAAGTAGCAAAAAATTCCGGTTTAAGTAAAACAGATGCCGAGAAAGCACTGAAAAGTATCCTGGATGCTATCGCAGAGGCAGTCGGGAAGGGAGATAAGGTAACCCTTATCGGATTTGGCACATTTTCGGTAAGCGAACGGGCAGCTCGGGATGGTCGTAATCCTCAAACTGGAGAGACCATCCAGATCCCCGCCAAGAAGATTGTGAAATTCAAGGCTGGCAGCAAGTTGATTGAGGCGGTGGAATAAATCGCCTGAAGAGCCGCTCCCGTACGGGTTAATATGCAGCATGTGGAACCTGGCCTTGAAGAATGACCGAGATTCCACATGCAGTAACAAAATACTATTTACTGAAGTCCCTGGCTTGTTGTCAGGGTAATCTCACTTCCGGGGATTCTTCACAGATTTAAGGAATTTCTCCTGTTCTCCTTCGATCATTTTATAGCAGTATTTGTTTTCATCGGGGAAGGAACAGTCCTTTACTTCCGCCACATATTCTTTCATTGCCTTAGTTATAACTTCAGCTATGTTGCAATATTTTTTGACGAATTTTGGTGTGAAGGCCTGGAACTGGCCGATCAGGTCGCTGACGATCAGCAGTTGGCCGTCACAATGGGGACCGGCACCGATGGACATGACTGGAATCTCCAGGGTCTCCCATATGTATTTCTGAACCTCCGGGGGAACGGCCTCCACCAGGATCATCTTTGCACCCGCAGCCTGAACAGCCAAGGCGTCATCCACCACCAATTTTGCAGTTTCAGCAGTTCGCCCCTGGGCCTTGTGACCGCCGAGTTGCCCGGAGCTTTGCGGAGTCAGGCCAATATGGCCGATGACATTGATGCCGGCATCGGTGATAGCCCTGATGCGGCTGGCAATACGAACACCGCCCTCCAGCTTGACAGCATCGACATCCGCTCCTTTGAGGAAACGTACGGCATTGTCGACGGCCTGTTCATCGGATGACTGATAAGAGCCGAAAGGCATATCGCCGACCACAAAACAGTCCGGGGCTCCCCGCCGTACCGCATCACAATGGGCGATACACTGATCCATGGTCACCGGCACCGTTCCGTTGTATCCATAGACACACATTCCCAGGCTGTCGCCGACCAGGATCATTTCCATACCGGCCTCCTGAGCGAACTGCGCCGTGGGAAAATCGTAACTGGTCAACCAGGCGATTTTTTCTCCCGCCTTTTTCATCTGGTACAGATCAAAAATAGTTTTTCTAGGCATGATGAGCCTCCTTGTAATTATCTGCCGATTTAATAGTTAGAGTAATGCGCCGCGATTATGCCGGCCACTTTGCGATGATATTGCCTTCCCCGGAGAGCTGCAGCGGTTGCGTATCGCTTAGTATTTCCAACGCCTTAACCGTTCTTGCCTCAGCAAGCAGGGCTTCTGAAATCCACATATAGGACAAATCGAGGGTGTTGCGTATATGGACTACCCTGGCCTCCTCCGGCTCAATCAAACCAATGGTCTTCAGGGCCTGGTCAAGAATCTCCCTGTCGCTATCGTAGTAAGGCGGGATTGCAGCCATTTCCGGCTCACAGGCCGAGAGACAGTTGATATACGTGGCGTTTCGATCTATTTTGGAGACAAGCCTGGTGGTGGTGAAATCGGCGTTGCCGATTCCCGTGGCCATACCCTGGCTTTTCTCGGTTAGATCTCTGACGAATATTCTCCTGATCTTCGGCTCCCGGGGTGCCGTGCCCACTCGTATCACCGTGCGGGCAATGACGTTCTGGTCCATGCAGGTTCCGCTGATATCCTTGCCCATCTCGTCTACTATCAAAAGGTCTATTTCCTTGAAGGGAATCCTGGGGAGCAGGGTCTTGGATATTTGCTGGAGGGCGACTTCCGTCTCTTCAATATCTTCCGCCCATACAGCTTTGATGATTTGTGTCTGATCAAGCTGGTTTTCTACCAGGCCGATACCCATGGTAACAGGTGCCTTTTTCATGATGATCCTGGCATGGGCCATCAGGATCTTGTAGTAACCATGTTCCAGGACAGCATTATGATACTGCTCAGCACCCTTCTGCTTGCCGAGACCAATGGTCATCATCTTGATAATGCCGCTTTCCACCGGTGCTTCAAAATCGGTATGCGGTTTGACTCTGTTCATGACGATGATATGCTCGGCCGAATATGCCATTTTATCGAGATAGACCGGCAGACCAAGCTCAGATCTGCCCAACTCGATCACAGCCATATCCGATATAACCGGTGCGCCTATATTTTCTTCGGTGATGCCGTAACCCGCCAGCAGTTTCACCTGCCCATCGGCCGTTGCTCCACCATGGGATCCCATGGATGGCACAAGAAAAGGCTTAGCGCCTATCCCTTTCAGTTCTTCGACCAGAGTTGACAGAACGATTTTAATATTGGCGATCCCCCGGCTGCCGACAGTTATGGCAACGGTGTGTCCGGGAAATATTCTGTCGGAGAGCCGAAGATTGTGCAGCTCGGTTCGGACGGCCGCGGCCACATCGTCAATTGGGGTAGTGGTGAAGTGTTGTTTAACCAACGAAAATGCGGGATATTTCATGGGCAGCTCCTTCTCATTTCTCAGCGGATCTTTTAAAATTATAGGCCTTGGCCAGAAGCTCAACCGGGTGAACAACGGTGCCTTTGAGGTTATGTCTGCGCAGGCCGAATTCGAGCTGCATGGCACAGGCCGGGCAGGAAGTCACCAGATAATCAGCCTCGCTTGCGACAAATCCGTGCATCTTTTTTTCGAGAATTGTTCTTGATGTATCCGGATGCAATGCGCCATACGATCCTGCACCGCCGCAGCACATGTCGGCATCATCCATCGCGACGAAAGTCAGCTCGGGTATCTGCCGGAGAAGTTGGCGGGGAGGCTTGGCGAGATGCGGTTCTCTCAAGTGGCAGGGATTGTGGATGGTCGCAGTTCCCCGCACGCCGTGCTCTGCCGGTCGAAGATCGATGCTGCCCAGGAACTCATTGATGTCCTTGATCTTTTCCGCAAATATTTTTGATTTTTCGAGATAGGCAGGGTCGTCTTCAAAGAGTTTGTCGTATTCTTTCATGATGCCGCTGCAGGTTGCACAGTCCGTGACAATCGCATCCGGCTCCAGGGCCAGGATGGTGTCAATATTGATCCGGGCAAGGCGTCTTGCTTCGGCAAAATCACCGCCGCTCAGATGGGGGCCGCCGCAGCAGACCACAGAAGGAACATCTACATGACACCTGTTGTGGCGCAACACCTCGATGGTGGCCATGCCAAAGCGACCATAGAAGGCATTGATGGCACATCCGCTGAAATAGACGATACGGTGTTTGGAATCAAGCCCATTGGGGAGCAATTCCGGCAGTCTCGCCTTCAGTGACCTGGCCGGAATGGGCGGCAGCAACTCTTCGGCCTTACCATAGTTTTTCAAGAGATTGAGAAAGCCGCTTTTCCTGACCAGACTGCTGGCAAAGCTGCGCTGGTACATGCGCAGGAGCTTGGCAAGAATACTCAAGCGGTCGCTGTGGGAGAAGACACCGCGATAGGCAAGGCGATTGAAAAGCGGCATGCCGGAGGCCTTGTTGATCTCGTTGCGGGCATGCATCATGATCTCATCCGTCGGTACATTGGAGGGACAGTTGCTCACGCAGGCCTTGCAGAGCAGGCAGCTCCTGATACTGGCGGAAAGTTCGGCTTCTTCTCCCCAGGCATATTTCCCTTCCGCAACCAAACGGATCAGACGTAATCGGCTCCTGGCGACATCGTTCTCGTTTCCGGTAATCATGTATGTGGGGCAGACATCCTGACAGGTTCCGCAGCGATTGCACTGCAGTATTTTTTCCAGCAGTTCTGTCTTACCGTATTCTCTAGCCAAGATTGTATCTCCTTGAAAAAATATTGTTCCTGAACATTATCCGCTGTGGGTCAATGGTGGGCAATATTCTGCCGAGGAGCGGGTTGAGTTCATCTGGCAGGAGTGCGTCCCGGACCAGGCTCTGCAGATCCCTGGTGCTGTTGCGCCACTCTTCGACAAATTCCTCAGCAGGGTTTCGCGGATATCCCGGTGCTGAAAACTCGAGTACTCCGGCGCTGATGTCAAAGTCGAACAGACAGTGTCGTTTTTCAAGAAACCGAATGGCACTTATGGCGCGCTGGAGCTCCCGTTTATCTATGATTGCGGTATGAAAGAAGCCATCCTTCATTATCCTCCGCGAGATCAGGTGCGATTCCCGGGCAGCTGCAAGGGTGGCGGCATCATTGGCTACGTCCCACTCCGGTGTCAACTGCAGCACCTTGAGCTGGGACTCCAGAAATTCCCTGCTGCCTTCCAGGGACAGTGACAAGGTGGTGCGTGATTCTGCATCCTTATCCTTTTTCTGCACAAAGAGATTACAGGAGGAGAGGGCCGGCCTGACTGACATGATCTTAACACTTTCTGCGAGTGCGTCTTCTGCCCGGTCAAAATGGCGGACCAGCACGATTTCCTGTTCGGGAAGCGGCATCAGCTTCAGAGTAACGGAGGAGATGATGCCCATGGTCCCCCATGAACTTCCCAGAAGTTTTGTGAAATCGTAGCCGCTGACATTTTTGACAGTCTTGCCACCGGTGCGGACCACCTCTCCGGTTGGAGAAATAAAGGTGAGACCGAGGACATAATCGCCGACAGCACCGAAGCGGT